>CAZVTK010000097.1:0-17989 GCA_964629765.1 uncultured Mesorhizobium sp.
AGCTCGACGATTTCACGCTGCCGATCGGCAAGGCGCGCGTGCACAAAGAGGGCCGCGACGTGACGCTGGTCTCGTTCGGCATCGGCATGACCTATGCGGTCAAGGCAGAGGCGGAGCTGGCGGCGATGGGCATCGACGCCGAGATCATCGATCTCAGGACCATCCGGCCGCTCGACTTCGACACGATCCTCGCCTCGGTGAGGAAGACCAACCGGCTGGTGACCATCGAGGAAGGTTTTCCGCAGTCCTCCGTCGGCGACCACATCGCCAGCCAGGTCATGCAGCGCGCCTTCGACCATCTCGACGCGCCGGTCATCACCATCTGCGGCAAGGACGTGCCGATGCCCTATGCAGCCAACCTCGAAAAGCTCGCTCTGCCGAACGTGGCCGAGGTGATCGAGGCGGTGAAGGCCGTGACCTACAGGAGCTGACCGGAGAGGTCGATGAAAACGCCTTCCCGTTCCCCGAAGCGAACGGCGACTTACGCCGATGTGGAGGCCGCGCCGGAGCATCTGGTCGCCGAGATCATCGACGGCGAGTTGATGACGCATCCGCGGCCGTCGCCCCGGCACAACGCTGCTGCGGGGGCGCTTTCCGCAGAACTCGGCGGGCCTTTCCAGAAAGGTATCGGTGGACCGGGAGGCTGGATCTTCTTTGTCGAGACCGAGATCAAGCTCGGCGACCACCTGTTGGTTCCAGATGTCGCCGGATGGAAGCGTGAGCGCCTTTCCGGCTATCCCGAGCGCAACTATTTCACCGTGCCGCCCGACTGGGTCTGCGAAATCCTGTCCGGCTCCACCGAGCGGCGCGACCGAACCGTGAAGATGCGCATATATGCGGAGGCAGGCATTCCGCATATGTGGCTCCTGGATCCGCGACTTCAGATCCTGGAGACGTTCGAGCTCCGGGACCGGCAATGGTTGAAGCTCGGGTCGTGGACGTCCGACGACATGGTCCGCGCCGCCCCGTTCGATGCCGTTTCATTCTCGCTCGCCGACCTTTGGCCGCTCGACAGGCCGCTCGGGTTCCACGAGGACCCCACACCCTACTACGCCGGAGACAGATAGATGCCGATCAACATCACCATGCCGGCGCTCTCGCCCACCATGGAAGAAGGCAACCTCGCCAAATGGCTGGTCAAGGAGGGCGATCATGTGTCGCCCGGCGACGTGATCGCCGAGATCGAGACCGACAAGGCGACGATGGAGGTCGAGGCGGTAGACGAGGGGACGGTCGCCAAGATCGTCGTGCCGGCCGGCACCGAGGGCGTGAAGGTCAACGCGCTGATCGCCGTGCTGGCGGCCGAGGGCGAGGACGCGGCGGCAGCCGCAAAGGGCGGCGAGGCACCGAAGGCCGAAGCGAAGCCGCAGGCCGCAAAGCCGGCGGCGGAACCGGCGAGCGCCGCATCCGCACCAAAGGCGGACGCTGCGCCGAAACCCGCCGCTGCGCCGGCCTCGAACGGCGCGGCCGGGCGCACCATCGCTTCGCCGCTCGCCCGCCGCATCGCCAAAGAGGCCGGCATCGACCTTTCGGCCGTCGCCGGTTCCGGGCCGCATGGCCGCGTGGTGAAGGCCGACGTGGAGAAGGCGGCAGCCGGCGGCGTGCCCAAGAAGGCGGCGGTCGCGGCCGGACCTGCCGCAGCCACTCCGACGGCCCCGACGCCAAAACCGATGTCGGACGACGCGGTGCTGAAGCTGTTCGCCGAGGGCTCGTACGAACTCGTGCCGCATGACGGCATGCGCCGGACCATCGCGCGCCGGCTGGTCGAGGCGAAGTCGACCATCCCGCATTTCTACCTGACCATCGACACCGACATCGGCGCGCTTCTCGACCTGCGCAAGCAGATCAACGACGCCGCGCCGGTGAGGAAGACCGAAAAGGGCGACCAGCCGGCCTACAAGGTGTCGGTCAACGACATGGTGATCAAGGCGCTGGCGCTGTCGCTGCGCGACGTGCCGGACGCCAACGTGTCGTGGACGGAAGGCGCGATGGTCAGGCACCGCCATGCCGATGTCGGCGTCGCCGTCTCGATCCCCGGCGGCCTGATCACGCCGATCGTGCGCCGCGCCGAGGAGAAGTCGCTGTCGGCGATCGCCAACGAGATGAAGGATCTCGCGGGCCGCGCGCGCAACCGCAAGCTCAAGCCGGAAGAATACCAAGGCGGATCGAGCGCGGTGTCCAATCTCGGCATGTTCGGCATCAAGGACTTTTCCGCCGTCATCAACCCGCCGCACGCGACCATCCTGGCGGTCGGCACGGGCGAGGAGCGGGCGGTGGTGAAGGACGGCAAGATCGTCGTCGCCAACATGATGACGGTGACGCTGTCGACCGACCATCGCTGCGTCGACGGCGCGCTGGGCGCGGAGCTGCTCGTCGCGTTCAGGCGCTATATCGAGAACCCGATGGCGATGCTGGTGTGAGGCGTCCTTGCGCAACCTCCTTACCGCGATCGTCGCCTTCCTGGCCTCCGCATTGGCCGGAAGCATCGTGGTATACGTCATCGCCGTGGAGACCCGCGCGCAGGAGGAGTTCATCCTCGCCTTCTCGGCCATCGCGCCGCTCGGGCTCGTCGTCGTCCTGCCGCTGCTGGTCGCCTCCTATATGCGCGAGCCGCGCCGCGCGGTCTCGCGCGTCGCGCGCTGGCTGCTGGCGCTGATGGCGATCCTGCTCGCGGCGCTGTTCGGCTATGCCTTCTATGCCGCGCAGTCGCGCACCGGCATCGTGCGCGACCTGCCGGTGCTGGCGGGCATTTCCATCCCCGCGATCGTCATCCTCGCGATGCAGTGGCTCGTTTTCCGGTGGCGCGCGCGCCCGGCAGCGCCGCCGCGGCCCATGCAGTTCGGGCGCGCGGGCGCCCAATAGGAGGAAATGCCAATGGCCAGATCCGTTTCTGAATCGCGCATGCGCACGTCGTGGGGCTGGATGGCGGCTATGGCGGTCATCTCCATCGTCGGCGGGCTGTTCGCGCTGTGGAACCCCTTGGCGGCGACGCTGACCGTGACGCTGCTGGCCGGCTGGATCTTTCTCTTCCTCGGCGCCGTGCAGGTGGTCCAGTCCTTCAGCGTGAGCGACTGGACCGGCTTCCTGTGGGCGCTGCTGCTGGGCGTCGCGACCGCGGTGGTGGGTGTCGTGCTGCTGTTCGACCCGCTGGCCGGCATGGTCTCGCTGACGATCCTCGTCGGCGTGCTGTTCCTCGTCAGCGGCATCGCCAAGATCATGTTCGCCTTCTCGCTGCGGCCGGTCGCGGGCTGGGGGCTGGTGCTGCTGTCCGGCGCGGTCTCCATCCTGCTCGCGGTGATGATCTTCGCCAATTTCCCGTGGTCGGCGGTCTCGGTGCTCGGCATCCTGCTCGGCGTCGAGCTGCTGTCGAGCGGCGTGCTCTATCTGTTCGCCGCGCTCGGCCTGCGCAGACTGGGGCAGGGTGCGTGAAGTCGATCCTCTGCTACGGCGACTCGCTGACCTGGGGCTATTCGGCAGAAGGGCCGGGCCGCCACGCCTTCGAGGACCGCTGGCCCGGCGTGCTGGCGGCCGCGCTCGGGCCGGGCGTCGCGGTGATCGCCGAGGGGCTGAACGGGCGCACCACGGCCTTCGACGACCATCTCGGCCCGGCCGACCGCAACGGCGCGCGGCTGCTGCCGACCGTCCTCGAAAGCCATTCGCCGCTCGATCTGGTCATCTTCCTTCTCGGCACCAACGACATGAAGCCGTGGATCGCCGGCCGGGCGGCGGCCGCGCAGCGCGGCATGCAGAGGCTCGTCGGTATCGTGCGCGGCCACGCCTACCCGATGGCCGCCGCCGCGCCGGAGATCCTGCTCGTCGCGCCGCCGCCCATCTGCGAGACCGGCGACCCGGATTTCGCGGCCATGTTCGACGGCGGCATCGAGCAGTCGGCGATGCTGGCCTCCATGTATGCCGATCTTGCCGACGACACGGGCTGCGGCTTCTTCGACGCCGGCTCGGTGGCCAGGACCACGCCGCTCGACGGCGTTCATCTCGACGCGGAGAATTCGCGCGCCATCGGCCGCGGGCTGGAGCCCGTGGTGCGCATGATGCTGGGACTCTAGACCGCCAATGGCGAAGCGCAGGCCGAAAATATTCCTCAGCGTAGGGCGCCAGAAGGACGAGCGCCGCGCCCGCTTCGTGTCCAGGCTGGAGACGATGCTGCAGAATGCCGGCGTCGAAACCGTCAGATTGCCCAACACGTTCGACAACCCTCTCGACAAGATTATCGAGGAGCTGAAACTCGCGGATGGCGCTCTCGTCATCTGCTTCGAGCGAATGTTCGCGCGGTCCGCCGTGGAGTTCCGCGCGGCCGACGAGCCGGGGCCGGAGTTCAAGCCGTTCCAGATACCCACGGTCTGGAACCACATCGAGGCGGCGCTGGCCAAGACATTCGACGTGCCGGTGCTCGTCGTCGCCGAGCAGGGCTGCCGCGTGGAAGGCGTGCTCGATCCCAAGATCCAGTTCAAGATTCACTGGATGGACTTCGATGTCCGGCTGCTGGACGAGCGCTATTTCCAGGAGCTGTTCTACAGCTGGGTCGACGCGATCAAGGAGGGCACCGGCACCGGGCGTTCTCCGCGCGAACGAGCTGTGGCCGCCTCGGAGCTGCATCTTGTCGATGTGATTCGAGGGCTGAAGCTCGGCGAGGTGGCGGGGATCGTCGCGACGGTGGCCACGCTGGCGGCCGGCATCTTCTACGTGGGCTGGTGGTTCGGCCAGCGTTTCGGCGCAATATGATTGGAGCTTGTAATGGCTGAAACTTACGACGTGATCGTCATCGGCGCCGGACCCGGCGGCTACATCGCGGCCATCCGCGCCGCCCAGCTCGGGCTGAAGACGGCCATTGTCGAGCGCGAGCATCTGGCCGGCATCTGCTCCAACTGGGGCTGCATCCCCACCAAGGCGCTGCTGCGCTCGGCCGAGGTGATGCATCTGGGCACCCACGCCAAGGATTACGGCCTGACGCTGGAAGGCTCGCTCAAGCCTGACCTGAAGGCCATCGTCGCGCGTTCCCGCGGAATTGCCGCAAGAATGAACGGCGGCGTCGGAATATTGATGAAGAAGAACAAGGTCGACGTCATCTGGGGCGAGGCAAAGCTGACCAAGGCTCCTTCGGGAGACAAAGGGGGCGAGATCGTCGTCGGCAAGACGTCGAAGAAGCCGATGGAGCCGCAGGTTCCGGCGCCCAAGAACGTCAAGGGCGAGGGCACCTATCAGGCCGGGCACATCATCCTCGCCACCGGCGCGCGTCCGCGCGTGCTGCCCGGCATCGAACCCGACGGCAAGCTGATCTGGACCTATTTCGAGGCCATGGTGCCGCAGGCCATGCCCAAGAGCCTGCTGGTCATGGGCTCGGGCGCCATCGGCATCGAGTTCGCCAGCTTCTACCGCACCATGGGCGTCGAGGTGACCGTGGTCGAGCTGATGGCGCAGGTCATGCCCGTGGAGGACGCGGAGATCTCGAAATTCGCGCAGAAGCAGTTCGAGAAGCAGGGCATGAAGTTCGTCCTCGAAGCGAAGGTGACCAAGGTCGAGAAGGGCGCCAATTCCGTCACCGCCCATGTCGAGAAGAAGGACGGCTCGGTCGAGAGGATCACGGCCGAGCGCATGATCTCCGCCGTCGGCGTGCAGGGCAACGTCGAAAACCTCGGGCTGGAGGCGGCCGGCGTGAAGGTCGAGCGCGGCACCATCGTGATCGACGGCATGTGCCGCACATCGGCGAAGGGCGTCTACGCCATCGGCGACGTGGCCGGCCCGCCCATGCTGGCGCACAAGGCCGAGCACGAGGCGGTGATCTGTGTCGAAGCCATTGCCGGCCTCTCCCCGCATGCGCTCGACCGGCTTCAGGTGCCGGGCTGCACCTACTGCCACCCGCAGGTCGCCTCGGTGGGGCTGACCGAGGCGAAGGCGAAGGAAAAGGGGCTCGACATCCGCGTCGGCCGTTTCCCCTTCATCGCCAACGGCAAGGCCGTGGCGCTGGGCGAGGACCAGGGGCTGGTGAAGACGATCTTCGACAGGAAGACCGGCCAGCTCCTCGGCGCCCACATGGTCGGCGCCGAGGTCACCGAGCTCATCCAGGGCTTCGTCGTCGCCATGGGGCTGGAGACGACCGAGGAGGAGCTGATGCACACGATCTTCCCGCACCCGACCCTGTCGGAATCGATGAAGGAGAGCGTGCTCGACGCCTATGGCCGCGCGCTGAACATGTGATCGCGATGCGGAACCTTGCGCCAGCTCGTCCGTTTTCCCGCCGCGGCACAAGCCGCATCGGGCAAATGGAGAATCCTCATGGAATCGGCGGGCGTGGGCTGGATTGCAGCCATCATCATCGGCGGGCTGGCGGGTTGGCTGGCCGAGCAGTTCATGAAGAGCAATATGGGGCTCTTGATGAACATCGCGCTCGGCATCGTCGGCGCCGTCGTCGCGAATGCGATCCTGGGTCTGGTCGGCGTCTCGCTGGGCGGCTGGATCGGCTATCTGATCGCGGGCTTCATCGGCGCCTGCATCCTGATCGCCGTGGGCCGCGCCATCAGGCGCTGACGCAAGGACCATCGACGCATCCCTGCCATGCTACCCCGGTAGGGCCGCCATGTCCGTGGCGGCCTTACATTGTGCCGGCCGCGCTATTATAGAGTCGCACGAGACCGGGGTGCAGGCCGGGGAGCAGGAATGGTCACCATCCTCGACACAGTGACGAAGCCGCGGCCGCGGCACCCGGAGAAGGCCCACCGGCCCGACCAGGAGGTGCTGCGCAAGCCGGACTGGATCCGCGTGAAGGCCCCGACCTCGCGCGGCTTCCTGGAAACGCGCGACATCGTCAAGTCGAACCGCCTCGTCACCGTCTGCGAGGAGGCCGGCTGCCCCAATATCGGCGAATGCTGGGACAAGAAGCACGCCACCTTCATGATCATGGGCGAAATCTGCACGCGGGCCTGCGCCTTCTGCAACGTCGCCACCGGCCGGCCGCTGCCGCTCGACCTCGAAGAGCCTGAAAATGTCGCGAAGGCCGTCGCCCAGATGGGCCTTACCCATGTCGTGATCACCTCGGTCGACCGCGACGACCTCGACGACGGCGGCGCCGAGCATTTCGCGCAGGTGATCCGCGCCATCCGCGCGGCCGCCCCGGCGACGACCATCGAGATCCTGACCCCCGACTTCCTGCGCAAGGAAGGCGCCCGGGCGTTGGAGACGGTGGTTGCGGCGCGGCCCGACGTGTTCAACCACAACCTCGAAACCGTGCCGTCCAACTATCTGACGGTCCGCCCGGGCGCGCGTTACTTCCACTCGGTCCGGCTGTTGCAGCGGGTCAAGGAGCTCGACCCCACGATCTTCACCAAGTCGGGGATCATGGTCGGGCTGGGCGAGGAGCGCAACGAGGTGCTTCAGCTCATGGACGATTTGCGCTCGGCCGATGTCGACTTCATCACCATCGGCCAGTACCTCGCGCCGTCGCGAAAGCACCATCCGGTGAAGGCGTTCGTCACGCCCGACGAGTTCAGATCCTACGAGACGGTGGCCTACGCCAAGGGTTTCCTCATGGTGGCGTCGAGCCCGCTGACGCGCTCGTCGCACCATGCCGGCGAGGATTTCGCCCGGCTGCGCGCCGCCCGCGACGCGAAGTTGAAGAAGCCGGTGTAAGCGCCCGGAACCATGCCGAAATTCGAGACGGTTCGTCGCGTTTCGCACAGCCCGGACGAGATGTTCGCGCTGGTCGCCGACGTCGAGCGCTATCCCGAGTTCCTGCCGCTCTGCGAGGCGCTGAACGTGCGCTCGCGCCGCGAGCGCGACGGGGCGACGCTGCTGGTGGCGGACATGACGGTCGGCTTCAAGGCCATCCGCGAGACCTTCGTCACGCAGGTGCTGCTGAAGCCGGCCGAGCGGCGCATCGACGTGAAATATCTCGAAGGCCCGTTCCGCTACCTGGAGAACCGCTGGACGTTTCTGCCGGCCCAACTCCAGACCGGTACAGGGACGGCGGCGGCCGGCTGCGACGTGTCGTTCTTCATCGACTACGAGTTCAGGAGCCGGGTGCTCGGCGCCGTGATGGGCGCCATGTTCGACCGCGCCTTCCGCATGTTCGCCGAGGCGTTCGAGAAGCGCGCCGACGCGGTCTACGGCGCTGCCGCCTAAGCCGAAGTTAACCGTCACCTTCTAGCATCGCCCGCGATTTCCGGCGAACGGGGCCGGCGAACGGAGACGGTACGATGGCGATTGCGGAGCAGCACATGGGGGCGGGCGCCGGCACGAGGGCCGCGCTGCCGCTCTACGCCGCAACCCTCTTCCTCAGCGCCTTCCTGCTGTTTTCGGTGCAGCCCTTCTTCGCCAAGATGATCCTGCCGCGGCTGGGCGGCTCGCCGGCCGTGTGGTCGGTGGCGATGGTGTTCTTCCAGGCCATGCTGCTCGCCGGCTACGGCTACGCGCACCTGCTGGTGCGCTATCTGGCACCGGCGCGGGCTGCCATCGTCCACGGTGCGGTGATGGTGCTCGCCTTCCTCGTGCTGCCGGTCGCGGTGCCGGCCGGCTGGGAGACGCCGCCGCAGAGCGGCCAGTCGCTCTGGCTGCTCGGCCTGTTCGCGGTCGCGGTCGGTCTGCCCTTCTTCGCCGTGTCGGCCAACGGGCCGCTGCTTCAGGCGTGGTTCGCCCGCACCGGGCACGCGCATGCGGCCGACCCGTACTTCCTCTACGGCGCCAGCAATATCGGCTCCTTCGCCTCGCTGATCCTCTACATCGTGCTGTTCGAGCCGGGCTTCACCGTCGGCGACCAGTCGCTGCTGTGGACGGCCGGCTTCGCCGTGCTCGCGGCCGCGGTCGGGGTTTGCGCGCTGCTCGCCGCGGGAGGCGCTCCGGCGAGTGCCGCAACACCCGCCACCGCGCACGCGAACGTGCGCGGGCGCCCGCTGCTCTGGGCCCCCTTGGTGTGGGCATGGTACGGCTTCCTGCCGTCCGGCCTGCTGGTGGCGGTGACCGCGCACATCACGCTCGACGTCGCGGCCGCGCCCTTCCTGTGGGTGGTGCCGCTGGCGCTGTTCCTGCTCACCTTCGTCTTTGCCTTCCGCGACAGGCCATTGCTGCCGCCGCGCCTGGTCGCCGGGCTCGTGCCGCTGCTCGGCGCGGCCACGCTCGCCTCGTTGCAGATGGCGGCGATCATGCCGGTGTGGCTCAATCTCGGCATCCAGATCCTGTTCTATTTCTTCGCGGCGCTCCATTGCCACACGTTGCTCTACGCGGCGCGTCCGGCGGCCAGCGGCCTCACCGGCTTCTATCTGTGGATGTCGGCGGGCGGGGTGCTGGGCGGGGTGTTCGCATCGCTGCTGGCGCCGGTCCTGTTCGACTGGGTGGCGGAATATTTTGTCCTGATCGTCGCCGTCATGCTGGTGCGCCCGCAGGGCACCCCCTGGCGGCAATGGCTGTCCGCCGCGGTCGTGACCGGGCTGGTCGGCATCACCGTCGGCCTTCTCGCCGCATCCGGGCAGGACGCCGGGCTGTCGCTGGTGATCGTCGCGCTCGCCGCCGGCGCGGCCCTGGCCTTCCTGCTGGCGCCGCGCCTCTATGCGGCGATCGTGGTGGCGCTGGTGCCGGTGGGTTTTGTCCACGCGGCCGGCGGCGGCGACCTGTTCCGCGAGCGCACCTTCTTCGGCATCGTCCGCGTCGTGGAGGCGTCGGACGGCGCGTTCCGCGCGATGATGCACGGCACGACGCTGCACGGCGCGGTGCGCACGGCCGAGACGGGCCGCCCCACGCCGCTGACCTACTATCACGAGAGCGGCGGCATCGCCGGCGCGGTGCGCGCCATGCAGGCGCGGCGCGGCGGCGCCATGGCCGCCGCCGCGGCGATCGGGCTCGGCACCGGCAGCGTCGCCTGCCACGCGCGGCCCGGCGAGGCGTGGACTTTCTTCGAGATCGACCGGGCGGTGGTCGATGCGGCGCGCGATCCGGCGCTGTTCCCGTTCCTCGCCGCCTGCGCGCCGGACGCGCCCGTCGTGCTGGGCGACGCGCGGCTGACCATCGCGGACCAGCCCGCGCGGCGTTTCGACCTGATCCTGGTCGACGCGTTTTCGTCCGACTCCATCCCCGCCCATCTGCTGACGCGCGAGGCGCTGCAACTCTATCGCTCGCGCCTGAAGGCGGACGGCATGATCGTCTTCCACATCTCCAACCGCTACCTCGAACTGGAAAGCGTGACCGCCGCGCTCGCCGCCTCGGAAGGCATGGCGATCCGTGCCGGCACCTTCGGCGAGCGGGGCGCCTCCGCCGATACCGGATACATCTCCGCGAGCCATGTCGCCGTGATGGCCGCCGACGAGGCGATGTTCGGCCCGCTCGCGGACGACCCGCGCTGGCAGGTGCCGGCGGCCGGCGCGACGCAGCCCTGGACCGACGACTTCTCCAACATCTTCACCGCCCTGCTGCGCCGCTTCTGAGCGCGGTCGCAGGCCCCGTTAGAGGCCCCCCGTTAGAGACCCATATCGCCGAGCACGGCGCGGATGCGCTCGCCCACCCGGATCTGCGGGACGGAGGGGGTAAAACCCTCCTTCTTCTCGCGCGCGGTGATCCTCTCCTTCGCCTCCTCGAACGCCTTGACGAAATTCCTGTGCCGCGGCAGCGCGTCGCGAAAGTAGGCTTCGCCGAAATAGGTCCATTGCGCCGTGTTGGTGCAGCCAAAGGAGGTGCGGTCGCTGGCGGCGGCGGTGATCAGCAGCGTGTTCTCCTCGGCCAGCGCCGGCACGAACTGGCCGGAGAAGCATGACGACACCACGACCACGCGGTTCTTCACGCGCGCGGCGCCGAGGATGCGGCCGAGCTGCGCGGTGCGCAGATTGCCGAGGTCGTTGCCGTTGAGGACGAGGCTGAAGCCGTCCCATTCGGCGCCGTGCGAGGTGAGGAACACCACGAGCAGGTCTTCCTCGGGGTCCATGAGCCCGGCAACGCCCATGATCGCCGCCTCGATGGTCTCGTGCGTGGCCATCGGCACCTGGTCCAGCGTCTGGCGATGGTTCACCAGCGACACGGCGCGTCCCTGCGCGCCGAAACTCTTTTCGAACAGGGCGCGCACGGCCCGCACCTCGCGGCGGAAGACGTCCTGGTCGCCCCATCCGGCGATGCCGACGAAATAGACGTCGCGCACGCCGGGGCGCTGCGGCGCCACCTTGCCGAGGGCGTCGGCCACCATGGCGTCCTGCCGCGTCAGCGCCTGGTCCATCAGCTTCTGCACGCGCGGGTTGGGGTCGGAGAGGCCCGGCGCGGCCGCGATCGGCGCCACGGACAGGGTGAGCGCTGCGAGCGATGCGGCCAGCACGCAGGCCAGTCGCGGGATGGATGTGCTGCTGTTCTCCGGCATGCCCCTTCGTCCTCCATGGCCGGCGGCATTGCGCCGCCTCCGAGCCATAGGGGATAACGCAGCGGAAGTCCGGTCAACCCTCCGCGAGCGCCGCAAGGCCCAGTTCCAGCGCGGTGATCACGGTCTGGCGGCGCACGAAGTCGCGGCCGCGATTGTCGAAGACGCGGCGTTCGGTGTGCACCGGCCGCCCCGAAACCGCGACGCCGAACCAGACGAGGCCGACCGGTTTCTCCGCGCTGCCGCCGTCGGGGCCGGCGATGCCGGTGACCGAAAGCGCGATGCCGGCGTGCGAGCGGGCCAGCGCCCCTGCGGCCATCTCCCCGGCCGTCTCGCGCGACACCGCGCCATAAGCGTCGAGCGTTGCGGCCGAAACGCCCAGCATCTCCATCTTGGCTTCGTTGGAATAGGTGACGAAGCCGCGGTCGATCATCGAGGACGAGCCGGGAATGTCGGTGAGCAGAGCGATGATCAGGCCGCCGGTGCAGGATTCGGCGGTGGCCGACAGGATGCCGCGCGCCTGGCATGCCTTGAGGAAACGGTCGGCGAGGTCGGCGGCTTCGGTCATCTAAAACTCCTTCGGGGAAACGCCCTCAGGGCTTCAAACGCCCCGGATAGACGACGGTTGCGGTGGCGATGGCGGCGATGCCTTCCTCGCGGCCGACGAAGCCCAGCCGCTCGTTGGTGGTCGCCTTCACCGAGACGCGCTCCGGGTCGATGCCGAGCATCGCCGCCATCGCCGCCACCATAGCCGGGCGGTGCGGGCCGATGCGCGGCGCCTCGGCGATGAGCGTGACGTCGGCGTTGGCGATGCGTCCGCCCGCGGCGCGCACCGTCGCCGCCGCATGCTCGACGAAAAGGCGCGAGGCTGCACCCTTCCATTGCGGATCGGAGGGCGGGAAATGCGTGCCGATGTCGCCCGCGCCGCAGGTCGCCAGCAGCGCGTCGGTCAGCGCATGCAGCCCGACATCGGCGTCGGAATGGCCCGCCAGGGCGCGGGAATAGGGAATGCGCGCGCCGCACAGCGTGACGGCGTCGCCGGGACCGAAGGCGTGCACGTCGTAGCCGTTGCCGGTGCGCACGTCGGGGAAGCTGCCGGAAAGGCGGTCGTCGGCCATGGCGAGATCCTGCGCATAGGTGAGCTTTACGTTGTCGGGCGAGCCCGGAACGATGGCGACCGGCATCCCCGCCCATTCGGCGATGGCGCAATCGTCGGTGAAGTCGGCGCGGCTCTGGGCTGCCGCACGCCGGTGCGCGTCGAGGATGGCGGCGAACGGAAAGGCCTGCGGCGTCTGCGCGGCGAACAGGTTTTCACGGGCGACGGTGGTTTCGACCATGCCGCCGGCGCCGCGCTTCAGCGTATCGGTGACGGGCAGGGCAGGGAGCACGCCCCTGTCGGGGGCGAGCGCCCCGGCGATGCGCTCCAGCAGCGCGTTGTCGATGAAGGGCCGCACGCCGTCATGGATCAGCACATAGGCCGGCGGCGCTTCGGCAAGGGCTTCGAGCGCGCGCAGCGTCGAAGCCTGGCGCGTGTCGCCGCCCGTCACAGCGGTCACGGCACGACTGAGGCCGGCCGTCGCCGCGTCGAAGAGGTCGCGGTCGCCGGCATGGATGGCGACGACGATGCGCCCGACGAGCGGGCTGGCGGCCAGCGCGTCGAGCGTGTGGCGTAGCACCGCGCGGCCGGCCAGCGGACGATATTGCTTGGGGCCGTCCGGGCTCGCTCCCGCGCGCTGCCCGCGCCCCGCCGCCACCACCACCGCCGCGATCTCGCCGTCCATGCTCGCCTTCCGACCGGCGCCGTTGTCCCGGCGCCACGCGGGAGCCATAGGCGTCGCATGATGCAAATGCCAGCCCCGCCGCTCGCGCATAGCTGCGCGCGCCGTTTCGCGGTTGCGTGTGCAACGCAAAATGGCTATTGGATGGGCACAGTCCAATGATGCCTTGTTTTTGAGCATGCCGGCTTTGAGCATGGATGAACCGCAGGCCCCAGTCGCGCCACTGGCCGCGCCGCTGGCCGTCGCCGGCATCGCGCTGGCGAATCGCGTGTTCCTCGCGCCGCTGTCGGGAATTACCGACGAGCCCTTCCGCCGCAGGGCCGCGGCGCATGGCGCGGGGCTGGTCGTGTCGGAGATGATCGCCAGCGGCGAGCTGGCGCGCGGCCGCGAGGGGTCGCTGACGCGGCTCAAGCGCCCCGACATCGACGTGCATGTGGTGCAGCTTGCGGGGCGCGAGGCCGGCGCGATGGCCGAGGCCGCGCGCATCGCGGCCGGCGAGGGCGCCGACATCGTCGACATCAACATGGGCTGCCCGGCGAAGAAGGTGACGGGCGGCTATTGCGGCTCCGCGCTGATGCGCGACCCCGACCATGCGCTCGGCCTCGTCGAGGCCGCGGTGGCGGCGGCCGGCGTGCCGGTGACGCTCAAGATGCGGCTCGGCTGGGACGAGACCTGCCTCAACGCGCCGTCCATCGCGCGCAGGGCCGAGGCGGCCGGCGTCGCAATGATCACCGTCCACGGGCGCACGCGCGAGCAGTTCTACAAGGGCAGCGCCGACTGGCGCGCCGTGCGGCGCGTCAAGGAGGCGGTGTCGGTGCCGGTCGTCGTCAACGGCGACATCCATTCGCTTTGCGACGCGCGGGAGGCGCTGCGCCTCTCGGGTGCCGACGCCGTCATGGTCGGGCGCGCGCATCAGGGCGCGCCGTGGGCGGCGGGCGCGATCGCGGCGCGGGGGTCGGGCCGCGCCGCGTCCGGCGTGCCGGAGGACGGCGCAGCGATGGCCGACTATGTGATCGCCCATCACGAGGATATGCTGTCGCTCTACGGTGTCGAAAGCGGGCTGAGGCAGGCGCGAAAGCATCTCGGCTGGTATCTCGGCCGCCATGCGCCAGCCGCGCCCGCGGCGCTGGCGCGCGTCGCCATGACCTCGCTCGACGCCGCTGAGGTGCGCGCCGCGCTGGCCGACGCGCTGACCGGCTGGTTCGGGGCCGCGCCCCCTGTGATGGATCCGGCCGGAGAACTCGCCGCATGAGCGCCGCCGGCATGCCCGTCACGCCCGCCCCCACCCCCGGCGATGCGGCGCAGATGGTGCTCAACACCATCCGCCACCCGGTCGTCATGGTCGGGCCGGACAACGTGATCAGCTACGCCAATGCGGAGGCCGAGGATTTTTTCCGCTCCAGCGTCGCCGTGCTGCTGAAATACAAGCTCGCCCGCTTCGTGCCGTTCGGCAGCCCGCTGCTGACGCTGGTCGAGCAGGTGCGCGAGCGCGCCTCGCCCTTCAACGAATACCGCGTCGACATCTCCTCGCCGCGCATCGGAGAGGACAAGGTGGTCGACCTCTATGTCGCGCCGGTCGCCGAGATGCCGGGCTCGGTGGTGATCATGTTCCAGGAGCGGTCGATGGCGGACAAGATCGACCGCCAGATGACGCATCGCGGCGCGGCGCGCTCGGTCACGGGCCTCGCCGCCATGCTGGCGCACGAGATCAAGAACCCGCTGTCGGGCATTCGCGGCGCCGCGCAGCTTCTCGAAACGGCTGTGGGCGACGAGGACCGGGCGCTGACCCGGCTGATCACCGACGAGACCGACCGCATCGTCTCGCTGGTCGACCGCATGGAGGTGTTCTCCGACGAGCGGCCGATCAGCCGCACGCCGGTCAACATCCATGTCGTGCTCGACCATGTGAAGGCGATCGCGCGCAACGGTTTTGCCAGCCGCATCAAGATCGTCGAGGAATACGACCCGTCGCTGCCACCCGTCTTCGCCAACCGCGACCAGCTCGTGCAGGTCTTCCTCAACCTCGTCAAGAACGCCGCCGAGGCGATCGGCAACGATCCGGCCGGGGAGATCCGGTTGTCGACCGCCTTCCGGCCCGGCATCCGCCTGTCGGTGCCCGGCACGCAGGACCGCGTGTCGCTGCCGCTCGAATTCTGCGTGCACGACAACGGGCAGGGCGTTCCGCCCGACCTGCTGCCCATCCTGTTCGACCCGTTCATCACGACGAAGCCCAACGGCTCGGGGCTGGGGCTGGCGCTGGTCGCCAAGATCGTCGGCGAGCATGGCGGCGTCATCGAATGCGAGTCCACGCCGCGCGGCACCACCTTCCGCATCCTGATGCCGGCATCGAAGGGCGACGCTGAAACGGAAACCGACGGAGGCATGCCGAAATGAGCGCTCGCGGCAACATCCTGGTGGCCGACGACGACGCCGCCATCCGCACGGTCCTCAACCAGGCGCTGTCGCGCGTCGGCTACGAGGTGCGCGTCACCTCCAACGCCTCGACGCTGTGGCGCTGGGTCTCGGCCGGCGAGGGCGACCTCGTCATCACCGACGTGGTGATGCCCGACGAGAACGCCTTCGACCTTCTGCCGCGCATGAAGAAGGTCCGGCCCGACCTGCCGGTCATCGTCATGAGCGCGCAGAACACCTTCATGACGGCGATCCGCGCCTCCGAGACCGGCGCCTACGAATACCTGCCGAAACCCTTCGACCTCGGCGAGCTGCTCGCCATCGTCAACCGCGCGCTGTCGGAGCCGCGCAAGGGCCAAGCCGAGCACCGGCCGGAGGACCAGCCCGACGCGATGCCGCTGGTCGGGCGCAGCCATGCCATGCAGGACATCTACCGCATGCTGGCGCGCATGATGCAGACCGACCTGACGGTCATGATCAGCGGCGAGTCGGGCACCGGCAAGGAGCTGGTGGCGCGCGCGCTGCACGAATACGGCCGGCGGCGCAACGGGCCGTTCGTCGCCATCAACATGGCGGCCATTCCGCGCGACCTGATCGAGAGCGAGCTGTTCGGCCACGAGAAGGGCGCCTTCACCGGGGCGCAGAACCGCTCCTCGGGCCGGTTCGAGCAGGCCGAGGGCGGCACGCTCTTCCTCGACGAGATCGGCGACATGCCGATGGAGGCGCAGACCCGCCTGCTGCGCGTGCTCCAGCAGGGCGAGTACACGACCGTGGGCGGGCGCACGCCGATCAAGACGGACGTGCGCATCGTCGCGGCCACCAACAAGGACCTGCGCACGCTGATCAACCAGGGGCTTTTCCGGGAAGACCTGTTCTACCGGCTCAACGTGGTGCCGCTGCGGCTGCCGCCGCTGCGCGAGCGGGCCGAGGACGTCCCCGACCTCGTGCGTCACTTCTTCAAGCAGGCCGAGAAGGAAGGCTTGCAGGTCAAGCGCATCTCGGCCGGCGGCTACGATGCGATGCGGCGCTATGCATGGCCGGGCAATGTGCGCGAGCTGGAGAACCTGGTGCGCCGGCTGGCCGCGCTCTACCCGCAGGACGAGCTCAGCCAGGAGATCATCGAGGCCGAGCTGCGCACGGCCGGGGCGCCGGCCCCCGCCGTGGCGCTGGATTCGCTGCCGGCCGACCTGTCGATCGGGCAGGCGGTGGAGCACTATCTGCAACGATATTTCGCCGGCTTCGGCGCCGACCTGCCGCCGCCGGGGCTCTACCAGCGCATCCTCGAGGAGGTCGAATATCCGCTGGTGCTCGCCTCGATGACGGCGACGCGCGGCAACCAGATCCGCGCCGCCGAGCTGCTGGGCCTCAACCGCAACACGCTGCGCAAGAAGATCCGCGAGCTGGGCGTGAACGTCTACAGGGCTTCGAAACACGGCTGATCCGGGCTTCGTTGCAAGAAAGCCACAATGCGTTGCATAGAAGCAACGCAGGTGATGGTCTAAGCTGGGATCATGGCGGTCGAAACGCTCCCGAGTCGGACTTCGGACGAAATGACGCTGACGCTTTTTCGGCGGCTGCTGGCATGGGCCGGGCCGGCGGTGATCGTGTCCGCGCTGGTGACGGCGGCGATCTCCTTCGCCATCCTGCTCGGCGTCACGCCGGTGCGGCCCACCGGCGAGGCGACGCTGGTGGTTATCGGCATCAACCTCGTCTTCGTCGCGGTCCTCGTCGGGCTGATAAGCCGCGAGGCATGGCGCATCTGGCAGGCGCGGCGGCGCGGCCGGGCGGCCTCGCGCATGCATGTGCGCATCGTCACCATGTTCTCGCTGGTGGCCGCGATTCCAGCGATCATCATCGCGATCATCGCCTCGATCACGCTCGACATCGGCCTCGACCGCTGGTTCGAGATCCGCACCAAGGTCATCATCAACTCGTCGCTGTCGATCGCCGAAGCCTATGTCGCCGAGAACGGGCGCAACCTTCAGGGCACCACGCTCTCGATGGCCTACGACCTCGAGCAGGTGCGCCCGCTCTTCAACCTCGACCGCAACGGGTTCCGCGACTTTCTGAACGCGCAGGTGCGGGGCCGCTCGCTCGCCTTCGCCTCGATGGTGCGCGCCGACGGCTCGCAGATCATGTCGACCCAGCTTCCTGCCGGGCTCCAGGTGCCGGAGCCGGCCGCCGACGCCATCGCGCGCGCCGACGCCGAAGGCCAGCCGATCCTGATCGAGCCGCGCTCGCGCAACATCGTCGGCGCGGTCATCAAGCTGCGCGAATATTCCGGCCTGTTCCTCTACACCGTCCGCGAGATCGACGCCGAGGTGATCCGCGCGCGCCAGCTCGTGCGGGCCAACACCGACGAATACCGCGACCTCGAAGGCAACCGCCTGACCACGCAGCTCGCCTTCGCCATCGTCTATCTCGGCCTGACGCTGATCGTCGTGCTGTCGGCGATCTGGAC
>CAZVTK010000098.1:0-5599 GCA_964629765.1 uncultured Mesorhizobium sp.
GCAGCGTGTGCTGGCCGATGCCCATGATCGCGTCGTCCGGGCGGATCGCCTGGATGCGCTTGGTCAGCTCGACCTCGCGCGTCCGCTGCACCGCGCCCGGCGTCACCGTGGAGACGAAGCGCCGGCCGGTGCCGGCCAGCGCCGTCTGCGACTGGCCCGAGCCGTCCTCCAGCACGACGATGCGCGTGACGAAGCTCTGGGCGGTGGCCCGATGCTTCTCGACATCGGCTTCAGAGATCGTCGTCAGGCCGGTGTCCATGGCGTTTTCCTGTGGCGATTTTCGGTTTCTCGGCAGGCAGGGCCTGCAAGGCGGCATCGAGATAGAGGTCCAGCGTCTCGTCCAGCCTGCGCAACATGAGATTGTCGAAGGCGCTGTGTCCTTCGCCGGCCTGGATGGCCTCCAGCGCCCGGATATAGGCCGGCCTGTCGACCGGCCTTATGGCAACGGCGGGAAAGCCAGCGCGGGCAAGGACCAGATTCATCAGCAAGCGCGCGGTACGTCCGTTTCCGTCGTTGAACGGATGGATCGCCACCAGCCGACGGTGCGCCTCGAACGCGGTCTCCGGTCCGGGCGTCGCACGGCCGAGCCAGTTGCCGAATTGCTGCATCAGCGGCTGAACCTCCAGCGGAGGCGGGAAGGAGAACACGCCGGCGTCCGTGTTCACGAAGCGCGCCCGGTCGGCATAGCGGCCCGCAATATCTGGTGCGGACTTGGCCATGACCAGCCGGTGCAGGTTGCGGATGTCGCTCTCGGTGATCGGCGCATCGCTGCGGACACCGATGTCGAGCACCCAGTCGAGCGCCTTGGCGTGGTCTACGGCTTCGAGATGATCCTTCAACGGCTTGCCGCTGATCGTCAGCCCCTTGTCGACGACCAAAGCCGTCTCGCCGGCCGTCAGCGTGTTCCCCTCGATTGCATTCGACGTGAAGGTGATATCGATCCGCTGGCTGTGCTCAAGCGCGTCGAGCGCATTCGCGCCGACCTTGCCGCGCAACGCCGCGAGTTCGCGCAGCTTGGCCCGGACCTGTCGCGTCAGCGTATCACACATCGCTGATGACCTTGCCGTTCGACAGGATGTGCACCTTGTAGCCGTCGAACACTTTCCGCGCCTCGTGCGCGGCGTAGAGCGCCTGATAAGCCTCGTGCGGGATCAGCGCGTGCTTCTCGTAGGACGACACGCCCTGCCGCGCCGCCTCCAGATCGTCGGTGTTCAGATAGAATTCCTCGCGCCCCCTGGTCTCCGACCACAGGCCGCGCTTTCCGGGAATCTCGCCCTTGGAATAGACCTCCTGCACGGTCCAGGTCAGCAGCCAGGCGTTCTGCGCGCGGCGCACCTTCGACAGCACGTTCTCCACCGTCGTGTTGTGCTCGGTGATGCCGGCCGAATAGAACGGCCCGAGCACCACGCGCCGAAGCTGCTTGGGGTGCAGCGTGTCGAAATCCTTGTCGAGATTGCCGGCGATCGTCGCGGGCGACAGCGTATAGGCCGAGTTCTTGGCGGCGAAATCGTCGAAGCGGTGCGCGAGCTCCGGGTTGAGCAAGCCTTCCACCGGCAGCGGAATCTCGACGCGGGCGTTCATCTGCCCGTCGCGCGTCACCAGCGTCTCGACCATCTTCGGCGAGGAATCCTCGACGGTGGCCATATAGACCAGCGGCAGATTGGCCGAGCCGTCGAACGCGCCCCAATGCACCAGATAATAGGGCCGCAGCGTCTTCGGATTCACCGAGACCTTGATCGTGCGCGGCAGCACCAGCGGCGCGAACACGGCGCCGTCGCGCAAATCCTCCAGATAGATGCGCTCGGCCATCGAACGCTGCAACGCGCCGGGAAACTCCTTCCGGCGCAGGATGAAATCGGCCATGTCGGAGCGGATCTGCTCCGGCTGCGGGATCGCCGCCAGCCGCGCTTCGGCGTTCTTCTTGTCGTTCTCCAGCTCCAGCACGTTCTGGAACACCGGATAGCCGCTCTCGGCGCGCGAGATGCGGAACGTCTCCATGAAGCCGAGCCGGTTCTCCCAGCAGCCGAACGACACGCGCAGCCGCTCGATATATTCGGCCACCACCTGCGCCACCACGCCGTGCCGGTAGAGCGGCGAGCGGTCGTCGCGCAGGAAGATGTCGAGCCCTTCGAGCGCCGCGGCGATCGTGTCGAAATAGCGCGCCGCGGGCGTGTCGGTCGTGGCGATCATGGGTTTGCGCCCCGTCGACGTCTGCGCTCTACGTCGCCCCCCTCTGTCCTGCCGGACATCTCCCCCCTTGAGGGGGAGATCGAATTGCGGTTATGATTTCGCCAACGTCCGGCGATTGGCGAAAGCGGAAACGAGGGCCGATCTCCCCCCTTGAGGGGGAGATGTCCGGCAGGACAGAGGGGGGTGCCGAAAGGACGCAAGCGTCTACGCCTCGAAGCGCAACTACGCCTTCACGTAGTCCGCCGCGTTGTGCTTTCTCAGCACCTCCTCGAAGCGCCGGGCGAAGGCGTCGTCGGCCAGCTTCTTGCGCCGCTGGATGTCGGCGGTCGCCACCATGTTCTTCTCGTGCATTTCGAGCAGGTCGCCGATGTGCTTCTGCGCCGCCGCGCCGATGCCGGCCATGGTCTGCTCGGCCGTGGTGTCGACCTGGCTGCCCAGCGTGTTGATCTTGTGCGCCACGTCCTGCTGCGCGGCGGTCTTCAACGAATCCTCCAGCGCCTTGTAGAGGACGATGCGCTGCTCGGTGTCGATGGTCAGCTTGTTGATCAGCGTCGACTGCGCCGCGATCTGGTTGTTGAGCGAATCGACGAAGGTCTGGAACATGGCGGTGTAGCGCTCCAGCGTCTGGCTCTCGGCCAGCAGCTCCTGCTCCTTGGCCTGCCGCTCGTTGTATTCGGTCGCCATCTTCGAGCGCTCGCCTTCGAGCTGCGTGCGCTCCGTCTGGCTGGTCGACAGCCCTATCCGGTTCTCGAGATCCAGCAGCAGCGGATTCAGCTCCTCGATCCGCTTCTGCGTCGCGGTCAGGTTCTCGATCGTGCCCTTGCGCCGCTCGATCACGGTGGCGAGGCTCGCTTCCGAGGTCTTGTAGCGGGCGTCCAGCACCGCCTTCTGGTCCTTGAGGATGCCGACGATGGTGTCCGACTTGGACAGAAGCTCCTGAAGGTTGCCGGCCAGCGACATGTTGCGCACGCGCTCGGTGCGCATGCGCTGCTTGCGCTGGGCCGAGAAGATGCCGACGAAGCTCTCCCAGGCGGTAAAACTCTTCATCGACTCGAACTCTGTGCCGAACACGTTGGTCGCGTCCTCGAGCCCGATGATGAGGTCGGCGATGTTGCCTTCCATCGTCTTCTGCTGCTTCAGCACGTCGTCGATGCGGGCGTTCTCGATGTCGAAATCGGCATTGCCGATCTTGGTGTCGGCCTGCGCGAACCGGTCGAGCAGCACGCCCGACTGCTCGATCTTCGTGCGCATCTCCTCGACCACCTGCTTCGTCTTGGCGATTTCGGCGTCAAAATTCTGCAGTGTGGCCATGTAGTGGTTCCTCGCAACGTTGCCCGGACTGTGCCGGCGCCGCCGCCGGTTGACTTGGCGGAATATAGATAGGCCCGATGGCGATTGAAAGACGCGCGGGCCGACGGTTTTTCGCCCTGCTCGCGGCCCCCTGCTCCCGGCCCCCTACTCCCGGCCCCCTACTCCCGGCCGAAGCCGACGAGGTCCTCCGCCGGCCAGCGCCCCATCTCCTCCTCCCAGTGCCGGCGGCAGAGCGAGACGTACTGCGCGTCGCCGATCACCACCTGCGCGCCCTGGTGCATCACCTTGCCGTCCGGACCGAGCCGCACCACCATCGTCGCCTTGCGCCCGCAACTGCAAATGGTGCGCACCTCGCGCAACTCGTCGGCGATCGTCAGCAGCGCGAGCGAGCCGGGAAACAGCTCGCCGCGGAAATCCGTCCTCAGCCCGTAGCACATGACCGGAATGCCCAGCCGGTCGGCGACGCGCGCGAGCTGCCAGACCTGGTCGCGCGACAGGAACTGCGCCTCGTCGACGAAGACGCAATGCACCGGCGCCGAACGGACGCGCTCGCGGACCTGCTCGAACAGGTCGTCGCCGTCCTTGAACATGTACGCCTCGGCCGACAGGCCGATCCGCGAGCCGATGCGCCCCTTGCCCGCGCGGTCGTCCAGCGCCGCGATGAACAGCATCGTGCTCATGCCGCGCTCGATATAATTGTACGACGCCTGCAACAGCGCCGTCGACTTGCCGGCATTCATGGTCGAGTAGTGGAAATAGAGCTTCGCCATGGCCCTGTGATAGCGTCAACCACGGGCCGGAAGGGAGTGCCGGCGGGCCCGTCCTCCACACGTTCGTTATGCATGGACCCCAAGCACGGCCGTCGCAAATGCGTCACCGATTGCCGCCTGCCGCGGCGGCATCGGCTTGAATCCCCGTCATTTTGATGTTTGTTTCAGGCGACAGGCAGGGCGCCTCAGCGCCCGCGGCAACGATTTTCATCTCTGGGAGACGTCACATGCGTTTGAAAACCGTCACTCTCGCGCTCGCTCTGGCGACCGCGCTGTCAACCGGCGCGCTGGCCGCCGACCCGGCGAGCTGCAGGACCGTCACCTTCTCCGACGTCGGCTGGACCGACATCACCGCCACCACCGCCACCGCCTCGGTGATCCTCGAGGGGCTCGGCTACACGCCCGAGGTGCAGGTGCTGGCCGTGCCGGTGACCTATGCCTCGCTGAAGAACGGCGACATCGACGTCTTCCTCGGCAACTGGATGCCGACCATGGAGGCCGACATCGCGCCCTATCGCGAGGACGGCTCGGTCGAGACCATCGTCACCAACCTCGAAGGCGCCAAATACACGCTGGCCGTGCCGAAATACACCTTCGACGCCGGCCTCCAGAGCTTCGCCGACATCGCCAGGTTCAAGGACAAGCTCGGCAGCAAGATCTACGGCATCGAGCCGGGCAACGACGGCAACCGCCTGATCCTCGACATGATCGAGGCCAACCAGTTCGACCTGTCCGGCTTCGAGCTGGTCGAGAGCTCGGAAGCGGGCATGCTTTCGCAGGTCCAGCGCGCCGCCGGCTCGAAGCAGGACGTGGTCTTCCTCGGTTGGGAGCCGCATCCGATGAACGCCAATATCGAGATGGCCTATCTGGCCGGCGGCGACGACGTGTTCGGCCCGAACTATGGCGGCGCCACCGTGCACACCAACGTGCGCAAGGGCTACGCCGCCGAATGCCCGAATGTCGGCAAGCTGCTGACCAATCTCGTCTTCTCGCTGAAGATGGAGAACGAGATCATGGGCGCGATCCTCAACGACGGCGCCGAGCCCAACAAGGCCGCGACCGACTGGCTGAAGGCCAACCCCGACGCGCTGACCCCCTGGCTCGCCGGCGTCACCGCCTTCGACGGCGGCGACGGCGCAGCCGCGGTGAAGGCCAGGCTGGGGCTGTAGGGACGGGCCTTACCCTCCCCCCTGTGGGGAGGGTCGGCGCGGCACGCGCCGGGGTGGGGGTAACAAACCGCTCGCTTCGCCCTCGACACCCCCCCCCCCCGCCCGACGGTGGCGGCCCACCCCCCCCCGGGGGGGGGAAGGGGGGCCCAGGCGCCCCCA
>CAZVTK010000098.1:5609-17900 GCA_964629765.1 uncultured Mesorhizobium sp.
GCTCGCTTCGCCCTCGACACCCCCACCCCGCTCACTTCGTTCGCGACCCTCCCCACGGGGGGAGGGTAAGGGGAGCCCATGGACCCGATCACGGAATTCATCCGGAGCTGGAAGATCCCGGTCGGACGCTGGGGCCGCGATTTCTTCAACTACCTGACCGGCAATTTCGCCTGGTTTTTCGATTCGCTGGCAAGCTTCCTGTCCACGGTGCTCAACGGCATGGTGGCCGGCCTGCTGTGGCTGCCGCCTTCCATCATCGTACTCGCCGCGGTGGCGCTGGCATGGTGGCTCAAGCGCTCGTGGAAGCTCTGCCTCGGCGTGCTTCTCGGTCTCGCCTTCATCATCAACCAGGGCCTGTGGGACGCCACCATCCAGACGCTGGTGCTGGTGGTCGCCGCCACCACCGCGTCGATGGCCATCGGCGTGCCGATCGGCATCTGGGCCGCCCACAACGAGCGCGTCTACGCCATCCTCCAGCCGATCCTCGACCTGATGCAGACGCTGCCCACCTTCGTCTACCTGATCCCGGTGCTGATCCTGTTCGGCCTCGGTCTCGCTCCGGGCCTCATCGTCACCGTCATCTTCGCCATGCCGGCGCCGATCCGGCTCACCTGGCTCGGCATCACCTCGGTGCCGAAGCCCATGCTGGAGGCCGGCGAATCCTTCGGCGCGACCAGGCGCCAGCTCCTGTGGAAGGTCGAGCTTCCCGCCGCCCTGCCCACCATCATGGCCGGGCTCACCCAGTGCATCATGCTGTCGCTGTCGATGGTGGTCATCGCCGCGCTGATCGGCGCCAACGGCCTCGGCACGCCGGTCGTGCGCGCGCTCAACACGCTCAACATCCCGCTCGGGCTCGAAGCCGGCCTCGCCATCGTCGTCCTCGCCATCGTGCTCGATCGCATGGCCCGCATCGGCGGCGGGGGCACCAGATGAGCGCGGCGATCGAGTTTCGCAACGTCGACATCGTCTTCTCGCGCGACGGCCGCGACCGCGAGGCGCTGGCCATGGTCGACGCGGGCGCCACCCGCGCCGAGATTCTCGCGAAAACCGGCGCCGTGCTCGGCTGCGCGGGCGCCTCGCTCACCGTCGGCCAGGGCGAGATCTCCGTGCTGATGGGCCTTTCGGGCTCGGGCAAGTCGACCCTGCTGCGCGCCGTCAACGGGCTGAACAAGGTGACGCGCGGCGAGGTCGTCGTCCACGGCGACGGCTGGCAGGCCGATGTCGTGTCCTGCCCGCCGGCCGAGCTCCAGCGCGTGCGCCGCGAGGCCGTCGCCATGGTGTTCCAGCAATTCGCGCTGCTGCCGTGGCGCACGGTGGAGGAGAATGTCGGCTTCGGGCTGGAGCTGGCCGGCGTGCCCGTCGCCGAGCGCAGGGAGCGGGTGGCGCGGCAGCTCGACCTCGTCGGCCTCGCCCAATGGGCGAAGAAATACGCCCACGAGCTCTCCGGCGGCATGCAGCAGCGCGTCGGCCTCGCCCGCGCCTTCGCGACGGAGGCGCCCATCCTGCTGATGGACGAGCCTTTCTCCGCCCTCGACCCGCTGATCCGCACGAAGCTGCAGGACGAGTTGCTGGAGCTTCAGGAGCGGCTGAAAAAGACCATCCTCTTCGTCAGCCACGATCTCGAGGAAGCGCTCAAGATCGGCAACACCATCACCATCATGGAGGGCGGCCGCATCGTCCAGAGCGGCCCGCCCGAGGACATCGTGCTGAAGCCCGCCAACGACTATGTGCGCGACTTCATCGCCAACGTGAATCCGCTGTCGGTGCTGACGGCGTGGAACGTCATGCGCTCCCGCCACGACCTCGAGCACGAGGACGGCTGGGTGTGGCTCGACCGGCGCCGGACCACCCGCTTCCGGCTCGACGAAAACAATCTCGTCGTCGCCGCCGAGCGCAACGGCAAGCCGGCGCGCTGGGTCTCCTGCGACGAGATCGACAGCCTGTCGGCCGACGACGACATCGTCTTCTGGTGCTCGCCGGCCACCTCGCTGAAGACGGTGATGCACGCCATGCACCAGTCGGCGACGGCGCCGGTCGCCCTGTTCGAGGAATCGACCCGCTTCGTCGGGGCGATCGGCGTGCGCGACGTGCTGCGCGCGGTGATCCGCCGCTGAAGCGGCGCATCCAGCGAACGCTTGTTTAAGGCTTAACTGAAACTTCACCCTGCTCTTTCACGATTCCGCGCTGGAGCGGGGGACATTTGTCATGGGTCGATGGTTTCGAGGCCGCGCCGCAACGACCGGCGAGCCGGCCGGCGGCCGCGTTCCCGCCGCCGCCCTGCCGGCCGAGGGCGACCACGTCGCCACCATCTCGCGCGCCGTGCGCGGCCTGCGCTACCGCTATGTCGGCGTCACCGCCGCCTTCGTCGGCCTGTGCGCGGTCATCCTCTTCGTCGGCAACGGCGCCAACACGCGCTACGAGGACGTCACCGCCATGGCCGTGCTGGTGTCCGACGCCAGCGAGGTCACCGACAAGGTCCGCGGCACGGCGCTCGAAATGTCGCGCGACCCGGCCGCCGAATGGGCCGAGATGACCCTGCGCTTCCAGGTCGAGCGGCTCGACCGCGTGGTCGGCGGCGTCGACCGGCTCTGGCAGCGCCTCGCGCCCTCCGTGGCCGGCAAGCTGGTCGTCTACATGCCCTATGGCCAGCAGCGGCCGGTTGACGTGCTCACCGAGTTCCGCGACGCGGTGGCCGCGGCCGCCGAGGCCGATCCCGCTGCGCGCCGCAAGACCGGCTCCGAACTGGCGACGCTGATCGGCACCCAGACCGCGCCCGCGCTCGCCCAGCTCGCCGCATCGCTGCGCGCCCTCAACAGCACCATGGCCGACAATGCCCGGATCGCCGTCTATTCGCTCGGCGCCGTGCTGGCGCTTTTTGCCGGCGGCATGCTGTTCGGCATCTTCCTGCCCATGGACCGCTCCATCCGCGCCTCGCTCGCCAAGCTCAAGACGGCGCTGGAGGCCGCCCGCACCTCCGAGCTCGCCAAGTCCGAATTCCTCGCCAATATGAGCCACGAGATCCGCACGCCCATGAACGGCGTGCTGGGCATGGCCGAGCTGCTGGCCGGCACCGAGCTCGACGCCCGCCAGCGCACCTTCACCGACGTGATCGTGAAGTCGGGCAACGCGCTGCTGACCATCATCAACGACATCCTCGACTTCTCCAAGATCGACGCAGGCCACATCGAGCTCGATCCGGCGCCCTTCAACCTGCGCGAGGCGGTGGAGGACGTCGCCACCCTCGTCTCGTCCCGCGTGGCGGAGAAGGATCTGGAGCTCGTCGTGCGCATCGACCCCGCCCTGCCCGAGTGGATCGTCGGCGATGTCGGCCGCATCCGGCAGGTGCTGACCAATCTCACCGGCAATGCGGTGAAATTCACCGAGCGCGGCCATGTGCTGGTCGAGGTGTCGATGGCCGGCGCCGAGGCGGTGTTCCGCGTCGAGGACACCGGCATCGGCATCCCGGCCGACAAGCTCGCCACGGTGTTCGAGAAGTTCAGCCAGGTCGACGCCTCGTCCACCCGCCGGCACGAAGGCACGGGGCTCGGGCTCGCCATCGCCTCGCGCCTCGTCGAGCTGATGGGCGGCTCCATCGGCGCCGGGAGCGAATTCGGCGGCGGCTCGGTCTTCTGGTTCCGCATCCCGCTTCAGGCGCACGCGGCGCTGGAACCGGCTTTGCGCCCTGCCGCGGAACTGGCCGGTGCACGCGTCCTCGTGGTCGACGACAACGCCGTCAACCGCGGCATCCTGACCGAGATCACGCGGCAATGGGGTTTCGATTCCTGCGCGGTCGACAGCGGGCAGGTCGCGCTCGACTTCCTCGACCACGCCGCGCGCATCGGCGCCGGCGTCGACCTCCTGATCCTCGACTACCAGATGCCGGGGCTGAACGGGGCCGAGGTCGTGGCCGCCATCCGCTCGCGTCCCGCCTGGGCCGGGCTGCCGGTCGTCCTGCTGACCTCGGTGGACCACCGCGCCGCCGTGCGCGACCTGAGATCGGCCGGGGCAACGGCCATCCTCACCAAGCCGGCGCGCTCGTCCCTGCTCCTGTCCACCATCGGCGAGGTGCTGGCGATCCATGCGCCCGCGCGGGCCTCGCGCGGCGATGCCGTCCCGGCGCCGGCCGCCGCTCCCCTCGCCGAAATCCTGGCGGCACGCCCGGCGGAGCCGAAGGCACCGGCGGCCTATGAGGCGGCTCCCGACATCCTCGTGGCCGAGGACAACGAGGTGAACCAGCTCGTCTTCCGCCAGATCCTCGAACAGCTCGGCCATCGCTTCCGCATCGTCGGCGACGGCAGGCGCGCGGTGAACGCCTGGCGCCAGCACAAGCCGCGCATCATCCTGATGGATGTCTCCATGCCCGAAATGAACGGGCTGGAAGCGACGGCGGCGATCCGCGCGGCGGAAGCCGCCGAAGGGCTGGAGCGCACCCCCATCGTCGGCGTCACCGCTCATGCGCTCAAGGGCGACTGCGAGCGCTGCATCGAAGCGGGCATGGACGACTATTTGACAAAACCCGTCTCGCCGCAGCGCATCGCCGCGAAGCTGGACGAATGGACGGGCAAGGACCGGCGCACCCTCAGCGCCTGACGCAAGCCGCTTCCACGCCGTCGCGCAGGCCCCCTTGCGCGGACCCCGGCACCCCTTCACGGCTATGAATCCGGTAACGTAGCTGCCATCGTACCCCCACCCCTCACCCCTCCCCACAAGGGGGAGGGGAATTCTGACCGCCTGGCGCTTGCCGGGACAGAAAAGCCGCAGCGCCGAGGTCTCCCTCCCCCTTGTGGGGAGGGGTGAGGGGTGGGGGTATCCTCATAGGCGACTACCCTGCCGTCGCCCCCGGGCACCCTTGCCGCCGGACCGGTCGGGCCGCTACCATAGGCCCGGATTGTTTTGCTTCATAACATTCTGGAGGACTGCATGAATCCCAACGGACAGGTGGCGATCGTCACCGGCGGCGGCTCGGGCCTCGGCGAGGCGACGGCGCGCGCGCTGGCCGCCCGGGGCGCGAAGCTCGCGATCCTCGACATCGGCATGGAGCGCGCCGAGAAGGTCGCGGCCGATATCGGCGGCATCGCGGTCAAGTGCGACGTGTCCAGCGGCGAGAGCGGCGAGGCGGCGGTGGCGGCCGTGGTCGATAAGCTCGGCACGCCGCGCATCCTGATCAACTGCGCCGGCATCGCCGTCGCCATGAAGACCACCGGCAAGGACGGCGCGCACCCGCTCGACGTGTTCAAGAAGGTGCTGGAGATCAACCTTGCCGGCACCTTCAACATGATCCGCCTCGTCGCCGTGCGCACCGAGCAGCTCGAGCCGCTGGACGGCGGCGAACGGGGCGTCATCGTCAACACCGCCTCCGTGGCGGCCTATGACGGCCAGATCGGCCAGGCCGCCTATTCGGCGTCGAAGGGCGGCGTGGTGGGCATGACGCTGCCCGTGGCGCGCGACCTTTCCCGCGCCGGCATCCGCGTCTGCACCATCGCGCCCGGCATCTTCCGCACGCCCATGCTGGCCGGGCTGCCGCAGGACGCGCAGGATTCGCTGGGCAAGCAGGTGCCCTTCCCCTCGCGCCTCGGCGACCCGGCCGAATATGGCGCGCTTGCCCTGCACATCGTCGAGAACCAGATGCTCAACGGCGAGACCATCCGCCTCGACGGCGCCATCCGCATGGCTCCGAAATAACGCGGAGCTGCGCGGCGTCCCCTTGCGTGGCAGGCGCCCGTCGCGATATTCGGAGCGTGGTTGTCATGTTTTCGGGAAACCGGTCGTGAGCGAAACCCTGCCCCAGCAAGAGCCCGCTTCGGAGGAGAAGTCCGCCACCGAGGCGAAGAAAGACGTTCTTCGCCCGACCGACGCCGAGGCCGTCCGGCTGGCGCGCACGCTGGTGCGCTCGGCGCGTTTCGGCGCGCTGGCGGTGCTCGATCCGGCCACGGGGGCGCCCTATGCCAGCCGCGTGTCGGTGGCCACCGACATGGACGGCGCGCCGCTGATCCTGGTCTCGGCCCTGTCGGGCCACACCGCCGGCCTCGCGGCCGACCCGCGATGCTCGCTGCTGCTGGGCGAGCCCGGCAAGGGCGACCCGCTCGCTCATCCGCGCATCACGCTCGCCTGCCGCGCCGAGCGGCTGGCGCGCGGCACGCCCGCCCACCAGCGCGCCGAATGGCGCTTCCTGTCGCGGCACCCCAAGGCGAAGCTCTACGCGGGCTTCCCCGATTTCTCGATCTTCCGCCTCGCTCCGCTCGCCGCCAGCCTGAACGGCGGCTTCGGCAAGGCCTATGCCCTCGGCGCCGAAGACCTGCTGGCCGCCCATCCCGCCAACGAGGCGCTGTCGGGCGCCGAGGCGTCGGCCGTCTCGCACATGAATTCGGACCATCTCGACGCCGTCGAAATCTACGCCCGCGCCTTTGCCGGGGCAGCCCCCGGCCCCTGGCGCCTCACCGGCATCGACGCCGAAGGCATCGATCTTGCCCATGGCGACGAAATCCGCCGCATCTTCTTCGAGCAGCCGCTGGGCTCGGCCGGCGACATGCGCGCCGCTCTGGTGCGCATGGCGCAGGACGGCCGCCGCAAGCTCGCCGAGGCCTGAATTCCCTGCGTCGATAAAATATTCGTGAGTTGTACAATCGGCAGGTTTTTTGCTGCAACTTCTACGGGTGCGGATTCGCACGTCCATAGACCGTCCACGACTTCGCCGCCCCCACGAAGTCATGGCGGGAACAAAGACTTCGGGGGACACATGCGGCCAACCTCTCTGGTCGACCGTGCGGACGACATAGCCGGTATTCTCGCGCTGCTCGGCAACGCCAAGCGCCTCGCCATCATGTGCCATCTGGTCGAGGGCGAGCTCAGCGTCGGCGCCATCGCCGACAAGGTGTCGCTCAGCCAGTCGGCGCTGTCGCAGCATCTGGCCAAGCTGCGCGCGCAAGGGCTGGTCGAGACGCGGCGCGACCGCCAGCTCATCTTCTATTCCTGCCCGCCCGGGCCGTTGCCGGAGCTTCTGGCAGCGCTGGGCCGCATCTTCTGCTGAACGGCGCCGGTCCGCTTGCGCCGGCCCGTCTCCGGTGCAAGGAACGGCGCCATGGAAGCGATCCGCGTGCACGACGCCGACGATCCGCGCATCGCGCCCTACCGCGCGCTGCGCGACCGCGACTCCCTGCGCGAGGGCCTGTTCATCGCCGAGGGCAAGGTGGTGCTGAACGTGCTGTTCGCGGCGCGGCGCTTCACGCCCCATTCCGTGCTGCTGCACGCCCCGCGGCTGGAAGCGATGCGCCCGGCGCTCGCCGGGGCCCCGCCCGGCCTGCCGGTCTACGTCGCCGACCAGCCGGTGCTCGACGCCGTCGCGGGGTTCCACCTGCACCGGGGCGTGCTGGCCGCCGTGCACCGCCGCCCGCCCGACGACGCCGATGCGCTGCTCGCCGCCCTGCCGGGGCGCGCCACCGTGGTGGCCGCCGTCGCCATCGCCAACCACGACAATGTCGGCGCCATCTTCCGCAACGCCGCCGCCTTCGGCGCCGACGCCGTGCTGCTCGACAGGGCGAGTTGCGACCCGCTCTACCGCAAGGCCGTCCGCGTCTCCGTCGGCGCCGCGCTGAAGGTTCCCTATGCGATCGTCGCCGGCGCGGCCGGGATCCCCGCCCTGCTCGCGCGCCACGGCTTCGAGGCGCTGGCGCTGTCGCCGTCCGGCGCGGTTGCGCTCAGTGCGGTGAGGCGCGCCGCGCGCACGGCGCTCGTCCTCGGCGCGGAAGGCCCCGGCCTGCCGCCGGCCCTGATGGAGACCATGCGCACGGTGCGCATCCCGATGGCGAAGGGTTTCGACAGCCTCAACGTGGCGACCGCCAGCGCGGTCGCGCTGCACCGGCTTTTCGAGGAATAAACGGGTAGCGGCCTCAGCGTGCCGCGGGCGCCGCCGCCGCCTTCTGCAAGGCGCGCACGCGGTCGGCGAGGCTGATGATCGCGCCGGTGGCCGCGTTCGCCGCGCCTTCGCCGCCCGGCTGCGCCAGCGCCGCGCGGATCGGCGAATTCGGCCCGTCGAGCATCATCGTCAGGTTCACCACCTCGGCGGCGAGATCGTTGATCTGTTCGCGCAGCAGCGCGTTCTCGCGCCGCTCCTCGTCCCAGTCCTCGGCCTTGGTGCGCTCCAGCCCGTCGAGGTCGTAGCGCAGCTTCTTGTTCTCGCGCAGCAGCGCGGTCAGCCGCTCCTCCAGCCGCTTGCGGTCCTCGGTCAGCTTGGCCATCGCCTTCTCGACATCGCCGCCGGTCGCGCCGGACAGCAGCGTCGACATCTGCAAGGTGAGCTCGGCGACCTCCGCCTCCAGCTTGACCTTGGCTTCCTGCGTCTCGGTCAGCGCGGCGTTCAGCTCGGCCTCGGTATTGGCTTCCGCCTTCACCTGGTCGCGCAGCCGCTCCAGTTCCGCCTCGCGGCGGTCCAGCTTCTCCTCGCGGTCGGACAGGTTGGCGAGCAGGCGCTCCACCTTGGCTTCCAGCTCGCTCGCCTTGCGCTTCTCGAGCTTGAACTCGTCCTGCGCCTGCTTGGCTTCGGCCTGCGCCTCGCGCACCTTGCGCTCGGCCTCCTTGCGCTGCTCGCGCAGCTCCGACACGTCGGTCGACAGGCGCTCGACCTCGGTCTCGCGCGCAACCAGCTCGATCTGGCGGCTGGACGACGAGAAGCTGGCCTCGTCGAACATGCGCCCCATCTTTTCCAGCTCCAGCGCGCGCCCTTCGAGCAGCTTCTCGGCGTCGATGAGCTTGTAGTTGAGCTGCTGGAGCTGCTCCTCCCGACGCCGCAATTCGGCGCGCAGCTCGCCCGCGCCCGACTCCAGCCGCGTCAGCGCCTCGTTCTTGTCGTCGCGCTCCTCGGCCAGCCGGCGCAATTCGTCGCGGTTCTTGTTGATCTCGACGATCTGGCCGGCGGCCTTCTCGCGGAACGACTTGATGCTCATCTCCAGCCGCCGCGTCGACATGGCGAATTCGGCGCGCATGCGGTCCTTGTCGGCCTGGATCTCGTTGACCGACAGCGGCACGGACGCCTCGATGCGCCGGCGCGTCAGCAGCACGGCGCGGCGCCAGATCGCCGGGGCGACCATCAGCGCGAGGAAGCCGGCGCACAAAAAGCCCAGCAGGAAGAAGAGGATACTCTGGATCACGGGATGCCCGACCGTCGACGAGAACACTGGCTCACGATAGAGGGCCGACTGTGCCACGCCGGCGCGGGTCGAATCCAGTGCCGCGACGGATTTACCGCCGCTTAAGGTTAAGCCCGGCGATCACTTTTGCGGACAGGCGCGGCGCCGTTTCCGTTCGCGGTGATCCGTGGTAGAATTGACACATGCCATTGGAACTGACCATCGCCCCGGAAATGCGCGCGCGCATCGACGCAATCGCAACCCGCCACGGATTGAGCCCGTCGCAGATCGTGGCGGACGCGCTGGAGAACGGCCGCTCCGTGGAATGGCAGGAAATCTACCTTGAGAAGGTCACGGCAGGCATGGCGGCCGCGGAACGCGGGGATTTCGCCACCGACGCGGAGATTGCGGCGGTGCGCAACAAATACCGCGGATACTGATGCGTGTCGCCTGGACACGTCCTGCGCTTCTCGACCTCGATCGTATTCAGGATTTCGTCGCCGCCGAGAATCCGGCCGCTGCGGCACGTCTGGTCGGCGAGATTCTGGACCGCACCGAAAGCCAGCTCGCCGCCAACCCGATGATCGGCCGCGCCGGCCGCGTCCGTGGCACGCGCGAGCTGGTGCTTCCCGGCATTCCTTATATCGTCGTCTACCGGGCGACCGGGCGCGTCGAGATCGTGGCGGTCATGCACGCCGCGCGACGATGGCCGAGCCGCTTTCGCTGAAGCATATCGCTTCCCCGTGGATTCATATCGGCGCCGGCGCGAATTCCGGTCAGGCTGAGTCGAAAATGCTGGCGACCGAGAACCGGAGCGGAGCGGACTTCCGTCCGTGAGCACCGGAAGCGCAGGTCGGCTGCATTTGCAGGCCAGCCTCACCGGAATTCCCTCAGAACGGGTTCCAGGTGGGGTTGGCGGTCAGCTTCAGATAGCCGACATTGACCCCGAGGCGCGCGCCGAGCCCGGTGCGGACCGGCACCAGCAGCACGTCCTTGTGCTTGAGCACATGGAAGCCCGCGCCGGCGATGGCGTAGGCCGAGCCGGCGACGCCCACGAAGCGCTTGTAGAGGGCCGGAACCGATTCGAGATTGTAGACCAGCATCATCGTGCGCGATCCCTGCGCGCCGACGTCGAAGCCGATCGACGGCCCCTGCCAGAACACCGGATGGTCGCCGGCGTTCTTGGTGTAGAGCAGCCCCTCGCCATAGGTCACGCCTCCGATGATGGCGCCCGAGCCTTCCTCGCCCAGCACGTAGCCGTTGGGCAGGCCGTATTTGGCGAAGGCTTTCTCGATGACGCTGGCGAGCCCGCCGGCGGCCGAGCCGAAGAAGCCGTGGCCGGAATCGACGATCTCCTCGAAGCTGAACGTGTCGTTGGCGCGCGCCGGCGCGACCATGAGCAGCGAGGCGATCAGCACGGCGACCGCAGCGGTCAGTCTGGCAAACATGTCCTGCCCTCCGTTCCTTGCCGCATGCGCGCCAGGCATGGCGTCGGCGGCGTCCCGTCGGCAGGCAGACTAGAGGGTAATCCTTTTTCAACCATTAACCGAGGCCGCCGTTGACGCCCGCCCGCGCGCGATTTCCGTTGCGCCACGCCGCGGCGGGTCCCGCCCTGCTTGCCCCCCGGACGGTGGCTGACTACGCAGGGACGAAGGTTCGCTGCCTGATTCGCGCCCGGCGGAGGCGCCCGGCGCAGCGGCCTGCAAACAGAGACGCGGCAAGGACGAAACCGGGACGAGGCGGGACACGCATGACGGACATCTTCACACTGTCGGCTCCGGACCTTGCGGCCCTGCTTTGCAGCCGCGTCTGCCACGACATCATCTCGCCCGTGGGCGCCATCAACAACGGGCTGGAGCTGCTGGAGGAAGGCGGCTCCGACGAGGACGCCATGCGCCTCATCAAGCAGAGCGCGGCCAACGCCTCGGCGCGGCTCCAGTTCGCCCGCATCGCCTTCGGCGCGGCCGGCTCGGCCGGCATGCTGATCGACACGGGCGACGCCGAGGCGGTCGCGCATGCGTTCATCAGGAACGAGAAGCCCGAGCTCGAATGGAAGGGCCCGCGCTGGCTGCTGCCCAAGAACAAGGTCAAGCTGCTGCTCAACCTGCTGCTCACCGCCAATGGCTGCATCCCGCGCGGCGGACGCCTGTCGGTCGAGCTGTCCGGCACCGACACCGCGCCCGTCTTCACCCTGCGCGCGGCCGGTCCGATGCTGCGCGTGCCGCCGAAATTCCTGGAGCTGCACGGCGGCGCCCGGCCGGAGGAGCCCATCGACGCCCATTCGGTGCAGCCCTACTACACGCTGCTGCTGGCCCGCGAGGGCGGCATGGCGATCGGCATCAAGGCGGCCGCCGACGAGATCGTGCTGACGGCGCAGTGAATCCGCCAAGGCGCACCCGCCGTTAGCGCCGCGTTTACCCATCTGCTTTCCGCGATGTTTACCGTTCGCGCCTAGGCTCTGGCGCGGGTGGTTCATGCGCGCGCGCCATGGCGCACACGCACGTATGGAGGCAGATGGCATGAAGCGCTGCATGATTGTCGACGATTCGAGCGTGATCCGGAAGGTTGCCAAGCGCATCCTCGGCGGCCCCGACATGCTGGTCGTGGAGGCCGGCACCGGCGCCGAGGGCCTCTATATGTGCGAGGCCGACATGCCGCACGTCATCGTGGTCGACGGCACGCTGCCGGACATGGCGACGGTCGACTTCATCCGCCAGGCCATGGCGATCGACGGCGACCACAAGCCGACCATCCTCATCTGCGTCACCGAGTTCGACGTCGGCGCCATCATGCGCGCCAAGCGCGCCGGCGCGAAGGGTTATATCCTCAAGCCGTTCAACCGGCCGCAATTGCTGGACCGCTTCCGCCAGTTCGACGCGGCGGCGTGAAAATGAGCGAGTAGCGAGTAGCGAGTAGCGAGTAGCGAGTAGCGAGTAGCGAGTAGCGAGTAGCGCCGATAACATGAAAAAAGGCCGCGCAAGCGGCCTTTTTCTATTCGCTACTGGCTATTCGCTATTCGCTCTCAAGCACTTTCGCGCACGTCCTCGGGCTCGCGCAGCACATAGCCGCGGCCCCAGACCGTTTCGATATAGTTCTGGCCGCCGGAGGCCGCGTCGAGCTTCTTGCGCAGCTTGCAGATGAAGACGTCGATGATCTTCAGCTCCGGCTC
>CAZVTK010000099.1:0-17538 GCA_964629765.1 uncultured Mesorhizobium sp.
CCGACGCGACGAAGCTGCTGACCAAGATCCGGCGCCAATGGTTCGCCAAGCGCAAATCGGTCGCCGCGATCCTCAAGGAGGTGATGACCAACGAAGCGTCCGTCCTTGTCGACACGGACGCATCGAACAAGGCGGCGGACGCCGATCTCGCTCTTCAGGAGCTGGGCGCCGACTATGCCGGCATCGCCTATGTCACGGCGACGGTGACAGTGTGGGACGCTGATCCGCGCGTTGCCGACGAGAAACTGCGGCTGGTCGAGAAGGTCATCCAGGGCCGCGACTTCACCGCGATGGCGGAAACCATCAACGCCGTGGACGCCTGGCTCGGCAGTCTTCCCGGGCATGTTTACGCCAATGTGCGGCAACCACCGATCTCCACCCTCAATCTCGCCCACATGATCCCCCTGAGCGCCGTGTGGGCCGGGCCGGAACGGGACGAGCATTTCGCAGCGCCCCCACTGCTGTTCGGTAAGACCGAAGGCTCGACCCCGTTCCGGTTTTCCCTTCACGTCGGCGACGTCGGCCATACGCTGATCGTCGGCCCGACGGGCGCGGGCAAGTCCGTGCTGCTGGCGCTCATGGCGCTCCAGTTTCGCCGCTATGCCGACGCCCAGGTCTTCGCTTTCGATTTTGGCGGTTCGATCCGGGCGGCGGCCCTCGCCATGGGCGGTGACTGGCACGACCTCGGCGGGGATCTCAGCGACGGCGCCACGACGAGTGTCAGTCTTCAGCCACTGGCTCATATCCACGACGTCTCCGAGCGCGCCTGGGCCGCCGATTGGATCGGCGCCATCCTGACGCGCGAGGCGGTCGCCATCACGCCAGAAGTGAAGGAGCACATCTGGACGGCGCTGACGTCGCTGGCCTCGGCGCCAGTCGAGGAACGCACCGTCACCGGCCTCACCGTTCTGCTCCAGTCCAACGACCTGAAGCAGGCGCTACGCTCCTATTGCATCGGCGGCCCCTATGGGCGGCTGCTCGACGCCGAACGGGAACATCTCGGCACGGCGACGGTCCAGGCGTTCGAGACCGAAGGGCTGATCGGCACCGGCGCAGCGCCCGCGGTTCTCTCCTATCTTTTTCACCGCATCGAGGACCGCTTCGACGGATCGCCGGCCCTTCTCATCATCGACGAGGGGTGGCTCGCGCTGGATGACGACGGCTTTGCCGGTCAGCTCCGCGAATGGCTCAAGACGCTGCGCAAGAAGAACGCCAGCGTCATCTTCGCCACGCAGAGCCTGTCAGACATCGATGGCTCAGCCATCGCGCCCGCCATCATCGAGAGCTGCCAGACCCGCCTTCTGCTCCCGAACGAACGTGCCATCGAACCGCAGATCACGGCGATCTATCGGCGCTTCGGCCTCAACGATCGCCAGATCGAGATCATCGCGCGAGCCATGCCCAAGCGCGACTATTACTGCCAGTCCCGGCGCGGCAATCGCCTGTTCGAGCTGGGGCTGTCGGACGTCGCCCTCGCGCTCTGCGCCGCTTCCTCGAAAACCGACCAATCCGCGATCTCGCGGCTGTTCGCCGAGCACGGGCGGGCCGGCTTCCTCGCCGCCTGGCTCCGCCACCGCGACGTCGGCTGGGCGGCCGATCTCATTCCGACGCTCACCAAAACGGAGAAACTGCCATGACCTTGCCTCGCTTTCGCGCGGCCCGGCTCGTTGCCGCGCTGCTCGTCGCCCCCGTTGCGTTCGCCCCGATGCTGGCGACGCCAGCCCACGCGCAATGGACCGTGTTCGACCCGTCCAACTATGCGCAAAACGTACTAACGGCCGCTCGTAGCCTTCAGCAGGTCACGAACCAGATCACCTCGCTCCAGAACGAGGCTCAGGGACTCATCAACCAGGCCCGCAATCTGGCGAGCCTGCCCTACTCGTCGCTGCAACAGCTCCAGCAGTCGGTGCAACGCACGCAGCAATTGCTCAACCAGGCGCAAAACATCGCCTACAGCGTCCAGCAGATCGACCAGGCGTTCCAGAGCAAATACGCCAATGTCTCAATGTCGGCGCCAGAGCAGCAGCTCGTCGCCGATGCGCGCTCGCGCTGGCAGAACACCGTGGGCGGGTTGCAGGATGCCATGCGCGTCCAGGCTGGTGTCGTCGGGAATATCGACACCAACCGCGCCCAGATGTCGACGCTGGTCGGCGCCAGCCAGTCGGCGACCGGCGCGCTTCAGGCGACGCAGGCCGGCAACCAGCTTCTCGCGCTCCAGGCGCAGCAACTCGCCGACCTCACCGCCGTCGTCACCGCCAACGGCCGGGCTCAGGCTTTGCAGTCGGCGGAACAAGCCGCCGCCGCTGAACAGGGCCGCGAACAGCGTCGCCGTTTTCTGACGCCGGGCGCGGGCTACCAGCCCGGCAACGCGCAGATGTTCTACGGAAACAAGTGAGGGCGACGCGATGGACGGCAAGACCCTCGCGCGCATCGGCGCTGTCGTGTTCGTCGCGATCGCGGTTACGGCAACTGCGATCGAGATGACCCGCAAGGGCGACCGGCAGAATAGCCCGGTGACGCAAGCTCGCTCCGTGACGGAACGAGATCCGCTCGGCGCGGAACTCGCCCGGTGCAGCGGGATGGGCGAAGCCGGAGCGCGTGATCCGTCCTGCCTGAAGATCTGGGCCGAGAACCGGCGGCGCTTCCTCGGTGAACCGGCACCGACGCCGGCCCCGACCGCGCCAACGACACTGTTCCCGAGTGCGCCCACCAATGAAACCCCTGACAAGATCCTGCCCGCGATCCAGGCAGAGCCATCCCGGCCAGAGGCTCGCTGATCGTGGGCGGCACCGGCGTCATCGACCATTTTCTCGAGGTCTTCACCCGCTACATCGACGGCGGCTTCGGCCTGCTCGGCGGCGAAGTCGGATTCATCGCAACAACGCTGATCGTCATCGACGTGACGCTCGCCGCGCTGTTCTGGACGTGGGGCGCCGATGACAACATCATCGCCAGGTTGGTCAAGAAGACGCTGTTCGTCGGCATTTTCGCTTACCTGATCTCCAACTGGAACAATCTCGCCCGTATCATCTTCGAGAGTTTCGCCGGCCTTGGCCTGAAGGCCTCCGGCACGGGCTTCGCGGTCAGTGATCTGATGCGACCCGGCAAGGTCGCGCAGACCGGCCTCGACGCCGGCCGGCCGTTGCTCGACTCGATCTCGAACCTGATGGGCTACTGGTCGTTCTTCGAGAACTTCATCCAGATCGCCTGCATGTTCTTCGCCTGGGCGCTGGTGCTGCTCGCCTTCTTCGTCCTCGCGATCCAGCTTTTCGTCACCCTGATCGAGTTCAAGCTGACGACACTCGCCGGCTTCGTGCTGATCCCGTTCGGCCTGTTCGGCAAATCGGCGTTCATGGCCGAGCGGGTGCTGGGCAATGTGATTTCCAGCGGCATCAAGGTTCTCGTTCTCGCCGTCATCATCGGCATCGGCTCGACGCTCTTCTCCGAGTTCACCGCGGGTTTCGGCGGCGCCACGCCGTCGATCGACGACGCGATGGCGATCGTGCTCGCCGCGCTTTCTCTTCTTGGCCTCGGCATCTTCGGCCCCGGCATCGCCAACGGCCTCGTCTCGGGTGGCCCGCAACTCGGTGCGGGCGCCGCCATCGGAACTGGCCTTGCCGCCGGCGGCATGGTCGCGGCCGGCGCAGCGACCGCTGGCGCCGTCGTCTCCGGTGGAGCCGCCCTTGCTGGCGGCGCGGCCGCCGCCGCCCGTGGCGGGGCAACACTCGCAGGCGGTGCGACCAGCGCATACAGCCTTGGCGCGGCCGGGCAGTCCGGCGCGTCCGCCGTCGCCTCTGGTCTCGGCAATGTCGCCAGCACGGGTGCGAAGGCCGCCGTCTCGCCGCTGAAGCGCGCCGCTGGTCGTGCAGCCGATAGCCTGAAGCAGAGCTACCAGGCCGGCAGCCGGGCCGCGACGGAGATCGCCACTGGCGCATCCAGCACAACGGCGAGCGAAGCCTCCGCTGGAGGCGCCTCACCGGCATCATCCGCCACCGACGGTCCACCGGCCTGGGCGAAGCGCATGAAGCGGTCACAGCAGCTCACGCACGGCGTTCAGGCCGCCGCTCACGCCGTTCGCAGCGGCGACAGCCACGGCGGCGGCTCCTCCGTCAACCTTTCCGGAAGCGACTGACCATGTTCAAACGACCAGCCACCCACTACGGCAAATCTCCACAGCCCGAGACGCCCTATCAACGCGCCGCGCAGGTCTGGGACGACCGCATCGGCTCCGCCCGCGTGCAGGCCCGCAACTGGCGCTTCATGGCATTCGGCTCGCTGGCTCTGTCGATGGGCCTTGCCGCCGCGCTGGTCTGGCAGTCCACCAATGGCTCGATCGTGCCCTGGGTGGTGCAGGTCGACCGGCTCGGCCAGGCGCAAGCCGTCGCGCCGGCGACCGCCGACTATCAGCCGAACGATCCGCAGATCGCCTTCTACCTCGCGCGCTTCATCGAGCAGGTCCGCTCGATCCCGGCCGATGCGATCATCGTGCGGCAGAACTGGCTGCGCGCTTACGACATCACCACCCAGGCCGGGGCTCTGGCGCTGAGCGACTATGCCCGCGCCAACGATCCTTTCGCCAAAGTCGGCAAACAGCAGGTCGCGGTGGAGGTCTCGTCGGTCATTCGCGCCTCGCCGTCGAGCTTCCGCATCGCCTGGATCGAGCGCCGCTATCAGGACGGCGCTCTCGCCTCCACCGAACGCTGGTCCGCCATCCTCACTGTCACTGTTCAGCCGCCGCGCGACGCCGACACGCTGAGAAAGAACCCGCTCGGCATCTACGTCAACGCCATCAACTGGTCGAAGGAGCTCGGACAATGACGCCAGCACTCCGCAAAGCCGCCCCCTGGAGTGCAGGGCGTCCGGCATTCTTCATCCACGCCATTCCGGCTTTCCGTAACGCCGGACTGCCGCTTCTGCTGCTAGGCACATCGGTGCTCGCCGGGTGCGCCACGCATACGCCGCCGCCGGAGATCTCCTACGACAATGCTGCGCCGGCCGTGCAGGCCGCCGATCCGCCCAAACCCGTGCAGGTCGTGGAAATGCCGAAGCCATTGCCACTTCCCGGCCAGTTGAAGCCGGTCGGCAAGGACGGCAAACCCGAACCGGAAGCCGCCGATCCGACGGTGCGCGTCAACCAGGCCAACGCCGCCGCGCGCGTCCAGCCCGTCCGCAATGGCTTCATCAATTCAATGCAGGTCTATCCCTTCGTCGATGGCGCGCTCTATCAGGTCTATGCCTCTCCGGGGCAGATCACCGACATCGCTCTCCAGCCCGGCGAGCAACTCGTCGGCTCCGGCCCCGTCGCCGCCGGCGACACCGTGCGCTGGATCATCGGCGATACCGAGAGCGGCGCCGGCGCGGGCAAGCAGATCCATATTCTCGTGAAGCCGACGCGGGCCGAGTTGCTGACCAACCTCGTCATCAACACCGACCGCCGCACCTATCATATGGAACTGCGCTCGACGCCTTCGACCTATATGGCGTCGGTTTCCTGGCAATATCCGCAGGACCAGCTCATCGCGCTGCGCCGCCAGAACAGTCAGGCCGAGGCTGCGCAGCCCGTTGCCGATGGCGTCGACCTCGCGCGTGTGAACTTCCGCTACGATGTGACGGGCGACCGTGCGCCGTGGCGACCGCTGCGCGCCTTCGACGATGGCCGACAGGTCTTCATCGAGTTCCCGCGCGGCATCGGCCAGGGCGAGATGCCGCCGCTGTTCGTGGTCGGTCCGGAAGGCGACACCTCCGAGCTGGTGAACTATCGGGTGCGCGGCAACTACATGATCGTGGACCGGCTGTTCGCTGCCGCCGAACTGCGCTTCGGTGCGGGCAAAAATCAGAAGCGGGTCCGCATCGTCCGCACCGATGGGAGGCCGGCATCGTGAGCGACGAACGCGATCCGGAGAACGAGGCTGATCGGAAGCCCGATGGGGCGCCGCAGCCAGAGGCGGTCGACGAGAAAGACGACCGGCCGCTCACGGGCGAGCCGGTCGCGCCGATGCGGCTGCGCCCCGAACCGCCGCGCGTCACCCGCCTCTCACGCAAGGTACTCGCGGGCCTCGGCCTGGCAGCGAGCCTGGGCGTCGGTGGCGCACTGGTCTATGCGCTCCAGACCCGGAACGGCGGCAATCAGGGGCAGGAACTCTATTCCACCGACAACCGCTCGACACCCGACGGATTGGCTGGCCTGCCGAAGGACTATACCGGCGTGCCCAAACTCGGCCCGCCGCTACCCGGCGATCTCGGCCGCCCGATCCTCAACGCACAGAACGGCGGGCCATCCGTTCCGACATCGGGAGGTACTGCTCCCGCGCCAGCCGGCCCCAGCCCGGAGGAGCAACGTCGGACGCAGGAACTGGAGGCGGCTCGCACCGCGCGCCTGTTCGCGTCCACGGAGACGCGGCCCGCCAATACCGCGACGGCCGCACAGCCATCCGCGACGGCTGCCCCCGCAACCGATCTCGCCAGCCTCGGTCTCGCGCCGCAGCCAGCCACACCGTCGGCGCAGGATCGGCAGCTCGCCTTCCTCAACCAGGCGCCCGACAAGCGCACCGTCTCGCCCGATAGGGTCGTGGCGCCCGCTTCGGCCAATGTCCTTCAGGCCGGAGCGGTAATTTCCGCCGCGCTCATCACCGGCATCCGCTCCGATCTTCCTGGACAGATCACCGCGCAGGTGACGGAAAACGTCTATGACAGCCCCACGGGCAAGATTCTGCTCGTACCCCAAGGCACCCGCGTCATCGGGCAATATGATAGCGGCGTCGGCTTCGGCCAGCGGCGTGTGCTGCTCGTCTGGAACCGGATGATCTTTCCGAACGGCCGCTCGATCACCCTCGAGCGCCAGCCTGGCGCGGACGCCGAGGGTTATGCCGGGCTGGAAGATGGCGTCGATTACCATTGGGGCGAGCTGTTCAAGGCCGCGGCGCTCTCAACGCTGCTCAGCGTCGGCGCCGAAGCCGGCTCATCGGGCCAGGAAAGCGACATCGCCCGCGCGCTGCGCAATGGTGCGTCCAACAGCGTCAACCAGACTGGTCAGCAGATCGTGCAACGCCAGCTCAACATCGCACCAACGCTCACCATCCGTCCGGGCTTCCCCGTTCGCGTCATCGTCACGCGCGACCTTGTTCTCGAACCCTACGGAGGCTGACATGGCGAAGTTGAAATTGGGGCCGATCGCCGACGACAAGCCCGTCAAGATCACGGTGGAACTGCCGGCCGGTCTCCATCGCGATCTCACCGCCTATGCGGAAATTCTCGGCCGTGAGGCGGGACAACCTGCGACCGATCCGGTGCGCCTGATCGTTCCCATGCTGGAGCGTTTCATTGCGACAGATCGAGGATTTGCGAAGGCGAAGCAGGCAGGTGCGCCGCCGAAAGCGTCCGCCTGATCGCTGGCCTTTCCGATCGCGCCAGCGAGCGGGCGAGGCTCAGAAATCTGCGACACGCCGGATTGTCGTTCCTCGGCGACCATATCGCGCTGAACGGTAAGATTTCATCCTCGATCAGTCGATAGGCGGCGCCCGGAAACTGCGCCCCTGTCGCCGCCTCGCTGACCACCGTGAGACCGCGCCCAACGGCGACCATCGACAACAGGACATCCCGCCCGACATATTGAGGACGGATATTCGGATGATGCCCAAGGCCGGCCAGGCGCTGGATCAAATAGTCGTGGATCTCCGGCCCGGGCGCCGCATCGCTGACGATGAAGCTCTCGCCGGCGAGATCGTGCCAATACAGCGATTGTTTCGTCGCAAGGCGGTGCTCCGTTGGCAGCACGGCGAACACCCTCTCCGACCAGAGGGTGCCGGTTTCGCAATCGGGCCATTCGCTCGTGCCGGTTATGAACGCCACGTCGAGTTGCAACTTCCGGATCGCGGCCACATGGACCGCCGGATTGTCCTCGATCAGCTCGACCGTCACTCGTGGATGCTTCCTGTCGAACTCCTTCAACAACTCGAACAGAAAACCGGAAGCCAGGGATGAGAAGATGCCAACCTTGATGATGCCCTCTTCGGATCGGCCAATCGCGGCGACATCATTGACGCCATCTTCGATCTGCTGAAGGACAATGCGCGCACGTCGAAGAAAGCGCTGCCCGGCCTGAGTGAGGCAAACTCCACCGGAGTGGCGCTGAAACAGGGAAGCGCCAAGTTGATCCTCAAGATCGCGGATGCGCCTGCTCACCGCCGACTCCTGAATACTCAATAATGTTGCCGCCTTGCGAAAGCTTCCCTGTTCCGATGCGACAACAAAGTAATTGATGTGGCGCAGCTCGATCATAAAGGAGCCCCCTTTCGCCGGGATTTTTGACCTGCGTGCTACATCACCATGAAATGATTACACCTGAAGGACGCCCTCTCGCTCGGCGTGACCTAGGGCTTTCCATCGCTCATGACTGAAAGCAGGAGCTCGTGCGGTGCTTCAGCCAGCGCGAGCAGCAGGAAACCATTCCCCGGCACCGGTTCCGTGAGCAAGTTGAGACCATTGGTATCGGACGCAGGAGAGGTTCCTCCTTCCCTATCCGGGATGCGGGCCTCTAATTTCCAATTGCCCGCCCGCCAACTTCCAAATATCATGCCATAAAATTCCAATCGTCCAGCTATTGGATTCGCATGTACGAACGGTTCGTCGAGCGTCGGGCAGAAGAGGCCCTTTCGGACACCCCGGTAGTCCTGATCGTAGGGCCACGTCGGGCGGGCAAGACCACGCTCGTACGCAAGATGGGGGAAGCCGGCCGGACCTATATCACGCTTGACGATCAGACGGTTCTCGATGCCGCCCAGTCCGATCCCGCAGGCTTCATTCGCGGCCTTGACCAAGCCATCATCGACGAGATTCAGCGCGCGCCCGACCTGCTGCTGGCGATCAAAAGGGCCGTGGACGAGGACTATCGTCCCGGGCGCTTCCTGCTCACCGGCTCCGCCAATGTGCTGACCTTGCCGCGAGTCGCCGACAGCCTGGCGGGCCGGATGGAAACCATCCGCATGTTGCCGCTCGCCCAGGCCGAGATCACTGGCCGAACGCCCGCCTTCCTGGAGCGTCTATTCGACGGGACGCTGAAAGCCGACAAGCAGGCGACTCTCGGTGACGACCTCGTCCAGTTGGTGCTGGGAGGCGGGTTTCCCGAGGCGATCCGCCGTGAAACCGAGCGACGGCGGCAGGATTGGGCACGGTCTTATCTGACCTCCGTACTGACCCGCGATCTCAGGGACATCGCCGACATCGAGAAGCTGACCGAGTTGCCGAAGTTCGTGCGGCTCGTGGCGGAGCACTCGGGCCAACTGGTCAACTACTCGCAATTCGGTGCGAGCATCGACGTCAGCCATAAGACCGCGCAACGCTATATCGCACTGCTCGAACAGGTGTTCCTCGTCGCGACCCTACAGCCCTGGTTCACCAATGCGCTGAAGCGGATCGCCAAGACGCCGAAGCTGCACTTTCTGGACTCCGGACTGCTCGCCACAACGCGGGGCCTCAGCTTCGAGCGGGTGAAGGCGGATCGGGGCACCTTCGGCGCGCTACTGGAAAGCTTCGTCTTTTCCGAAGTTCTGAAGCTGATGGCAGCATCTGACCTGCGGCTTACCCCTTATCATTTTCGCGATCAGCAGATGCACGAGGTCGACATCGTATTGGAACGCGATGACGGCATGATCGTGGGCATCGAGGTGAAGGCGTCAGCCACGGTAAAGTCCAGCGACTTCGCCGGACTACGCACCCTTGCCGAAGCCTGCAAGGAACGGTTCGCCTATGGCGTGGTGCTGTATGACAGCGCCGATTTCGTGCCGTTCGGTGACAGGCTGGCAGCGGCGCCCCTCTCATCTCTGTGGGGTACAGCCCAATGATTCAGAATAGAATTTTGGGTATAGAAAAAATATCTGGGGGGGGGGTCTTCTGACAATGAAGGCGTTCGAATTCGACCATCGACTTATTGAGTCCTATGCCCGTTTCTCGCGGTCTTTTAGTGTCGTTCGATCCGATGATCTGAGGTCCGAGATTAATCGGCAATATGACGAAGGTCGCTTTTGGCCAGATGCCTTGCTGTCCATCAACCCGCGCTTCCTGCAGGGGCCAACAGCTGATGAGCTTGTCACCTCAGGCGATCTCGATGAAGCGACCGGCAAGGTATTCCGGTTTGGACCAACGCCGCTGCGCTTTCACCGCCACCAAGCCCAAGCAATCGCCAAAGCTCGGGCTGGTCAAAGCTATGTAGTTACCACCGGAACGGGGTCAGGAAAGTCGCTTTGCTTTTTCGTGCCGGTGGTCGACGCGATTATACGCGCTAGGAAAGCAGGGAAACCACGCAAAACCAGTGCGATCATCGTTTATCCGATGAACGCGCTGGCCAACAGCCAGATGAACGAGATCGAGAAGTTCATCTCCCAATCCGGGCTATCAACTGAAATCAGGCCGGTGGTACGACGCTACACTGGACAGGAAAGCCAGGAAGAACGGCAGCGGATCGCCGACAATCCGCCAGATATTCTGCTCACCAACTTCATGATGGCTGAATTGCTTCTGACGCGGCAAGACAGCCTCGACACCAAGGTCATAGAGAACGCTAGCGGTCTGGAGTTCATCGTTCTCGATGAGCTGCATACCTATCGCGGCCGCCAAGGCGCCGACGTGGCTATTCTCGTCCGTCGGCTTCGCAATCGCTGCACGCCAGACAAAGCACCGATCTGCATCGGCACGTCGGCCACCATGGCAAGCGAAGGGTCCGACACCAATCGTGCGCAAGCCGTAGCAGATGTTGCATCCCGCCTTTTCGGGACGGCCATCGGACCGGAGTCGGTCATCGACGAGTCACTGGAACGCGCAACAGATGATCGACTGAAGCTGGACGATGTGCGTTCGAAACTCGCGTCCGTGCTCACATCTACCCCGCCGGACGGACTGACCGATGAGGTGCTGAAGGAACACCCTCTCGCGGTTTGGACTGAATTGGCGATCGGCCTGGATGACGCGCAGGAGCTCAAGCGCAAGAAGCCAATTCCGTTCGGGGAAGCCGTCGCGCTCCTGTCAAAGGATAGCGGTGTAGAAATCGAAACTTGCCGAAGCCATTTTGAGGCGTTCCTGACCCGTATCAGCCTGCCGGAGGCGGATCGAGGGGGCCTGGGAGCCGGCGCATTTCTGGCATTCAAGCTCCATCAGTTTATCTCGGGCGCGGGCGAGGTTTTCACCACGCTGACCGAAAAGCCCAGAAGCGTGCTCTTTGAGGGGCAACTCGAAGATCCTAACGCGCCGGGCCATCGCCTCTATCCCACTCGCTTCTGTCGGTCATGTGGGCATGAGGTTCACGTCGTCACCAGAACCGACGATGCCCTGGGCACTTTGTTCGTTCCGAGGAACATCGACGACGCGCCCCTCGATGACCAGGAGAGTGACGCCGCGGGTTATCTAACCGCAACCGGTGATGGCGATCCCGACTATGCCTTCACGGGCGAAATCGAAACCTTTCCCGAAGACTGGCGCGAGGAGCGCAAGGGCGTCGAGCGACTGCGGGCGAATAGAAAAGGTCGAGTGCCGCAGATGGTATCCGTCGCCCCCGATGGTCGCCCTGCGTCAACCGGTAAAGCCTTCTGGTTCATACCTGGCAAGTTCGGCTTCTGCCCTTGCTGTCTTGATCAACCACACCCCAGCATGCGGGAGCGCTCCAAACTCGCTGGCCTCTCAGGTGAAGGTCGAAGTTCTGCCACTACGCTTCTGGTTTCGACTGCGCTGGAATGGATGAACAGCCACAACAGCGGTGTTCCAAAAGAGAAACGCAAGCTCCTCGGCTTCACAGATAATCGCCAGGACGCTGCGCTTCAGGCGGGTCACTTCAACGACTTCCTTTTCGTTAGCCTCCTGCGCGGCGCGATCTTGCGCGCCGTTTTGGACGCCGGTGACGACGGCATGACCGAAGACGAATTCGGTTTGAGGGTCGTGAAGGCGCTCGGTTTCACCGCGAGCAACAAGGAGGCTCGCATCCATTGGATGTTGGATCCCGACGCAGGAGCCGTGGTGCGGGAAGACGCGCAGCGATCCCTCGCCAAGGTCCTTGCCCACAGGCTTTGGACAGACCTGCGCCGGGGATGGCGTTACACAAACCCAAGCCTTTCCGTACTCAAGCTTATTGATGTTGCGTTCATTGGTCTCGATGAGGTCGCAGAGGATACGGAGCGCCTTGCGGCCATCCTACCTGATATTGCCACGCTGGACGTTTCGAAGCGCAAGGAGATGCTGAAAACGATCCTCGGTGCCATGCTCGATGGCCTGGCCGTCGGAACCGAGGCGCTTGATCTGACCGTCCTCGACACCGTCGCCCAGAAATCCCGTAATCTCCTGCGCACACCTTGGTCCATCGACGCGAAGGAGACGCCCAGAAGCCGCACGACACTGTTCCTGCAAGCTCCAGGCAAAGACCGCGTTGGGCTCCGGGAAGAACAGACGATTGTTCGCGCAGGACACAATTCCCGTATCGGCCGCCTCATCAATCGCAAGAGCGTCCTAGGAAACAAGCTCGGCAAAGATGACTACCTGACCGTCTTGACGGGCTTGATGGAACTGCTAGCCCGCGAGGGTCTGGTATCCCGCGTCGACATAGAGGCGGATTTGCAAGGTTGGCGTTTATCGCCGTCAGCCGTTCGGATCATACCCGGCGAAGCCATCCAAGCCGGCATGGCGCAAGGAAATCGCTACTTCCACGATCTCTACCATGACATTGCCGCCGATCTGAAAGCGGGCGGGAGCAGTTTTTGGGGGCTCGAAGGCCGTGAACATACGGCCCAGGTATCGCAAAGGCAGCGCGAATGGCGCGAGTGGCGTTTCAGGTACGAAAAGGAAGACCGGGAGAACCTTTCCGCAAACGCTGCCGAACTCAATGCCGTGGGAGAGTCGGAACAGTTCCTACCCGCCCTCTTCTGCTCTCCGACGATGGAGCTAGGCGTCGATATCTCGGCGCTCAATGCCGTCTATCTGCGCAACGTACCTCCGACGCCGGCGAATTACGCGCAACGCGCTGGCCGCGCCGGGCGCTCCGGACAGGCCGCCGTCATTGTGACCTATTGCGCCGCCCAATCGCCGCATGACCAGTATTTCTTCGAGCGGCGCAACGAAATGGTCTCCGGCGTTGTCCGCCCGCCGGCTCTCGACATCACCAACGAAGAGCTCGTGCGTTCACACCTTCATGCCATCTGGCTAGCCGAAGCGAAACTCGCCCTGTCGCCGGACATCCCGGAAATTCTCGACCTGACGGAGACGGGCTACCCACTGAAACAAGAGATTCACGACATCATCGATCGGCCAGCACTGGCGGTCGCGGCACATGCCCCGATGAAGCGCGTTCTCGATCAAATTCTTGCGTCCGTGGATGGCCGTAAGCCGGTTTGGATGAGCGATTCCGACGATTTCGTATCTGCGGTGGCCCAACGAGCGCCGCAGGATTTCGATCGCGCCTTCGATCGCTGGCGGGAACTCTACAATTCAGCCCGAACGCAGTTGATGGAGGCCAATGCGCGCTCCGAGATCACGGGCCTTTCGGGCGCGGATCGCCGTCGCATCAAAGCGGCGCAGATGCAGGCAAGCGACCAGATCACCATTCTTGAACAGGGCAAAGCCTCGAACGGCTCTGACTTCTATTCCTATCGCTATCTTGCGACGGAAGGCTTTTTGCCGGGCTACAATTTCCCGCGCCTGCCTCTCTACGCCTTTATCCCTGGAGAGGGAAAAGCTGGTTCATTCCTCCAGCGCGCCCGCTTCCTCGCCATTTCGGAATTTGGGCCACGCAGCCTGATTTATCACGAAGGGCGCGCCTACCGGGTCATGAAGGCGAAGCTGCCGCCAGAAGTCCGAACGGGAGATGGGTCAGAACTGGCGACGAAAGACATCTTCATCTGCTCAAACTGCGGCGCCTGTCATGACGGCGAGGTCGAGCGCTGTCACGCCTGCAATGCTCCGATGGCGGGTGAGGTGCCGGTGCAGCGGACGCTCCGGATCGACAATGTGGAAGCCGCTCCGGCTGAACGGATCACGGCGAACGATGAAGAACGTGTCCGGCAAGGCTTTGACATCCAGACCGTATTCTCCTGGCCGAAACGAGATGGTCGCGCACAGATCACTGAAGCCCATTTCCGCTGTGACGACGTCTCGATCTTCAATCTGCAATACGCGAACAGTGCCGAGATCAGTCGCATCAACAAAGGACTAAAGCGGCGTGCAAATCAGACCGTCTTCGGCTTTCACATCGATCCGCGGAGCGGGTATTGGGCGAAGTCAAGTGATGAAGACCCCGATGTCGATGTACCGCCCGATGTCGTGAAGCCGGTCCGGATCGTTCCGATCGTTCGCGATCACAAGAACGCGCTTCTCTTCCGTTTCAATGATCTTACAGCTTATGCGCCAGAAACCATCGCGACGGTTCAACATGCTTTCATGAGGGGCATCGAAGTCGTCTTCCAATTGGAAGAAGGCGAGATCCTCGGTGAACCGCTCCCCGCCCGCGACAATCGTCGTGCTGTCCTAGCCTACGAAGCCACAGAAGGTGGCGCAGGGGTTTTGAGCCGTCTGATTGAGGATCCTCACGCCCTCGGGAAAGTTGCCCGAGAGGCGCTGATCCTAATGCACTTCGATCGGGTCGATGACGCTATCGCTGCAGGCGATGCCAAGCTGCTCGTCAGCCACGACGAGGAGTCGTGTGTCCGTGGCTGCTATCGTTGCCTGCTTTCCTATTTCAACCAACCTGATCACGAGTTGATCGACCGCACCCGCGACGAAGCCAAACAGATGCTGGTCGATCTGGCTCGGGGCCAGGTGGTGCTCACAACCGCGGATCAGGCTGCAGAGGCCGGCGAATGGGTGAACGCCTTCAAGGAGGTAGGACTTCCCGCCCCGGATGGGCCCGCCATCAAATTCTCCGATCAGGAAATGAGTTTCGCGTGGCGCAGCCATTTCGTAGCCGCGTGCATCTCTCCCCTTACGGAGACGACTCGCCAGGAAGCGGAAGCCAAGGGCTGGACGCTGTTCGAGTTACCAGAAGCTGTCACCGCGGGTGTACCCGACGCGATGCGCTCGATGTTCGGGGAATGAGCTGATGACGATGAATTTTGCTCCGGGAGACCTGGTGCGAGCACGCGGACGTGAGTGGGTTGCGTTACCGTCGCCCCGGGATGGGATACTCGCGCTCCGCCCCCTCTCAGGCGGCGGGAACGATACCGTCGTCCTCGATCCAGCGTTCGAACTCTTGCCGGTCGAGCCCGCCCGTTTCGATCTCCCAGTCGATGCGGCGGCGACGGTTCAAGCCAAAGCGGCATTGCTGGCTGATGCGATGCGCCTAACGCTTCGCCGTGGCGCAGGCCCCTTCAGGTCTGCTGCCCAGCTCGCCTTTGAACCACGAACCTACCAGCTTGTTCCTCTACTGATGGCGCTTCGTATGGCGGCGCCGCGCCTTCTGATCGCGGATGACGTCGGCATCGGAAAGACGATCGAAGCCGGCCTCATCTTGCGCGAGCTGATGGACCGGGGCGAAGTAGATGCATTTTCGGTGCTTTGCCCACCGCATCTCGTCGAACAATGGCTCGGAGAACTGAAGGCCCGCTTCGGGATTGACGCTGTTCCGGTCACTTCCAGCACCGCGAGCCGGTTGGAACGCGGTCTGCCACTCGGCCAGACTCTGTTTGAGGCCTATCCCTTCACGGTCGTCAGCCTCGACTACATCAAGGCTGAGAAACGCCGCGAGGGTTTCGCGCGCGCCTGCCCGGACTTCGTCATCGTCGATGAAGCCCATGCCTGCGTGGGAACACATAAGGGCAAGCAGCAGCGCTTCGATCTTCTGCAAGGCCTGGCTCGGAATCCGGATCGCCGGATGATCTTTCTGACCGCTACGCCGCATTCCGGTGATGAGGAGGCTTTCGCGCGCCTCCTCTCGCTGATCGATCCGTCATTCGCCTCGATGGACTTCGAGGACACGCGGTATCGTGAACGTCTGGCCCGGCATTTCGTGCAACGGCGCAGAATCGATCTCGTCACCGGAGATTGGGACGAGGAGCGCGCCTTCCCGAAACATGAAACCACCGAATTTGCCTATCATTTGTCCGACGCCCATCGAGATTTCCAGGAAGCCGTTCTCGACTACTGCTTCGGTATTGTCTCCCAGGCGGGATCAGGGCAGCGGGAACAACGTCTCGCCTTCTGGGGCACGCTGGCATTGATGCGCTGCGTCGGCTCTTCGCCGGCCGCCGCTCTGAGCGCATTGCGGAACCGCCTGTCGAGCGAGAGCGAACGCCTCGAGCCCCAAATTTACGATGACGATGGAGACGAAGAGGACGCTGTCGATCTCGAGCCCGGCACGGCATTCGATGTCGATCCGGCGCTCCTCGCACTGGTGAAGCGCACCGAGGAATTGGTCGGCAAGCCCGATCCGAAGCTGGCCGCTTTGATCGAGACGCTGACACCGATCATCAAAAAGGGTGCAAATCCCGTCGTCTTCTGCCGCTATCTGGCAACGGCCGAGCATGTTCGCGATGGTCTGCGCAAAGCCTTCCCGAAGCTGACCATCGAATCTGTGACGGGCGTTCTTACGCCGGATGAACGCCGCGATCGTGTCGCCGACATGGCCCCGTCGGACGAGGAAAAGCCGACCCAGCGTCTTCTCGTCGCCACCGATTGCCTCTCGGAAGGGATCAACCTGCAACAGCTCTTCGACACTGTCGTCCACTACGACCTGTCGTGGAATCCGACCCGGCACCAGCAGCGCGAAGGGCGTGTCGATCGTTTCGGCCAGCCGGCAGACCTTGTCCGGTCGATCATGATGTTCTCGCCGGACAGCGCCATCGACGGTGCCGTGCTTGAGGTCATCCTTCGGAAGGCCGAGGAAATCCGCAAGGCGACAGGCGTGACTGTGCCGCTCCCCGAGGAACGTGGGCCGGTGACGGACGCACTGATGGCATCGATGATGCTGCGTCGTCGCGGAAGTCCCCAGCTCACGCTCGACCTTCGCTTTGAGGACAGCGTGAAAGCTGTGGAAGCGCGGTGGCGTGACGCCTCCGAAAACGAACGGAAATCGCGGGCACGTTTCGCGCAGAACGCCATGAAACCGCAGGAAGTCGCGCCGGAATGGGAAAAGGTCCGTGCGCTACTCGGCTCCCCGGCTGATGCGCGCCTCTTCGTCGAACGAGCAATGGCGCGTTTCGGCATACCTCTGGAACCTAGGAAGGCCACTCTCTTGGCCCATGTCGATGCCCTCGATGCTGGCCTGCGCGAGCGTTTGGCCGAGCACGATCTCAAAGGATCGGTGCGCCTGGCGACGATGGAGCCTGCGCCCTCGGGCACGGCGCTGCTCACCAGAACGCACCCGCTGACGGCGACGCTCGCCGAAGCATTGGTTGAAGCCTCGCTTGATCCAGAATCCTTGTCCGGGCTGGGCATCGGGCGTGTCGGCGCCTGGCCAACCGCCGCCGTACAGCAGGTCACCCGCCTCGCACTCCTGCGTATCCGCTTCAAGCTGACCGTTGAGAACGGCGGTGAGAAAGTCGACCACGGTAGCGGCGGGATAGTCCTGCTGCG
>CAZVTK010000100.1:0-17239 GCA_964629765.1 uncultured Mesorhizobium sp.
AGACCATGTGGTGCAGGCCGGAGCCGTCGTCGGTGTCGCCGATATACATGCCCGGCCGCTTGCGCACCGCATCCAGGCCCTTGAGAACCTTGATGGATTCGGCGCCGTAAGCGGAAGGCTCGGCGGGCGCTGTCGTGTTCTGGTCGGTCATGGAAACCCGTGTCTGGAACGCCGTCGGAAATATGCGGCGAAGGCCGCCCGAATCAGGCGCGAGGATCTGCTTCAGATATAGGCGCTCGGGGCTCCGATTTCCACTTTTGCGGGCGGAATCAGGCGCTTGTCGGGCAGTTGCTCACAGAAGCGTCGGCGCCGCGCGGCACAGGGTCACGGGTCCTGCCGCAGCCTGAAGCGCTGGATCTTGCCGGTCTGGGTCTTGGGCAGGGCGTCGACGAACTTCACCGAGCGCGGATATTTGTAGGGTGCGATGGTCGCCTTCACATGGTCCTGCAAGCGCTTGACCGTCGCGGCGTCGCGGGCGATGCCCGCGGCCAGCACCACATAAGCCTCGACGATCTGCCCGCGCTCGGCGTCGGCGACGCCGATCACCGCGCATTCCGCCACGTCGGCATGGGCGATCAGCGCCGCCTCCACCTCGGGCCCGGCGATATTGTAGCCGGCGCTGACGATCATGTCGTCCGAGCGCGCGGCGAAGTGGAAGAAACCCTGCTCGTCCTGGACGAAGCTGTCGCCCGTCAGGTTCCAGCCGCCGCGCACGTAATCGCGCTGGCGCTTGTCGGCGAGGTAGCGGCAGCCGGTTGGGCCGCGCACGGCGAGCCGGCCGACGCTGCCGCGCGGCAGCTCGTTCATATCCTCGTCGACGATCTTCGCCTCGTAGCCGGTGACGGGCCGCCCGGTGGAGCCGGGGCGGGCGTCGCCGAAGCGGTTGGAGATGAAGATGTGCAGCATCTCCGTCGCGCCGATGCCGTCGAGGATCGGCTTGCCGGTCTTGGCCGTCCATTCCTCGAACACCGGTCCCGGCAGCGTCTCGCCCGCCGACACGGCGACCCGCAGCGACGACAGGTCGGCGCCCTCGTCCATGGCGCGCAGCATGGCGCGGTAGGCGGTCGGCGCGGTGAAGGAGATCGTCGCCCGGTAGGTCTGGATGATGTCGATCATGTTGGGCGGCGAGGCGTTCTCCAGCAGCGTCGCGGTCGCGCCGAAGCGCAGCGGGAACACCGCCAGCCCGCCCAGCCCGAAGGTGAAGGCGAGCGGCGGCGAGCCGACGAACACGTCGTCCGGCGTCACGCCCAGCACCTCCCTGGCGTAGCTGTCGGCGATGATCAGCACGTCGCGGTGGAAATGCATGGTCGCCTTGGGCACGCCCGTGGTGCCCGAGGTGAAGCCCAGCAGGCAGACGTCGTCGCGTCCGGTCTTCACGGCCTCGAACGTCACCGGCTTCTCCAGCGCCACGCGGTCGAGCTCAGCGTCGTGGTTGGCGGTGCCGTCGAAGCCGATCACCGTCTTCAGGAAGCGGCTGTCCTTGGCGCAGGCGACGATCTCGTCCATCAGCCGCGTGTCGCACAGCGCAACGGAAATCTCGGCCTTGTCGACGATCTTCGAAAGCTCGCCCGCCCGCAGCATCGGCATGGTGTTGACCACCACCGCGCCGGCCTTGGTGGCCGCCAGCCAGCAGGCGACCAGCGCCGGGTTGTTGGCGGAGCGGATCAGCACCCGGTTGCCGGGCCTCACCCCGTAATTCTCGACCAGCGCACGGGCCAGCCGGTTGGTCCAGTCGGCCAGTTCCTTGTAGGTGCGCCGGCGGCCGTTGCCGATCAGCGCGGTATGGTCGCCGAAGCCGCGCTCGACCATGCGGTCGGTCAGCTCGACGGCGCAGTTCAGATAGTCGGGATAGTCGAAGCCCGACAGCAGCAGATCCGGCCACTCGCCCGGCTGCGGAAGGTTGTCGCGGGTGAACGTGTCCACATGCGAAGACGGTCCGAGCATGCGATCCCCTGCTTCAGAATGGTCGAACGTCCCACGCGCCGAAAACCGTTTCAAGCCTGAAGTTTATCCTGCCGCCGCTGCTTCACCGGTTGACGCCGATTGACGCCGGTCGGGGCGGCTTGCGATCAATGAGCCGCGACGCAGAAGGGGCGCACGATGCTCGAACGCAGGATCACCGACTGGGACGGCGCCTATGCCAACGGCGCGAACATTGCGGGCGGCGAGCGCTGGCCGGACGCCTGGGTCGGGCCGGCGCAGGCTTTTCGCGAGAAGCTGGCCGCCGCGGGCCGGGCACGGCTCGACCTCGCCTACGGGAGCGCGGCGCGAAACCGGTTCGACCTGTTCCTGCCCGACGGCAAGCCGGCGGGGCTCGTCGTCTTCATCCATGGCGGTTTCTGGATGCGGCTGGACAAGAGTTTTTGGTCGCATCTCGCCGCCGGGCCGCTGGCGCGCGGCTGGGCCGTGGCGATGCCTTCCTACACGCTCTGCCCCGATATCCGCATCGGCGGCATCGGGCGCGAGATCGGCGCGGCGATCGAGGCGGCGGCCGGCATGGTCGCCGGCCCGCTCGCGCTGACCGGCCATTCGGCCGGCGGGCAGCTCGCGAGCCGCATGGCGGCAGTCGGCACGCCGCTGTCAGCCGCAACGCTGGCGCGCCTTCGCAACGTCGTGTCGATCTCCGGCCTGCACGATTTGCGCCCGCTGATGCGCACCGCCATGAACACGACGCTCAGGATCGACGAGGCCGAGGCGCTGGCGGAGAGCCCGGCGATGCTGCGGCCCGTCGCCGGCGCGCGCGTCACCTGCTGGGCAGGCAGTTCGGAACGCGCCGAGTTCCTGCGCCAGAACGCGCTGCTCGCCAATATCTGGACCGGGCTCGGGGCAACGACCGCGGCCGTCGTGGAGCCCGACCGGCACCATTTCAGCATCATGGACGGGCTGGAGGACCCCGATCACCCGCTGACCGCAACGCTGCTCGGCTGATCGGCGGCCGTGCGCTTTTCTGCCGCCCGCGCTGGCGCGACGGCGGCGAGTAGCCTATATTTGGCTAAGTTAGTCAATATGGAGGCTGCGATGCAGGTCACCGTACATGCGGCCAAGACCAACCTGTCCAAGCTGATCGAGGCGGCTCTGGCCGGCGAGGAGGTCATTATCGCCCGGGGCAAGCGCCCCGTGGCGAAGATCGTGCCGGTGTTGCACAAGGCGTTCACTATCGGCCTGCTGCGAGGCCGCGTCACTGGGCCGGGACCGGATTTCCTCGAGCCGATGGATGAAGGCGAAATCGCCCTCTGGGAAGGGGAACGGTGAAGCATGTCCTGCTGGACACCCACGCATGGGCGTGGTCGCTGACGGGCGACCCGCGCCTCTCGGTGCGGGCGATCGCCGCAATGGAGCAGGCGCAGACCGTGTCGATCAGCGCAATCAGCCCGTTCGAGATCGGCCAGAAGGTGCGGCTGGGCAAATGGCCGGAGATGGAACCTTTCCTCCCCGAGCTGGTCGAACTGGCGGAACAACAAGGCGGCAGGCTCATCGAGCTGTCATCGCAAGCGAGTCTGCTCGCCGCCACGCTGGCGTGGGACCATCGCGATCCGTTCGACCGGATCATCGGGGCGACGATGCTCACGAAAGGGCTGGCGTTGATTTCGGCCGATACCGTGTTCGACGGCCTGTCCGGCGAACCGGACTGGCCCGGCAGGGTGTGGTGAATTTCATACGCCGAGATAGCGGTCCTGAAGCTCCGGCGTCAGTTCGCCCGGCGCGCCGGTCCACACCGTCGCGCCCTTCTCCAGCACAAAGCAGCGGTCGGCCGAGGGCAGCAGCTCGGAGAGCGTCTTGTCGACGATCAGGATCGACTGGCCGCCGGCCTTGAGCGTGCGGATGACGCTCCAGATGTCGCGGCGGATCACCGGGGCGAGGCCCTCGGTCGCCTCGTCGAGGATCAGCAGCGTCGGGTTGGTCATCAGCGCGCGGCCGATCGCCAGCATCTGCTGCTCGCCGCCCGAGAGCGTGCGGGCCATCTGGTCGCGCCGCTCGGCGAGGCGCGGGAACAGCTCGCGCACCGCCGCGAGCGTCCAGCGGCCCGGGCGCGCGGCGGCGGCGAGGTTTTCCGCCACCGTCAGATTGGGGAAGCAGCGGCGGCCTTCCGGCACGAGGCCCAGCCCGAGCCGGGCGATGCGGTAGGGCTGCATGCCGGCGATGTCGCGCCCGGCAAAGCGGATCGAGCCGGCGCGTGGTGGAGTCAGCCCCATGATGGCGCGGATGGTGGTCGTCTTGCCCATGCCGTTGCGGCCCATCAGCGCGACGACCTCGCCCTCGGCCACGTCGAGCTCGACGCCGAAGAGCGCCTGGCTGGCGCCGTAGAAGGACTGGAGGGCGGAGATGGCGAGCAGGCTCATTCCTCCTCCCCCAGATAGGCGCGGCGGACCTCGGGATCGGCGCGGATCTCGTCGACGCTGCCGGTGGCGACGATGCGGCCGTAGACCAGCACCGAAATGCGGTCGGCCAGCGCGAAGACGGCGTCCATGTCGTGCTCGACCAGCAGGATCGGCGCCTCGGCGCGCAGCCCGTCGAGGAAGCCGGTCAACTGGCGCGAGCCCTCCGGCCCCATGCCGGCCATCGGCTCGTCGAGCAGAAACGCCCTGGCGCCCAGCGCCAGCGCGATGGCGATCTCGAGCTGCCGGCGCTCGCCATGCGACAGCTCGGCGGCGGGCACGCGGGCGCGGTCCTTGAGCCCGACGCGCTCCAGCGCGGCCATGGCCGGGTCCACCAGCGAGGCGTCCGACATGACCGGCCGGAAGAAGCGGAAGCTGGACCCCTGCCGCGCCTGCACCGCCAGCATGACGTTGCGCAGCGCCGAGAATTCCGGCGCCAGCGACGACACCTGAAAGGAGCGGCCGAGGCCGAGGCGGGCGCGCTCGGCCGTGCCGAGCTGCGTGACGGGACGGCCGAAGAATTCGATCACGCCGGCATCCGGGCGCAGCGTTCCGGCGATCTGGTGGATCAGCGTCGACTTGCCGGCGCCGTTGGGCCCGATGAGCGCGTGGATCTCGCCGGGCACGAGATCGAGGCTGACATGGTCGGTGGCCTTCAGCGCGCCGAAATTCTTGCGCAGGTCGCGGATGGACAGCAGCGGCTCAGCCATGGCGCGCCTTCCCGGCGAGCAGGCCGACCAGCCCGCCGCGCGCGAACAATACCACGCCGAGCAGCACGAGCCCGAGGAAGAACTGCCAGCGCTCGGTGACGCCGCCCAACGCATATTCGAACAGCACGTAGAGCATGGCGCCGGCCACCGGCCCGGCGAGGCGGCCTACGCCGCCGAGGATGATCAGCACGATCAGCTCGCCCGACATGTGCCACGACAGCATGGACGGGCTGACGAAGCGGTTGAGATCGGCATAGAGCGCGCCGGCGACGGCGGTGAGCATGCCGGACAGGACGAAGGCGGCGAGCCGGATGCGGAAGGGCATGATGCCGACCGAGGCGACACGCACCGCGTTCTGCCGCGACGCCTGGAGCGCGGCGCCGAAGCGCGAATTCTTCAGCAGCGCAAAGAGCGCGAGCCCGGCGAGCAGCGCGCCGAAGCAGATCAGGAAATAGGTGAGCGGAACCAGCGTGTTGGCGCCCGGGAAGGTATTGCGCACGGTGATCGACAGGCCATCCTCGCCGCCATAGGCCGGCCAGGAGACGGCGAAATAGTAGGTCATCTGCGCGAAGGCGAGCGTGATCATGATGAAGTAGACGCCCGAGGTGCGCAGGCTGATGGTTCCGATCGCCGCCGCCAGAACGCCGCCGGCAAGGATCGCCACCAGCCAGATCGCCGGCATGGAGCGCGTGCCGGGCAGCGCGAACAGGCCGAAGTCGAGCGGCTGCATGGAGAAGGCATGGCTGGCGAGGATGCCCGCCGCGTAGCCGCCCACGCCGAAGAAGGCGGCATGGCCGAAGGAGACGAGGCCGCCGAGGCCGAGCGCGATGTTGAGGCCGACGGCAGCCAGCCCGAGGATCGCCATGCGCGTGGCGAGCGTCACGTAGAACGGCTTGCCGAGCTGGAGCGCGACATAGGGCAGCGCCACAAGGACGGCTAGAATGGCGAGGGTGACGAGCGTCTCGCGCGAAAACTTCATCGCGTCAACCCTTCGCCGCCGGGAACAGGCCCTGCGGCTTGACCGCCAGCACGAGCGCCATGACGATGTAGATCGCCATCGAGGCCAGCGCCCCGCCGACGAGGCCGGCCTGCGAGGCGTTCATGACGAGGCCGAAAAGCTGCGGCAGCAGGAAGCGGCCCATCGTGTCGACGATGCCGACGATGACGGCGCCCACCAGCGCGCCCTTGATCGAGCCGATGCCGCCGATGACGACGACCACGAAGGCGAGGATCAGCACCGGCTCGCCCATGCCGACCTGCACGGATTGAAGGGCTCCGACCATTGCCCCTGCAAGACCGGCGAGCGCCGCGCCCAGCGCGAAGACGATGGTGTAGAGCGTGCGGATGTCGACGCCGAGCGCGCCGATCATCTCGCGGTCGGATTCGCCCGCCCTGATGCGCATGCCGAGCCGCGTGCGGGTGATGAGCAGGTAGAGCCCGACGGCGACCGCCACGCCGACGCCGATGATGGCGAGGCGGTAGAGCTGGTAGCGCGAGCCGCCCGGCAGCGGCACCGTGCCCTGCAACAGCGGCGGGATGTCGAGATAGAGCGGGAACGAGCCGAACAGCCAGCGCGTGCCCTCGGAGAAGATGAGGATCAGCGCGAAGGTGGCGAGCACCTGGTCGAGATGGTCGCGCGCATAGAGCCGGCGGATGACGAGGATCTCGACGACGGCGCCCGCGGCGGCCGCCGCGGCGAGGCTGGCGAGCAGCCCCAGCCAGAACGAGCCCGTGGCCGCGGCCACCACGGCGCCGGCGAAGGCGCCCACCGCGTAGAGCGAGCCGTGGGCGAGGTTGATCAGCCCCATGACGCCGAAGATCAGCGTCAGCCCGGCCGCCATCAGGAACAGCATGACGCCGAGCTGGAGCCCGTTCAGAAGCTGTTCGATGAAGAGGGCGGTTTGCAATTGCGGACTTCTCGCGGGCGAGCGGTCTACCCCTCATCCGTCTCGGCGCTGCGCGCCGATCCACCTTCTCCCACAAGGGGAGAAGGGGAGGCGCCCTTCCTTCTCCCCTTGTGGGAGAAGGTGGCCGAGCGAAGCTCGGTCGGATGAGGGGTCGGTTCAGTCGCTGATCGACGCCCTCACTTCAGTGGGCACTGCGCCGCATAGGCGTCGGCATGGTCGGTGAAGGCCGTGCCGATGATCCTGTTGGTCAATACGTCGCCTTCCTTGACCACTTCGCGAACGTAGATGTCCTGGATCGGGTGGTTGTTGGTGTTGAACCTGAACTTGCCGCGCACCGAGGCGAAGTCGGCGGCCTTGAGCGCGGCGCGGAAGGCGGCCGCGTCGGACACGGCGGCCTTGCCGGCGGCCGAGACGATCAGGCTCGCGGTGTCGTAGGCCTGCGCCGCGTAGATCGACGGCAGGCGGCCATATTCGGCCTGGAAGGTCTCGACGAATTTCTTCGAGGCGGCGTTGTCCATGTCCTTGGCCCAGGATGCGGAGTTCTTCACGCCGAGCGCCGCGTCGCCGATGGCCGGCAGCACGTCCTGGCTGAAGGAGAAGCCGGGGCCGATGAGCGGGATGTCGACGCCCGACTGGGCGTACTGCTTGACGAAGGCGATGCCCATGCCGCCGGGCAGGAAGATGAACAGCGAGTCGGCGCCCGAGGCGCGGATCTGGGCGATCTCGGCGGCATAGTCGGTCTGGCCGACCTGCGTGTAGACCTCGCCGGCCAGCTCGTTCTTGTAATAACGCTTGAAGCCGGTGAGCGAATCCGTGCCGGCCGGGTAGTTGGGGGCGAGGATGAAGGTCTTCTTGTACGTCTCGTTGGCGTACTGGCCCATCGCCTCGTGGAAATTGTCGTTCTGGTAGGCGACGTTGAAATAGTTCTCGTTGCACTGCGCGCCGGCGAGCGGCGAGGGGCCGGCATTGACCGACAGGTAGAACTTGCCCTGCGCCACCGCGCTCGGCACCACCGCCATGGCGAGGTTCGACCAGATGATGCCGGTGAGGATGTCGACCTGGTCGGACTGGATGAACTTGTCGGCGATCTGCACCGCCAGCTCCGGCTTCTGCGCGTCGTCCTCGGTGACGACGGTGATGTCCCTGGCCGCGTCGCCAGCATTCTTCAGCGCCAGCATGAAGCCGTCGCGCGCGTCGACGCCGAGGCCGGCGCCGCCGCCCGACAGCGTGGTGATGAGGCCGATCTTCACGGGATCGGCGGCGGCCGCGCCGGCAACACCCAGACTGGCGACGCCCAGCGACAGGGCGACGAGGCCGGCTTTGATCAGGTTCTTCATTGACTGCACTCCCATTGTCTGGACCCCCCTCGGGTTCCCCACGATAGAAATTTTTCGGGCCGGCGCCAGCCGGCACGCACAATTTCGGTATATGAAGTCGGGCGGCGGTGTCGATTCCGCGCGGCGCCCGTGCGCTTTTTATGTTCCCGTGCGGCCTTCGGCCGGTCTTGTTGCGAAAACATCGCATCCAACCGATATTGTTTCAAGCTTAAACCTTATGGCAGGTTGTGCGGGCGCCACGGCGCAAGCGGAACGTTCAGGTTCGACATGGACAAAGACAAGACGGATCCAGACAACCCGGGCATGGACAGGGCGGACGGCGGCGGGGCCGAAGGCTGGCTGGACGGCGAGACCAAGGTCTCCGAGGCTCCCGGCGACCATGGCGACGAAACGCGCCTGTGGCTGCGGCTGCTGACCTGCTCGACGCTGGTGGAGAACGAGATCCGCCGCCGCCTGCGCGAGGAATTCGATTCCACCTTGCCCCGCTTCGACCTTCTGGCGCAGCTTGAGCGCGCCCATGACGGCATGGTACTGGGCGAATTGTCGAAGCGCATGATGGTGTCGGCCGGCAACCTGACCGCGCTGGTCGACCGGCTGGTGGAGAGCGGCCATGTGAGCCGCACGACCTCGCCCACCGACCGTCGCGTGCAGATCGTCGCGCTGACGGATTTCGGGCGGCGGTGGTTCGGCGAGGCGGCGGAACGGCACGGCGACTGGCTCGGCGGCCTGTTCGCCGGCCTGTCGCAGGAGGATCGGGAGAGCCTGCTGTCGGCCCTGGCGCGCTTGAAGGATTCGGTGCGGCGCGGCCTTGCCGCCGGCCAGGCTTCATCCGAGAAACTTTAAGCTTGAAATTTCTTGGTGCTGCGACCATGCTGATCGCAGCCACGCGAGGGGTCGGCCGGACCGTCCGTCGCCGCATTGGGGGAGCAAGTGCATGCGGATCGTCTGCATCGGAGGGGGAGCGGCGGGGCTCTATTTCGCCCTGCTGATGAAGAAGCAGCACCCGGCGCATCACGTCACCGTGGTGGAGCGCAACCGGCCCTACGACACCTTCGGCTGGGGCATCGTCTTCTCCGACGCCACGATGGAATCCATGCGCAAATGGGATCCGGAGACGGCCGCGGAGATCGAGGATTCGTTCAACCACTGGGACGACATCGAGCTCAAGTTCAAGGGCCGCAGCATCCGCACGACGGGGCACGGCTTCGTCGGCATCGGCCGCAAGAAGTTCCTCAACATCCTCCAGGACCGCTGCAAGGCGCTCGGCGTCGAGCTGGTGTTCGAGCGCGAGGTCGCCGGCGACGAGGAATTCCCCGAGGCCGACCTGATCGTGGCCGCCGACGGCATCAACTCGCGGGTGCGGCTCAAGCACGAGGCGGTGTTCCAGCCCGACATGCTGATGCGGCCGAACCGCTACATCTGGCTCGGCACGAAGAAGAATTTCGACGCCTTCACCTTCGATTTCCGGCGCACCGAGCACGGCTGGTTCCAGGCGCATATCTACCGCTTCGACAACGAGACGGCGACCTTCATCGTCGAGACCACCGAGGACGTGTTCAGGGCGCACGGGCTCGACGCCATGAACCAGGACGAGTCCATCGCGTTTTGCGAGAACCTGTTCTCCGAGACGCTCGACGGCCATGCGCTGATGACCAATGCGCGCCATCTGCGCGGCTCGGCCTGGCTCAATTTCGGCCGGCTGATCTGCGGAAAATGGAGCTTCTTCAACGGCAACAGCCATGTCGTGCTGATGGGCGACAGCGCCCACACTGCCCATTTCGCCATCGGGTCGGGGACGAAGCTCGCCATCGACGACGCCATCGAGCTGACCCGCCAGTTCGACATCGCCGGACACGAGGCTGGCAACATCCCCGCCGTGCTCGACGCCTACGAGGAGGTGCGCCGCGTCGACGTCGCGCGCATCCAGAACGCGGCGCGCAACGCCATGGAATGGTTCGAGGTGGTCGGCCACCGCTATGCCGACACGCTGGAGCCGGAACAGTTCATGTATTCGATGCTGACGCGCTCGCAGCGCATCAGCCACGAGAATTTGCGGCTGCGCGACCCGGTCTGGCTGGAGGGCTACGAGCGCTGGTTCGCGCGCCGCGCCGGCGTCGACGTGCCGGACGGCGCCGCCCCGCCGCCGCCGATGTTCACGCCCTACCGCATCCGCGGGCTGACGCTGGAGAACCGCATCGTCGTCTCGCCGATGGCGATGTATTCGGCAAAGGACGGCCTCATCAACGACTTCCACATGGTGCATCTGGGCGCGCGCGCCATGGGCGGGGCGGCGCTGGTGTTCCCCGAGATGACCTGCGTGTCGCCCGACGCGCGCATCACGCCGGGCTGCCTCGGCCTGTGGAACGAGGAGCAGAAGGCCGGGTTGAAGCGCGTGGTCGACTTCATCCATGGCAACACTTCGGCCAAGGCCGGCATCCAGCTCGGCCATGCCGGCCGCAAGGGCGCGACCAAGCTGGCCTGGGAAGGCACCGACCAGCCGGTGGAGAGCGGCGGCTGGCCGCTGATCTCGGCCTCGGCGATCCCCTATCTCAAGCACTCCGTGGTGCCGAAGGCCATGGACCGCGCCGACATGGACCGCGTACGCGACGATTTCGTGCGGGCGACGCGGTGGGCCGCGGAGATCGGCTTCGATTTCCTCGAGCTGCACGCCGCCCACGGCTACCTGCTCTCGTCCTTCCTGTCGCCGCTGACCAACACGCGCACCGACGAGTATGGCGGCAGCCGCGAGAACCGCGCGCGCTTCCCGCTCGAAGTGTTCCGCGCCATGCGCGCCGTCTGGCCGGCGGACCGGCCGATGTCGGTGCGCCTGTCGACCAACGACTGGTTCGACGGCGGCAACACGCCGGACGACGCCGCCGACTTCGCCGCGATGTTCAAGGCGGCGGGCGCCGACCTCATCGACTGCTCGTCGGGCCAGGTGGTCAAGGAGGAGCAGCCGGTGTTCGGCCGCATGTGGCAGACGCCGTTCTCCGACAAGATCCGCAACGAGGTGGGCGTTGCGACCATCGCCGTCGGGGCCATCTCGGAGGCCGACCACGCGAATTCGGTGCTCGCCGCCGGCCGCGCCGATCTGTGCGCGGTCGCCCGGCCGCATCTGGCCGATCCCGCCTTCGTGCTGCACGAGGCCGCGAAGATCGGCTGGCGCGGGCTCGTCTGGCCGAAGCAGTATTATTCGGCGCGCGCGCAATATGAGAACAACCTCGCCCGCGCGGCGGCCGAGGCCAAGCCGACCGGGGCGGCGACGAAATGAGCCGCCGTCATGCGCTGATCACCGGCGCGGGAACCGGGATCGGGCGCGCCATCGCGCTGGCGCTCGCCGGCGCCGGCCATGCGGTGTCGTTGGCGGGGCGGCGCGCGGAGCCGCTGGAAGCGGTGGCCGGAGAGATCAGGAAAGCCGGCGGCGAAACGCTTTGCTTAGCCGGCTTCGACGTGACGGACGAGGCTGCGATCGGACACGGATTCGAACACGCCGTCGAGCGTTTCGGCGATCTTGCCGTACTGGTCAATTGCGCCGGCGAGGCGCCCTCGGCCCTCTTCGAAAAGACCGGCATCGACGTCTGGAACCGCGCCATCGGCATCAACCTGACGGGCTGCTGGCTGGTGACGCAAGCGGCCCTGCCCTCGCTGAAGCGGACCGGCATCGGGCGGATCGTGAACATCGCCAGCACGGCCGGATTAGCCGGCTATCCTTACGTCACCGCCTATTGCGCCGCCAAGCACGGCGTGATCGGCCTGACCCGCGCGCTGGCGCTGGAGCTGGCGACGACCGGCATCACGGTCAACGCCGTCTGCCCGGGCTACACGGACACGCCGCTGATCGACGCGGCGGTCGAGACGATCATCGAGAAGACCGGCCGCAACGCCGGGGAGGCGCGCGCCCGCCTCGCGCGCAGCAACCCGCAGGGGCGGCTGGTGACGCCGGACGAGGTGGCGAATGCCGTGCTGTGGCTGGCGAGCGACGGCGCAAGTTCCGTCACCGGCCAGGCGATCGTCGTGGCCGGCGGCGAGGTGATGGCGGGATAACGGGAGCGGACTATGACCAACGCGATGCAGGCCAAGAAACGGCCGTTCAAGGGCCACAGAGCGAAGCATTTCCGCTTCGAGACCGACGCGGACGGGCGCGTCGCGACCATCACGCTCGACCGGCCGCAGAAGAAGAACCCGCTGACCTTCGAGAGCTACGAGGAACTGGGCGACCTGTTCCGCTCGCTACGCCACGCCGGCGACGTGCGCGCCGTGGTGCTGACCGGCGCCGAAGGCAATTTCTCCTCGGGCGGCGACGTGTTCGACATCATCGAGCCGCTGACGACGATGAAGATGCCCGACCTCCTCGCCTTCACGCGCATGACCGGCGACCTCGTGCGCCAGATCCGCGCCTGCCCGCAGCCGATCGTGGCGGCGGTGGACGGCATCTGCGCCGGTGCCGGCGCGATCCTCGCCATGGCGGCCGACTACCGGCTCGCGACGCCGGAGGCGAAGACCGCGTTCCTGTTCACCCGCGTCGGGCTGGCGGGGGCTGACATGGGCGCGTGCGGCATCCTCCCGCGCATCATCGGGCAGGGACGCGCGGCGGAGCTGCTGTTCACCGGCCGCGTGATGGGCGCGCAGGAAGGCCACGCCTGGGGGTTCTGGAACGGGCTGCACGAGAAGGGCACGGTTCTGGCCGAGGCGCAGAAATTCGCCCGCAGCCTTGCCGACGGGCCGTGGTTCGCCCATTCGATGACCAAGAAGATGCTGGACCAGGAATGGTCGATGGGCATCGAGGAGATCCTCGAATCGGAGGCACAGGCGCAGGCGATCTGCATGGCGACCGGCGATTTCCGCCGTGCCTTCGACGCCTTCGCGGCAAAAGCGAAGCCGGCTTTCGAGGGGAACTGAAGATGGGCGCCGGCGCAATGCGCGGACCCTCGCGCGATCATCTGGAATGGCCGTTCCTCGGCGCCGAGCACCGGGCACTGGCAGCCGGGCTCGACGCGTTCGTCGCGGCCGGCGGGCTGGGCGAAATCGACCACCACGACGCGGACGCGGCCTGCAAGGCGCTGGTGAAAAAGCTCGGCGAGGCCGGATTCCTGCGTAATTGCGTGCCTGCGGCCTTCGGCGGCATGTCCCCAGAGATCGACAGCCGGGCGCTTTGCATCATCCGCGAGACGCTGGCCTATGCAGACGGATTAGCCGACTTTGCTTTCGCCATGCAGGGGCTCGGCACCGGGGCGATCAGCCTCGCCGGCTCAGACGAGGTCCGCTCGGCGATTCTGCCGAAGATCGCGCGCGGCGAGCTGATCTCGGGCTTCGCGCTGACCGAACCCGAAGCCGGCTCGGACGTGGCGGCAATGGGCACCACGGCGCGCCGTGACGGCGGCGACTACGTCGTCGACGGCGAGAAGGTGTTCATCTCCAACGGCGGCATCGCCGATGTCTACACGCTGTTCGCCCGCACCGGCGAGGCGCCGGGCACGCGCGGCATCTCGGCCTTCGCCGTGCATGCCGGCACGCCGGGTTTCACCGTCGCCGAGCGCATCGAGACCATCGCGCCGCACCCGCTGGCGCTGCTGCGCTTCGAGGGGATGCGCGTGCCCGCCTCGCAGATGCTGGGAAAGCCCGGCGAGGGCTTCAAGCTGGCGATGCGCACGCTCGACATCTTCCGCCCGTCGGTCGCCGCGGCCTCGCTCGGCTTCGCGCGGCGCGCGCTGGACGAGGCGGTCGCCCATGCGCGCACACGAAAAATGTTCGGGGCGACGCTGGCCGACCTGCCGACCGCGCAGAGCACGCTGGGCGAGATGGCCACGGCAATAGACGCGGCGGCGCTCCTGACCTTGCGCACCGCGTGGCGGCGCGACGTGCAGAAGCTGCCGACGACGCGCGAGGCCGCCATGGCCAAGATGACGGCGACCGAAAACGCGCAATGGGTGATCGACCAGGCGCTCCAGATGTTCGGCGGGCGCGGCGTGCGCGTCGGCGAGATCGTCGAGCGGCTGTACCGCGAGATCAGGGCGCTGCGCATCTACGAGGGCGCCACCGAGGTGCAGAAGCTCATCATCGGCCGCGAGCTGATGAAGGACGCGGCAAGAGGAGCATGAGATGAGCGGCGCAAAAGCGACGGCCGGCACCCCGCACCGCATTCTCCAGCCGGAAGGCTGGGCGCGGCCGGTGGGCTATTCCAACGGGATCGAGGCGCGCGGCCGCACGATCTATGTGGGCGGGCAGATCGGCTGGAACGGACAGTGCAAATTCGAGGTCCACGACCTGCCCGGCCAGATCCGCCAGACGCTCCAGAACGTGCTGGCGATCCTCGCCGAGGGCGGCGCGGGTCCGCAGCACATCACCACGATGACGTGGTACGTGACCGACCGGAAAGCCTATTCGGCCTCGCTGAAGGAGATCGGCGCGGCGTGGAAGGAGACGATGGGGCGCAATTTCCCGGCCATGGCCGTGGTCGAGGTTTCGGGCCTCGTCGAGGACGAGGCGCTGGTCGAGATCCAGGCCGTCGCCGTCGTGCCGGACTGAGCCGGCACGACGGCTCTCGCAAACAGCTTAGCGCAGCATCTCGGCGTCGCGCGGCAGGCCGGCGTCGATCGCCTCGGCGATGCGGGTGGAGGTCGAGGTCATGCGCGCGCCCGGCGAGAGATTCGGCCTCACATGGATGGGCGAGGCGCCGCCGACCCGCGCATAGAGGTCGATGATGTCCTGGTTCATGAACCGCACGCAGCCCGACGAGGCGTTCTTGCCGATCGAGTTCCACTCCGGCGAGCCGTGCAGGCGGTACATCGTGTCCTGGCCGTTGCGGAAGAGATAGAGGGCGCGCGCGCCGAGCGGATTCTGCGGCCCGGGCGGCATGCCGTCCTTGTACTGGGCGAGATCGGGGCGGCGCTGGATCATCTCCGGCGGCGGGGTCCAGACCGGCCACTTCTTCTTCCACTGGATGACGGCGCTGCCGGTCCATCCGAAGCCGGCCTTGCCGAGGCTGACGCCGTAGCGCACCGCGCGCCGGTTCGGCTGCACGAGATAGAGGAAATGCTGCGACGTATCGACGACGATGGTGCCGGGCGCCTCGCCGGTGGGGTCGTCGACCATCTGGCGGAAATATTTCGGATCGATCCTGTCCACCGGGATGGCGGGGAGCTGGTAGCCCTCGTCCACGCGCGCGGAATACATGGAGACGGGATCGCCCAGTTCCGGCGCGGGGGCGGGCGCCGCCACCTGCGGCGGCGCGATGTCCGTCGAGTTGCAGGCCGAAAGCGCCAGCGACGCCGCGCCGGCGGCCGATGCACCCAGAAAGGCGCGGCGGCTCACACGCGCGCGAACCAGCGGAACTGCGGACATAAAGGAGCCCCCTGCCTGCCCTGACGAGACTGTCCGGCCGGAATGCGGCACCATGCCGAAACCTGCCCGTCGCCAATACCCGCCCGCGAACATGGCGGAACCGTGACCGAATCAAGGCAAGGCGGATAGCGCATGCCCGGACGGCCGGAAAATCCGCCGTTCAGAGCAGGCCGCGCTGCTGCGCCGCCTCGGCGAGGCTCAGATGCGGACGCGGCCCGATCTGCTGGATGACGAGGCCGGCGGCCAGCGAGCCGAGCGCGCCGCAATCGGCGAGGCTGCGGCCGGACGTGTAGCCGAACAGGAAGCCGGCGGCGTAGAGGTCGCCCGCGCCCGTCGTGTCGACCAACTGGTCGATCTCGATGGCGTCCACCTTCACCGTCTCGCCGCCGCGCACGATGACCGAGCCGTGCTCCGAGCGCGTCACGGCCGCGAGCTTGCAGTCCTTCCTGATCTGCTCCAGCCCCGCCTCGAAGGACGAGGTCTGGTACAGCGCCTTCAGCTCGCTCTCGTTGGCGAAGACGATGTCGACCGTGCCGGAGCGCATCAGTTCGAGGAACTCGTCGCGGTAGCGGTCGACGCAGAAGGAGTCCGACAGGGTCATCGACACCTCGCGGCCGGCCTTGTGGGCATGGTCTGCGGTGAGCCGGATCGCCTCCTTGGCGCGCGGCGGATCCCACAGATAGCCCTCGAAATAGGTGACCTTGGCGCCCGCCGCCTTGTCGGCCTCGACGTCTTCGGGTCCCAACTCCACGCAGGCGCCGAGATAGGTATTCATCGAGCGTTCGCCGTCCGGCGTCACGAAGATCATCGAACGCGCGGTCGGTGGCGTTCCGTTCAGCGGCCTGGTGTCGAACGCCACGCCCTGAGCATGGATGTCGTGCGCATAGATACGGCCGAGCTCGTCATCGGCGACCTTGCCGAAGAAAGCCGTCCGTCCGCCGAGGCTGGCGATGCCGGCTGCCGTGTTTCCTGCACAGCCGCCGGAAGCCTCCGTCGCGGGGCCCATGCGGCTGTAGAGCAGGTTGGCGCGCTCGGCGTCGATCAGGTTCATCGCGCCCTTGATGATGCCGTTCTCGGTCAGGAACGCATCGTCGCATTGTGCAATGATATCGACGATGGCGTTGCCGATGCAAAGAACGTCGTACTGGCTCATGAAAGTCTCCAGGTAGGGCGCCGCTGTTGTGGCATGTGCGACGCGCGCGGGTCTACCCGTTGGCGCCGGATTTGCAAACCCGGCGGGCCGGGCATCCTTGTCGCATCGGGAAGCTTCGCCTATCTGCCAGCGGGAAACGGAACCTCGCCCATGATCCTCGATGCCGCCCGCGCCGCCGCCAGCCAGATCTTCACCGCCGAATTCCGCTCGGTCTTCTTGAGGACGCTCGGCCTGACGCTGCTTGCGCTGGTCGCTCTTTGGTTCGGGTTGAAGGAGCTTTTCGACTGGTTGGCCCTTCCCTGGATTGATGCGCTGTTGCCCGGTCTGCCCGGCTGGGCGGGGTGGCTGAGCTTCATCGCCGCCATTGTCGCAGGCATCGGGCTGGCGCTTGGCCTCGCCCTGCTGATCGCGCCGG
>CAZVTK010000101.1:0-17112 GCA_964629765.1 uncultured Mesorhizobium sp.
GCGTGGCGCTGGCCCGCGCGCTGGTCACGCGGCCGGCGGTGCTGCTGCTCGACGAGCCGCTCGGCGCGCTCGATTTGAAGATGCGCCGGCGCATGCAGGCGGAGCTCAAGAAATTGCAGCGCGAGGTGGGCATCACCTTCGTCTACGTCACCCACGACCAGGAGGAGGCGCTGGCGCTTTCCGACGAGATCGTGGTCATGCAGGACGGGGTGATCGTGCAGCGCGGCAGGCCGGAGGAGATCTACCGGCGTCCGGTCTCGTCCTATGTCGCGGACTTCATCGGCGAGACCAACCTCCTGCGCGGCGAGGCGGCGGGCGGAGGCATCGTCGCGATCCGCCCGGAGCATGTGCGCATCGAGGCGCCCGGCGCCGCGGCAAAGCCCTCCGTCGCCGGCACGGTCTCGGACGTGCGGTTCATGGGGCCGGTGCACCGGGTCTTCGTCGCCGTCGCGGACGGCCAGGAGCTCAGGGCCGACATCACCGGCCAGCCCCCCGCGACAGGCACGCCCGTCCTCGTCGCCTGGAGCGAGACGGACGCGGTCCGGCTTCCCGAATGACCCCGGCTTCCCGAATGATCAGGATGTGAGAAGATGACCTTTACCATCGTGGCGCGGTCCGAGGACCTGCAACTGACCGGCATCGCCATGGCGACAAGCTCGCCGGCGGTGGGGAACCGCTGCTCCTTCGCGGGGCCTTTCGGCGCCGTGGCCTTCCAGTGCGTCGCGGAGCCGCGCCTCGGCGCCTTCGGATTGCGGTTGCTGGCGCAGGGCTATTCCGCCGAGAAGGCGGTGAAGGAGTTGGTCGACAACGATCCCGGCCGGGCGTCGCGCCAGATCGGCATCATCGACGAGGACGGCAGGACCGCCGCCTACACGGGCGACGACAACCTCGACTGGGCCGGGCACATTTGCGGCGAGTCCTTCATCGCCATGGGCAACGTCCTTGCCGGCGAGGGCGTCGTCCAAGCCATCGCCGACGAATATCGCGCCTCGGCGGGAGAGCCTTTCGAGGAGCGGCTGATCAGGGCCATCGAAGCGGGGCGCGATGCCGGCGGACAGGAGGAAGGCCAGACATCGGCGAGCATCCTGACCTTCGGCCGCGAATCCTATTCCCGCTGCGATCTCAGGGTCGATATCCACGCGGAGCCGATCGCGGAGCTGCGCCGCGTCTACGACTGGTACGAGCCGCTGATCCCCTACTTCGTCGAGCGGGCCCGAAACCACAAGATCGGCCGCTTCAAGGATTACCTGAAGCGCCACGGCCACCATCGGGAATTCGGGCCGCGGCCGCCGGTCACGAGGTAGCGAACGGCGACGCATGCGGCTGCGATCCGCTCGCCCGCAGCCGATGCCTCAGATAGCGGGACCGGACAGCTAGGCCGAACGGGTTCGCCAGCTCTCGACGTAGTTCTCGCGGGCCTCGCGGGCGTAGGGGACGGGGGAGACGCGGACGCGGATCTTCGCCTGCCTGTGCTTCTCGGTCGAGGTCTTGTCGGTGCCGCCGTTCGGCTCGCCCCACACCAGCGTCAGCACGTCGCCCACCTGCACGTCATCGTCGACGATACCAAGCGAGAGCATGGCGCGCTCGTTGTAGGAATAGCCGTTGAACATGGACAGGCCGACCAGTCTGCCGTCGCGCTCGACGCGGTCGAAGGACGACGAAGCGTAGTTGGGCTGCGGTAGATCCACCCATTTCGTCGCTTCCTCGCCGGGCCGGAACGACGACGCGATCACCTGGATCAAATCGTCCGGGTTCCACTCGAAGGTCACCTTCTTGCGATGCTTGCGGCCCTGCATGGCCTCCAGCGCCTTGCGGCCGACGAAGTCGTGGTCGAACTTCACGTAGAAGCCGTAACCCAGCTCATAAGGCGTGGTGTAATAGTCGCGGATGTCCGCCGACACGTAGGAGCCGCCGATCGAGCCCGTGGCCTCGTAGGAATCGGCCGGCAGCCAGCGGCGATAGCCGTCCATCTCCGGGTCGGTGTAGACGGCCGGCAACGGCGAAGGAATCCAGCCGGACTCCAGCGTGTTGGTGGAATAGGCGCGGGTGCCGACCTGATAGAGGTCGAACGCCTTGCCGGACTCCAGAATCGCCTCGCGAATCTCGTCCTTCTCGCCATAGGGACCGAACAGTTCGAGGCCGGGCGCGCCGGCCATGCCGTGACGCAGGGCGCGCACCTTGCGGCCGGCGACGTTGATCCAGTCCATGTTGAAGAATTTGATCACCGGCAACGGGCCGCCGTGGAGCTTCGACAGGATCTTGTCGGCGTTCGGGCCTTGCACCTGGAAGCGGTAGTGGCGGCGGTCGACCTGCTTGCCGTCCGGCCGCGAGGGCGAGCGGTCGTCGCGGGTCAGCGTGATGCCGGACTTGCCCTCGGCGTTGTAGATGACCCAGTTGACCGTCGGCACGCGGCCGACGAGCAGGTACTGGCCTTCCTCCAGATGGAAAAGGATGACGTCGCCGATGACGTGGCCGGAATGGCTGACCGGCACATAGTGCTTGGCCTTGCCGGGCGTAAAACCCTTGAAGGAGTTGATGCCCAGGCTCTCGAGGAAGGCGCCGGCTTCCGGTCCTTCGACCGTCAGCTCGGCCATGTGGTGCGACTGGTCGAACAGCACGGCCGAATCGCGCCACGCCTTCTGCTCCGTGCGCCAATTGGAGAATTCGGACGCGACCACCGGGTAGACATAGATTCCGCTCTTCGAATTGCGCAGCAGCCCGACCGTGTCGCCGCTCGCCTTCAACACCTCCTGGAGGTTCCTCGGTGCCATCTCTCGCTCCCACAAAGTGCACGCCCTGTTCGCAAGGCGTATGTATACAGACTGTATTCCCACGTCTCCAATTGTCAATGGCGCGTTTGCTATCTCGGTTTTCGCAGAAGCGACTGGTGAGGCTCGCGGTTTCAGACAACCGGTCTCAGGCTTGAGGCTCCTGCCCAGCGGGGAAGATGCGGGGGAATTTCCGCGGCCTTCCGCTCCTTCCCCCGCTTTCACACCTCGATTGCGTGGCATTTCAAAGAGTTGCGAGCGCAACGCCCCAAGCCGGGGAGCGGGGAGTTTTGTCTCGCGAGCCGGGTCCGGCTGTACCGCCTCGGCGAGCCAATCCACAGTGTCGGTGCCTGGGCCGCGTAGGGACGGCTCTGCGTTGACAAGGGTTCGCGGGCGTTGCCCGCCGCTGGTCGGCGCCGTCCTGTATCCAACCGCAACCATTCATGGAACGCCGGGTTCTCTTGCCGGGCACCGCCCTTGAGAGGCTATAAATGCCTGCCCATCCGGGCATTCCAGCCAGAGAGAGAACGCGAATGCGCTATTTTGCTCATTCAGGCACTCCGGATGATAAAGGAGACTGGCATTTCCTCTCGAAACATCTACGCGACACGGCCAGCAACCGCCTGGCGGCGGAACTCGCCGCCTACGCCATTCTGGGCCATCATGCCGGTCTGCCCGGCCGCGTTGTGGCGACGGCCGATCAATGTAAAATCATGACCTGTCCTCATGTTGCGATAAGTTCGAATCGATATGAGCCGCGAAACAGCTGAATTTGCATACGATCTCCACGCCGGGCTCTCCGCCTTGAAGATTCCGGAGTTCGACCATCTGCAAGTCATCGGGATGGCCGCGACGCTCGCCGTGCACCTCAAGGGGCTGGGCGAAATCGACTATGAAGTCTTGCGCAAGGTGTCCGACCATTTCATGTCGATACCTTCCTACGCGCTCAAGCCCGTGCTGGAATTGCTGGCGGAGATCGAATTCGTCCGGTTGCTCACCACCGGCAAGACCATAACCAAGGTCGTACCGAACATCCCCCTCTTCGAGGACGTGTACAAAGGGATCGGCGAGTATGCCGCGACGGAATATACCCTCAACGGCCACGAACAGGCGACGCTGGCGATCCTCGGGAACCTCTACAAGGCGCCTCGCAATCGCGACGCCCTTTTCAACGCCCTGGGGGTCGAAAAAGATGTGTTCAACCGATGCGTCACGCTTGGAATGAGCAGCGGAATCATCGCGCAGCACACCGCCAGAGGCAAGAACATCCTCATCAGCCCCTATTATTTCGCCGACAATCTCGAGGGCCTGGCGGATCTGGTGGCGGGAGCCGGCACGCCGGCCCTGGAATCGGCACTCAAGAAGGTGAAATCCAATCAGGGCTGGCCTCTCTCCCTCGTCGCGGCGACGGGAGAAATTGGCGGGGTCAAGCTGTCGGCGACCGAGGTCGAACTGGTCGGGAAGCTTGCCGCCGAAGGCATCGTCAAACCGCCGACGATCAAGTTCGGCGGCAAGACCGAATCCTTCCTGTTCACGCCGAAGCCGGGCGCCACCCGGCTCAACGCAGCGAACCGCGAAATCTACGAGCGAGCGATGGCGCTCATCTCGGCGGTGAGAAAAGGGCAGCTCCTGCCGGATGCCTACCGCATCCGCTCGCCCGTTCGCATCCTGGAGTCGCTGCGGGCCACCGGCTATCTTCGCTCCAATTCGGAGGCGCGCGACCAATATCATAATCTTGTCGTACTGCGCGTCGCGCGTCTCAAGCCGACTGCGAACAACCGGTGGCAGCTCCATCTGAACCGGACGGAAGAGAACGAGGTGGCGCTGAAGCTCGCCATCGAGATGCTCAGGTCCGGGACCATGGCCAACATGGAGGTCGACCAGGAAGCGCGGATCGCACTCTCGAAGGGAGAGGAATATATCCAGTCGCTCATCTCCTCGGCCGAACTGAAGAAGCGCCAGAAGCAATTGACCGACGCCCAGGCGGCTCATGAATTCGAGCAGCTCATTCTCAAACTGGATTGAAGCAGACGATGGGCAAGTACGACAGGGATCGCCGCCAGAAGGAAATGGCGATGCGCTTCTGCATAGCGCGGGGTCTTTCTCCGTGCCTTGAAGTGCTGGTTCCGAGCGCGTCCGACCTGAGCGACACCGTCGAGACCCTCACCGATATCGATGTCCTCGGCCTGGAATTCATCGCCGACGGCGGGTTTCGGAGAACTATCTTCGATTGCAAGACCACCAACAGGATGAGCCCGATCAACCGGGCCTTCTGGGCCGCCGGTCTCGCCACCTATGCGGGCTGCGACGATGCCGTCGTCGTTCTCAAGAATCGCGCGGTCTACAACCACAGGATTTCCGCGTTGAAGATCGGCGTCGATCTGCACGACGACCTGTCGTTCGAGGATCTCGGGAGGACGTTCGACCAGGAATTCGCGAAGGACAATTCTTATCAATCGTCGATCGACCGCTGGAACGTGGTTTACGATATCTATGAAAAGAATAGCTGGTCCGAGGGTCTGTACAATCTGGGAAGAAACCTTGCCCCGGTGACGCGGGAGCCCTGGCGGATTTTTCGGCGGGCAATCGCCGACATGCGGGGCGCCAGGGGGCAATTCGATCCGGCGAAGGACGCGCATGTCGCGCTCTTTCTCGACCTCCTCGCCGCGATGTTCATGCTGTGGTCGTCGTTGGGCCGCGACATCCGCCGCTTCTACGATCCGAAAATGACCAGGAACGAATTCGAAAGAGCGCTGATATACTATATTTGGGGCGGGAAGGAATCCTACCAGATCCGCCAGGAAATTCGCCAGCGGGCCGAAGCTGCCGGCAGCGTCCAGGAGTTTCCCGCATGGGACAGACTGGTAGGTTTGGCCGGCCTGGTCATCACGGCACCTCAGGAAGTATTCGGCTGCGTGGGCGTTTGTCGCGATCTGGCGATCCGGTTGGCCTGTGGCAGGAACGAAGATCACGACAAGCGGCTGTCGCGCTCGTTTGCCTCGAACCGCCGAGCGCGTCAGTTTGTCATGGCCGTAGTCGACTACATGATCGCAGCTTCGGGCATTCCGAAGGACTTTTCTGCAAGAGTTCAAAACGAGCTGAGCAGCCTCTGACAGGCGAATATGGACGGACGGCGAGCCGGATTCTCGATGGCTCGCCCGCGGCACCCGATCCCCGATCGATCGTTTCGGCGGGTCAGACCGATGCCTGCCGACGCACGGCGGCCGGCGGCGGAACCTCGTCTGACACGCAGATCCGATCCCGGCCCAGATGCTTTGCCTTGTAGAGCGCCATGTCGGCGCGCCGCATGGCTTCGCCGAGCGATTCGCCGGGCTGCACGGCGGTCACCCCGCCGCTGACGGTGATCGCAGGCATGCCGGGCCGCACTGACTGCGGCGTTGCGATGCGGATCGCCTCCGCGTTGAGGCGGGCGCCTTCCTGATTGGTGTGCTCGAAGAGGAGAGCGAACTCCTCGCCTCCCATACGCCCGATCGCCGCAGCCTGGGGCGCGGCGCGGCGCAGCAGTTCCGCGAAGCTTCTGATCACCTCGTCGCCTGTGGCATGGCCATACGTGTCGTTGACCGCCTTGAAATGGTCGATGTCGAAGACCGCGATCGATACAGGAAGTCCGAATTCGCGTCCCTTTGCCAGAACCCGCGCGGCGCGCAGGTCGAAGCCGCGGCGGTTGGCGAGGCCGGACAAGGGGTCCGTTTCCGAGGCGCTCTGCGACTCGCGCACGATGCTCTGGAGCACGATCAGAAGCAGCGTCAGACCGGCGGCGGTGAGCAGGATTCCGGTGCTGGCCTGCGAGAACAGCGCGTAGACGCTGGTGATGTATTCCGACGCCGTGCGCCCCGACCCGAAGACGACGGCCAGGAACGGCTTTGCAAGAAAGTGCAGGGCAACGACCCCGAAGGCGATGCCCGCCGCGATCTCCAGCGGCCGGCGGTCGCTGGCGCGCAGCAGCACCCACGCCGGCAAGGTCGAGGCGACGACGAACGGAAGCTGGAACAGCAGTTCATAGGGCATCGTGTTGCGCTCGCCGCCCCACAGCGCCCACCGCATCACGACCGAGCCGGCGAAGACCGCCGCGATCGCCGTCCACGGCGCAGCCCTGCCATAGAAGCGCGCGAGCGCCGCGGCCATGGCGAGCAGGCCCGCGAGGAAGCAGAAATAGCTCGACAGCATCAGCGGCTGGGGCCAGGGCGAAAGCGGCAGGAAAAGCTCGCTTGCGGGCGTGACCATGCCGATCACGTAGCTGATGCTGAAGCCGTAGGCGGCGCGGTGCGAGGGATTTGCAAGGGCGATGATCGCGAAGCTCACCGCAAAGAGGGCGGCGACGGCGATGTTTACGACCAATGCGAAAGCTGCGCCATGCATGAAGGTGTCGACCCAAATAGGGGCCGTTTAGCTCAACATCGTCAAGAAAACGTTCATTCCGGCGGACGCCGTCGGGGGCGGTGCGTCACCGCCTGCCACGGCGTGATCGTGATCGACGGTGCGAACGTGATCCCGGCGGGTCACGCTCGCGTCATCGAGGATTGTACCCTGACCCGCGACAGGATCGCGGACGTGTATCCCGAGATTTACGCCGGCTTCAACGAACGCCCGGAGGATCCCGACGGCTTCATTCCCGATGTGCCGATTGACGACACGAAGATGTTGCGGCTGGCCACTGTGCGTTCCCACGATCAGTTAAACACGGCCATTTACAGCCTGAACGACCGCTATCGCGGCGTCTGGGAAAGGCTCGAACGGGAGTTCAATTCGCTCGATGCGCAGCGGGAACCGGCGCGGCGGCGATCCGGCCTCACCTGTGCTGACCGTCCCGGATGATCCGGGCGATTTCCCCGTAACTCCGAGCCTCGGCATGCTGAAGCCCCCATTGCGGTCGGTGATGTCGATATCCGCGCCGGCTTCGACCAGTGCGCGTACGGTGGCGATGTGGTCTGGGCCGCCATTGCCCAGCACGACCGCTTCCATCAGCGCCGTCCATCCCAGATTGTTGACGTGATCAAGCGGAGCGCCGCCCGCGATCAGACGCTGGACGACCTCGTAATGCCCCAGATGCGCGGCCGCGATCAGCGCGGTGCCGTCATAGACGCTGGTCACCAGATCGGCGCGATTTCCGAGTTCCAGCGCCAGGGAAACCAGTTCGGGGTCATCCGCCACCGCCGCGATGGTCAGCACGTCATAGACCCGGTTCTCCAGTGCATTCATGTCGGCGCCGGCTTCCGCCAAGGCCCGCAGCGCGGCGTCGTGCGACGCGAAGGCGGCGACATGCGCGGGCGTCCGGCCGGCCCCGTCGCGCGCATCGAGATCGGCGCCCGCTTCGGCAAGACTGCGGATCGCCGTCACGTCTCCCTCATGGGCTGCGTGGTGCAAGCCGTCATAGCCCGAGATTTCCGACGCCGAGGGTGGCGTCTGCGCCCCGGCGGCGCCGGCGAAGGCGGCAGCGATCATAGTCAGGATTGCGCGTTTCATCATCTCGATCCTCCAGCAAACTCCGGCCGCCATATCGAGGGAGACAGCGGCCGGCGTCTCATCCTCGAACGGATTATTCGGCGCCGATCGCGTCGAGCCCGGAGCGTCCGCAGGCCGCGTCGATGTCGCCGGTCGGCGCGCCGCCGACGCCGATGCCCCCGACCAGCGCGCCGCCGATGCGGATCGGCAGGCCGCCGGCCTGGATCACCATCCGCCCGTCCATGTCGCGCAGCCCCTCATTCTGCGGGTTTTCCCCGATGAACGCGGCCAGACCCGCCGTGTCGCGGCCCATGCTGGCCGAGGTGAACGCCTTGCCGACGCTGCTGCCCACGGTATGCGGCCCGGCATTGTCCGCGCGCAGCACGGCCGTGGTCACGCCGCTGCGGGCGACGATGGCGACGCTGACATTGTGGCCGTCGGCCGCGCAGGCGTCGACGGCGGCGCGCGCCGCGGTCTGGGCCATGTCGAGCGGCAGATAGGGTGCGGTCGGAAGGTCCTGCGCGGCGACGGCGGCAGGGGCGAGCAGCGCGGTGGCGAGCACAAGCTTGCGGATCATGTCGGTTCTCCTTCGATATGGGACGGGGCGAACCTATGGGCGGCGGCCATGCGCCGGTATTCGTATGGCTTGCAGCCTTGTCGGTAGTTCTACGGAGCCGCGCGCCCTTCGATCCACAGGCGCGCCAGTTCCGCGGCCGAGGCCGTTCCGGTCTTCGCCCCGATCGCGGCGCGGTGGCTGTCGACCGTTCTCGGCGACAGTTCGAGGGCTATCGCGATCTGGCGCGTCGTCAGCCCGTTGGCGATCATCTCCAGCACCTCGGTTTCCCGTATCGTAAGCCGGGACAGCAATCGGCGCGCTTCCTCGGTCTCGGATGCAAGGCGGAGGCGTTTGTCCAGCTCGGCGTGGCCGCGCTGGATGGCGTCGATCAGGTCCTGCTCGTCCACCGGCTTGCTCAGGAAATCCATGGCTCCGTTGCGGAAGGCCCGCCGGCATGCCTCGACGTCGCCATGGCCGGAAATCACGACCGTCGGCCAGTCCACGCCGCGTCCCGCCAGTTGCTCCTGCAATTTCAGCCCGGAGATCACGGGCATCCGGATATCGAGGATCAGGCAGCCCGGGGACAAGCCGTCAAGCGCTGCGAGGAAGTTGTCGGGAGAGGCGAAGCCGCGTACCTGAAGACCGACCGTTCGTAAAAGCAGCGACAGGGCCTCCCGAACTGCATCATCGTCGTCGACGAGATAGACCGGGCTTTTCATTCGGCTGCCTCGCGCATATCGGCTTCCGCCAATGGCAGGCGAAGCCGGAACACCGTTCCCGACCGGTCTGCGAGCAGTGCAAGCTCGCCGTCCATGCGCTCCGCAAATCGCCGGCACAAGGCGAGGCCAAGACCGGTCCCGCCGGGCTTTCCGGTGACGAACGGCTCGAAGAGCCGCGCGCGAAGGTCGCTCGGCACGCCCGGGCCGCTATCGGATACGTCGATCGTGACGAAGGCTCCCTCGCACCGGCCCGTAACCTTCACGCGGCGATCAGCGGCGGTGGCGACGGCATCCATCGCATTGCGCACAAGATTGAAGATGATCTGCTCGAGCTCCACCTGATCGCCCCGCACCGGCATCGCGCCTGCGTCGAGGTCGATGGAGAGCGCGATGCCCGCCCGGTCCGCCTCCGGCCGCAGCAGCGCCTCGACATTGCGCACGGCCTCCGCCACGCAACATTGCCGGTCCGTTTCGGCCGCAGGCCGCGTCCAGTTGCGCAGCCGCTCGATGATGGCCGCTGCCCGCCTGGCCTGTTCGGCGATGCTTTGCAGCACCGTTTCGACCGCATCGGCGTCGCCGCGCCGGGACAGGTGCCGGCCGGCCTGGGCCTGGCTCAGGATGGCGGTCAGGGGCTGCGTCAGCTCGTGCGCCATGCCGCTGGCCATCTCGCCCAGCGTATTGACCCGCGACGCATGGGCCAGCCGGGCTTCCTGCGCGCTCAGATGCGCCATCCGCTCGGCCCGGCGCGCACGCGCAAGCTGCCGCAGGCCCAGCACGGAAATCGCATAGAGCAGCGACGCCAGGATCGCGAAGGCCGCCAGCCTGCCGCCGGGCAGCAGGTCGGACAGGCCCGGCGCGATGTCGGCCTGAAAGAGCAGTGGTTGCGAATTGCTGCCGAGCGCCTTTTCGAAGCGCATGCCCGCGGTTCGTCCTTCTCCGGTAAGGAGCGTTCCGTCAGGCATCAGAAGCGCATATGTCACGGACGGCCGCGTCCAGATCGCGGAGTCCGTATCGAGCAGGGCCGCTGCATTCACTTCGAGCGCGATCCCGAAGCGGGCGTCGTCCGAGTTGGGGCTGCGTTTGATCAGCAGATAGCTCTCCGGCGCGCCCGGCGCCAGGCGCAATGCAAGCTGCCCATCCGATGCGCCGGCCGCCGCCCTGATGACGGCCAGTTGCTGTTCGGAAAGCCCGGCTCTCGTCGTCAGATAGGGCGCGGACGGCTGCAATGGAACGAGATCGACCGCCTCGATCCGCGGGTAGAAGCGCGTGATGGTGGACGCAACCTCCAGCAACAGGTCCCGTCGGCCGGTTCCATCTGCAATGGCAAGTGCTGACAGCGATGTCAGGTGCGCGTCGTGCTGATCCGCGCGCTGCGAGGCGAGACGATGCAGGACTGTGGCTTCGCTCTGGAACTCGGCCAGAAGCTTCCGGCGTTCGTACAGCGCCGTCGCCGCGACGACGACGCTCAGGATCACGGCCCATCCGAGAAAGATGATGCCGCGGCTGCGCCAGACACCCTGATCCGGTTTCCCGCTTCTCATCCGGCGAGCTTATCGGGTCGGGGCCACGCAGGAAACCGCCGCAATATGTGCGGCTTCCCTCCGTCGGGCGGCTGGCGGGCACGCCGGCCGGATCGAGCGGCATGCCCCGGCGGCTTTGACCCGGGCCGGAGCTGATCGCGCAAGGCCGCCGCCCGAGGCTCGTTCCTTTCGTTCAGGCGGCTGCTTCCAGCGGGTCGACCAGCACGAGATGCCCCTCTCCCACCTCGCTGTAGAAGCGCTTCGGCGGCAGATAGCCGGCGTCGTGATAGGGGCTGCGGATCTCATCGTTGGAGATATGGCGGGGGCGCCGGCGCGCCGGGTCTGCGATCGGCACCGCCGCCATCAGCTTGCGGGTGTAGGCGTGCTGCGGGTTCTCGAAGACCGCCTGCCGCGGGCCGATCTCGACGATCTCGCCCAGATACATCACCGCGACGCGGTGGCTGATGCGCTCCACCACCGCCATGTCGTGGCTGATGAACAGATAGCCGAGGCCGAGCTGCTCCTGAAGGTCGAGCATCAGGTTGATGACCTGCGCCTTGATCGACACGTCGAGCGCGGAGACGGATTCGTCGGCCACGATGATCTTCGGATCGAGGGCGAGCGCGCGGGCGATGCAGACGCGCTGCCGCTGCCCGCCGGAGAACTCGTGCGGAAACCGGTCCGCCATCGACGGCGAAAGGCCCACCTGCTCCAGCAGCGCGCCGACGCGCTGCCGCGCCTGGGCGGCGTTTGCCAGTCCGTGGGCGATCATCGGCTCGGCGATGGCGTCGCCGACGCGGATGCGCGGGTTGAGGCTCTCATAGGGATCCTGGAAGATCATCTGCGCGTTGCGCCTTATGTTCGCCAGTTCCGCCTTGCCCGCGCGCGCGACGTCGCGCCCGCCGATCTCGATCTTGCCGGACGTCATCTCGGTAAGGCGGATGATCGAGCGGCCCGTCGTGGACTTGCCGCATCCCGACTCGCCGACCAACGACAGCGTCTCGCCCGCGCGCAGCGCGAACGAAACGTCCTCGACGGCGTGGATGCTGCCCACGGTCCGCCTCAGGAAGCCCTTGCGGACGGGGAAGCGGGTGACGAGCTTGTCCACCGTCAGGATCGGCTCGATGTCGGTCCGCACCGTATCGGCGGTCGGCGGCACGGGCCGCATGTCGCCGGTGGCCATGTCGACGACGGGGAAGCGCAGCGGACGCGGCTCGCCGGTCATCGAGCCGAGCTGCGGCACCGCCGACAGAAGCGCGCGCGTGTAGGGATGCGCCGCATCGCGGAAGATACGCTCCGTCGTGTCGGCCTCGACGACCTCGCCGCGATACATCACCACCGTGCGGTCGGATATCTCCGCCACCACGCCCATGTCGTGGGTGATGAAAAGGACGGACATGCCTTCCTCGCGCTGAAGCGTCTTTATCAGCTCCAGGATCTGCGCCTGGATCGTGACGTCGAGGGCGGTGGTCGGCTCGTCGGCGATCAGCAGCCGGGGCTCGCAGGCAAGCGCGATGGCGATGACGACGCGCTGGCGCATGCCGCCGGAAAAGCTCATCGGATATTCGTTCAGCCGCGCCGTCGCCGACGGGATGCGCACCTTGTCCAGCAGCCGCGCGGCCTCAGCCGTTGCCGCCGCATGGCCGAGGCCGCGGTGCTGAACGAGAACCTCCTTGATCTGGTCGCCGATCTTGAGCACCGGGTTGAGCGAGGTCATCGGCTCCTGGAAGATCATGCCGATCCGGTTGCCGCGGATGGTCTGCATGGCGTCCGCCGGCAGGGAAAGCAGATCCCTGCCCTCGAATTCGATCGTCCCTGTGGTGCGGGCGTTCGGACCGAGCAGCCGCATGACCGACATGGCCGTCACGCTCTTGCCGGAACCGGATTCGCCGACGACGGCCACCGTTTCGCGCGGGGCGATGTCGAAGCCGACATTGCGGACGACATCGCGCCATTCGCCGCCCACCTTGAAGGAGGTGGTCAAGCCGGAGATGGAGAGGATCGGTGCGGTCATGGATCAGCCCTCGCGCCGGGGGTTGAGAACGTCGCGCAGCGCGTCGCCGATCAGGTTGATGCCGACGATGAGCAGCAGCAGGGTGATGCCCGGAAAGAAGCTGATCCAGTAGTCGCCCGACAGCAGGTATTCGAAGCCGTTGGAAATCAGCAGGCCGAGCGACGGCTCCGTCACCGGCAGTCCGATGCCGAGGAAGGACAATGTCGCCTCCAGCATGATCGCATAGGCGACGCGCATCGTCGCGACGACGATCAGCGGCGGCACGCAGTTGGGCAGGATGTGGCGGAAGATGATCCTCCGGTCGGACAGTGCCATCGAGCGCGCCGCGTCGGTGTAGGCGCGCTTGCTTTCGACCAGCGCCGAGCCGCGCACGGTGCGGGCGTAATATGCCCACTGGGTGACCACCAGCGCGATGATGATCTTGTCGACGCCCTGCCCGAGCACCGCGAGGAAGATCAGCGCGATCAGGATGGCCGGGAAGGAGAGCTGGATATCGACGATGCGCATCAGCACCGCATCGGTGCGGCCGCCGGCATAGGCACTGAGCAGGCCGATGCTGGTGCCGATCACCAGCGCGATCGCGGCGCTGACGATCCCGACGAGGATCGAGGTGCGCAGGCCGTAGAGGATGGCGCTGAACAGGTCGCGACCCTGGTCGTCGGTGCCGAGCAGGTAGACTGCGCCGGACATGCTCTGCGAGCCGGGAGCAAGGCGCCCGTCCATGATGTCGAGCTGGGCGAGGTCGTAGGGGTTCTGCGGCGCCAGGACCGGCGCAAGCACGGCGGCGAGGAGCAGGATCGAGACGATGACGATACCCGTCAGCGCCAGGCGGTCGCGCAGCAGGGCCTGCAACGTGCGCCTCAGCGGCGAGACGCCGCGCGCGATGGGCGTGCCTGCGCCGGAATGCGCGGAGACTGCGGTTTTGTCGGTCTGGCTCACCTCGAACCTCCCTCGAGACGGACGCGGGGATCGACGAGGGAATAGAGGATGTCGACCAGCAGGTTGATGACGCTGAACATCACGACGGTGATCATCAGGTAGGCGAGGATCACCGGGCGGTCCAGGACGCCGATGGCGTCGATGATGAGCTTGCCCATGCCGGGCCATGCGAAGATCGTCTCGGTGACGACCGCGAAGGCGATGAGCGAGCCGAGCTCGAGGCCGATCACCGTGATGAGCGGGATCAGCGTGTTCTTGAGCACATGGACGCGCAGGATTCGTCTTTCCGAAATGCCCTTGGCGCGGGCGAAGCGCACGAAGTCGAGCTGCAAAACCTCCATCACGCCGGCTCGCGTCAGGCGGATCACCAGCGAGATCTTGAACAGCGCCAGGTTGAAGGCCGGCAGCAGCAGATGCGACCACCCGTCCAGCGTGAGGAAGCTGACCGGCACGCCGAAGAGATCGACGGTATCGCCGCGCCCCGATGCGGGCAGCCAGCCGAGCTGCACGCTGAAGACCATGATCATGACGAGGCCGATCCAGAAGGTCGGCAGGCTGAAGCCCAGGATCGAGAAGGTCATCACCGATTTCGAGATGAAGCTGTCCGGCTTCAGCCCGGCGCGGATGCCGAGCGGGATGCCAAGCACCAGCGCCATCGCCAGCGCGGTGAAGGCGAGCTCCAGCGTCGCGGGCATGCGGCGCAGGATCAGGTCGAGCGCGGGCTGGTTGAAGATGAACGAATTGCCGAGATCGCCGCGCAGCGCGTTGGAGACGAACAGGAAATACTGCTCCCATACCGGACGATCGAGACCGAACGACTGGATGATCTCCAGCCTTTCAGCCGGGGTGGCCGCGGGGCTCAACAGCACGTCGACCGGATTGCCGACCATGTAAAGCCCGACGAACACCAGCACGCTCATGACGAACAGCGTCACGACCGTCTGGAGAAGCCGGCTCAGAAGATAACTGCTCATGCCTCGATCCCCCTCCCTTCGAATGCCTGCCGCCTCGCGCCCAGCCCCGCGATACGCTCCGTAACCAGCCGGCGGTATCCGGCCTCGTCGACCGCGTCGACGACGCGCGCATTGGGTTTTTGCCCGGTCACGCCGTGGAAATCGGCCCAGCTATGGCCGGCGGTCGGCCCGCAGGTCGTGACCCCGACTGCCGCGTCGCGGCCGCCGAAAAGCTCCGGCCGCAGCAGCCAGGCAACGGTCATCGCATCGTGAATGGGACCGCCGGGGCGGCCGAAGCGTTTTTCGTCGCTGCGGTCATAGGCGCGCAGCAGCGCGGCCATCGCCCGGCCGCATGCGCCGCCCCGTGCCTCGAACGCGCCGAAGTCGGCTTCCGTGAACAGGGCCTGGAACGTGACGTCGAGCGGCAGCAGCGTCAGCGGGACGCCGGACCCCAGCACGATTTCGACGGCGTGCGGATCGGCATGGACATTGTATTCCGACCAGGGCGTGCGATGGCCCATCGAGGCGAACGCGCCGCCCATCATGACGATCCGCCCGATGCCGGCCGCCACTTCCGGGTGCAGCCGCAGCGCAAGCGCGACGTTGGTCAGCGGCCCGATGGCGCAGAGCGTCACGCCGCTTCCCAGCCGCGCCGCCTCGCGCGCGCGCTCCGCGATGAAGCGGACGGCGGAACCGGGCCGCGGGACGAGGTCGGTCGGCGGAACCAGATCGTCGGCGAAGCCGCCGATCCGCGCGTATTTGCCGAGCACCGGCTGGCGCACCAGCGGCCCCGCCGCGCCCGCCAGCACCGGAACGTCGCGGCGGCCGGCCAGCGCCACCAGCTTGCAGGCATTCGCCACGCTCGCCTCCAGCCCGACATTGCCGGCCACGACCGAAATGCCCAGAAGATCGATCTCCGGCGACGCCAGCGCCAGCAGGATCGCCGCCGCGTCGTCGACGCCGGGATCGGTGTCGATGATGACCCGATGGCGGCTCATGCGGCGATGTCCGCGCGGTAACGGGAGAAGCGGTCGAGGAACAGGTCGATCACGCCGGCGGCGTCGACCTTGGTGACGATCTCGGCGTTCGGCTCCAGCCCGCTCATGCCGTACCAGTCGGCCACGGTCTGGCCCATGCACAGCTCGCTTTCATGCTCGATGAAGACGCGCGCGCGCTTCGTTAGGAAAAGCTGCGGCGCGAGCAGCCACGCGATCACCAGCGGGTCGTGCAGCGGCCCGCCGCGCGAGCCGTAACGCTCGACCTGATTGCGGTCCCAGAACGCCATCAGTTCGGCGACCACCGAGGAAATCCTTCCGCTGACGGTCTCGAACCGCCGAACGTGATCGGGGGTGAGGATGACCTGATGCGTGGCGTCGAGCGCCAGCGCGACGATGGGGATGCCGCTTGAAAAGACCACATGCGCCGCATGCGGGTCGGCCAGCATGTTGTACTCGGCGGTCAGCGAGCGGTTTCCGGGCTCCCGATAGGCTCCTCCCATCATGACGATGCGCTCGATGCCCTCGGCGATCTTGGGCTCCATGCGCAGCGCCATGGCGACGTTGGTCATCGGCCCGAGACAGCACAGCGTGACCGGCTTGCGGTCGCGCGCGGCCTCGCTCAGCCTGTCGACGAGAAACTCGACCGCGCCCTTCTCCTCCGGGACCTTGACCGGGTCCGGCAGGCTGGTGTTGCCGAGGCCGGAGCTGCCGTGGAAATGACCGCGGATCGGATCGCGCAGGAGCGGGCGATGGCAGCCGATATGGACGGGAATGTCGGTGCGCCCGCCGAGCTCGCAGATTTGCAGCGCGTTGCGCACAGCCCGTTCCACCGGCTGGTTGCCGGAAACCGCCGTGATGGCGAGGATGTCGAGATCCGGCGACACGAAGGCCGCAAGCAGCGCGATCGCGTCGTCGATGCCTGGATCGCAGTCGATGATGATCTGGGTAGCAGTCATGTGTCCGCTCTATGCGGCGGCGGTCGGGCCGCCGGCGTCTGGTATCGTTGTACGTTTGCGTCGTGCCGCGCTAGAGCATGATCCCGAAAAGTGGAAACCACTTTTCGGAAAAGATCATGCTCAAACAAAAAGATAGAGCGGGATAGCGTTTCAATCTCATTGTATCCCGCTCTAGAGCGCGCCCACCGATCTGAGCACCCCGGCGATCTCCGCGCGCGCGGCATCG
>CAZVTK010000102.1:0-17094 GCA_964629765.1 uncultured Mesorhizobium sp.
CAGCAGGACTATCCCGCCGCTACCGTGGTCGACTTTCTCACCGCCGTTCTCAGCAGGATCACGTGACCCGCGCCGTTGCTGTAGCTGTTGACGTGCCGCACATAGCCGCCGGCCTGGTTCAGGAAACGGTGGAGCTGGCTTTGCGCGTGATGGAACCTGCCGGCGCTGGCCCATCCGTATGAACCGCCGAAGATCGCTTCGTTGCCGTGACTTGCGACAACCCGGCGGATTTCGGCGGCGACAAGATCGGCGGCCACCGACCATTCGACCTCGACGAACGGCTCGCTCGCGCGGCTCGACGTGCTTCCGGGACCGTTGTCCAGCCAGCCCTTCCGAACGGCCGGACGCCGCACGCGCAGACGGGTCACGCCGTTGTCAAGCTGGTGCAGCCCGATCCGCGAAAAATCGGGGTCGAAGCTTGCAGGCTTGAGGGTCGGCCCGATGCCTGGGTTCGGGTGGACTTCGTAGATCCCCCAGTGCTGGGACGTATAGACCGCCATTGCGCTCCACAATCTCGTTTAGCGCGATGCTCGCATCGCGCCCGGTATCTCACCCCGATCGGGACCGCGGCCTTCCCGCCGCCTCCACATCAACCCTGGCACCTCGCGGGGCCGCCGCCCAGCATCCCGTATCCACCTTGTGGAAGCGGAGATGCGCTGCCGGGCCGTCCGGCCGCAGGGCTTTCGATTCGTCGATCACAAGTTGTCTTCGACCGTTGTCATTGCCCGGTGAACCGGGGGGGCCGGCGCTCGTTGAAGGCGGCGATGCCTTCGACATGGTCCCGGCTTTTCTGCATCATTTCGATTTGCGCTTGGCGGCGGAACATCACCTCGCTCGGCGTCGGCGTCAGGATATCGTCGTTGACGGTGCTCTTGATGGTCTGCACCACAAGCGGCGCCATGCCGGCGATGCGCTCGGCCATTTCGAGGGCGGTGGCAAGCGCCTTGCCGTCTTCGCACAACCGGTTGACGAAGCCGAAGCTGAAGGCTCGCTCGGCCGTGACAGTGTCTCCCGTAAGAAGCAGTTCCATCGCGATCTTGTGCGGCAGACGCTTGGCCAGGGCAGGGCCCACGCCCATGGTCAGGCCAACCCGCCCTTCAGGATAACTGAACCGTGCGCTCCGGCCTGCGACGCACAGGTCCGACAATCCGACGACCATCAGTCCCACCCCGATGCACCAGCCCTCCACCGCGCAGATGATCGGCTTGTCCGTCCGGGTTCCGATGGTGGGAAGGCAGCGCCCGACGTCGGGCATATCGTTGAGGTCGGCGCCGCTCGAAAATGCCGCCGTCCCGCTGCCGGTGATGATCGCGACGCGCGCGTCCGACGCATCGAATGCCCTGAAACCCTCCTGAAGCGCAACGGAGACGCCCAGGCTGATTGCATTCCTCTTTTCCGGCTTGTTGATGGTCAACACCATCACTTTTCCAATATTATCGATCGTAACATCAGCCATAGTATATTCACCTCTCCGCATGCGGCTCTGAAATAAGGATACGGGCGTCGACGGCGCAGCAACCCGCGCCCGCCCGGCCGACGATCATCGGATTGACATCGAGCTCCGCGATCCTGGGGCCCAGATCGTGAGCAAGCCAGCTTATCCGCGAGACGGCGTCGGCCAGCGCCGGCATGTCGAGGGGGGGGGCACCCCGGTAACCGGCGAGCAGCTTGGCGATCGAAAGCCGCCCTATCATCTCCTGCGCGGTGTCGGCGCCCACCGGAGCGGCCGCGACCTCGACGTCGCGCAACAGTTCGACCAGCACGCCGCCTGCGCCGACCATGATCTGCGGCCCGAACTGGGCGTCGTGCCGCGCGCCGATGAGTATCTCCGCCTCGCCGCGAACCATCTCCTGCACGAGGAAGCCCTCGATCCGGGCATCGGGCATGGTCTTTGCCAGCTGGCCGCGCATCCGCCCGATCGCGGCCTCCACCTCCGCGGGCGTCTGTAGGGACAATGCGACGCCGCCCACGTCGGATTTGTGGACGATCTCAGGCGAAACGACCTTGACCGCGAACGGCGCCGTCAAGCCTGCCGCGGCGGCACGGCCATGCTCGGCATCCGTCACCAGCCGCCCACGGTTCACCGGAACGCCATAGGCAGCCAGCACCTGCTTGGCGCGGTCCTCGTCGATCTTGTCGGCAAGGCCCAGCGCCTCGACCGCCGCAAGGTCGAGGCCGGGGGGCCGGATGGGAAAGGAGCCCGGAGCTTCCCCTCGGCACGCCATGGCCCGCGACCAACCGACGATGGCGCGGATCGCCTCATCCAGGCTCTCCGCGAAGAACGCCCCTCGATCGAGCAGCGTCTCCTTCGCAGGAGCCGCTGCTGCACCGGGTTGCAGCACGATCAGGAACGGCTGCCGGCCGTCAGGGGCTGCGGCGGATTCGCTCCCGTTGAGGACTCCATCGGCAATGCGGCGTATGTCGGGCGAGGTGGTGAGTGGGACCAGAAGAAAGCCGGTATGGGGGCTGGAAAGCATCACCCGGGCGGTATCCCCGGCGGCCTTTTCGAAATTGCCGGTGGTCGAGATGCCGATATCCAGCGGATTGGATCGCGCGGCCGCGCCTTGATAGATCTCCGACAGGGCCGGAAGCACGTCGGGATGGATCGGGGCCATGCGCATCCCCGCGTCGCTCAGCCTGTCGGCCGCGACCGCCCCGCTGCCTCCCGAAGGCGTCAGGATCGTGACGGCGTCGCAAACCCTGGTGCCGTGGGTGCTGAGGATGGCGGCGAGGAGCACCATGGCGTCGGTGTCGTCCATCAACAGGATCCCGGCCTTCCGGCATGCCGCCGCGAATGCCTCATGGCTGCCGGCCAGGCTGGCGGTGTGGGAGTAAGCGGCTTCCGCGCCCGCCTTCGTGCGACCGACCTTGACGGTCAGGATACGCTTGCCGGCCGCGCGGGCCCGGCCCGCCGCGGCGAGGAAGCGTTGCGCGTCCTTCAGCCCCTCGATGTAGGTGCAGATGACATCGGTATCGGAATCGGCGGTCAGAAAATCGATGAAATCGGCCAGGTCCATGTCGGACTGGTTGCCGATCGAAAAGCAATGCGAGAAGCCGATGCCCCGGGCCGCCGCCCGGTCGAACATCGTGGTCATCAGCGCGCCGGACTGGCTCACCAGCCCGATGCGCCCGACCAGCAGGTGGTCCGTCATCAGCGCGGGCGAGGCGCAGAGCGCGAGCTTCTGGGCCGGGCTGATCAGGCCGAGGCAGTTGGGCCCGATGATGCGCATGTTCCCCCGGCGCGCGGTTGCGACGATCTCGGCCTCGAGGGCCGCGCCCTCCGGGCTGGCGTCGGCAAAGCGCGACGTCAGGATAATGGCGACCCTTGCTCCGGCGGCGACGCAGTCCTCGACCGTGGCTTTGACGGCCTTCTGGGGGATGGCCATCATCACGACGTCGGGCGGCTGCGGCAGATCCCGCACGGAAAGGTAGGCGCGCAGCCCGAATACCGTCCTGCGGGAGGCGTTGATCGGGTAGATGGCGCCCGCAAAGGCATGCGCCGTCAACGCTTTCATCAGGCGGCCGCCGAACTTCTCCTGATCCTCGGATGCTCCGATGATGGCCACGGATCGAGGCGTCAGGAGGCGCGTAATGTCGATGGTCGGTTTCTCAAAGCGCATTTGGACGCCTTCCTGGTGATCTATCCGAGGACTTTGCCGGGGTTTAGGATTGCGCGCGGGTCGAGCGCCTGCTTCAGGACGCGAAGCGTAGCCAGCTCGGCTGCATTCCTGCTGAAATGCAGCCACGGTTTCTTGTGAAGGCCGATTCCGTGTTCCGCGGATATGGAGCCGTCAAACGCGCGAATGATCTCGTACACCTCGTCTTCGATGGAATGGCCGGACGGGTCGTGGCTGTCGGTGGGGCCGGCGACCAGATGGATGTTGCAGTCCCCCGCATGACCGAAGAATAGCGTCTGTAGCCCGGGGAATCGCTCGGAAAGCCTTGCGCGCAGGGCATCGACACATGCGCCGATGTGCTTCTGGGGCACCGAGACGTCGAAGGTGATGGTTGGCTTGTGGACCGAAAAGATCTCGGCCACCGCATCCCGCAGCCGCCAGAAGTCGGCCGCGTCGGAATTGCTTTCCGCGATCACGGCGTCGACGATCCACCCGGCCTCCAGTCCCGCCTCGAGCACGGCATCGAAGAGCGCGCGCTCGCCGGCGGGATCGGCGCCTTGCACCTCCATGATCGCGTAGACCGGGTGCCTTGCTTCCAGGGGTTCGCGCGCGCTGGTGGCCTTTGCGGCGGCGCGGTAGTAGTCGAGCCACATCAGCTCGTAGGCCGATACCCGGCCCGAAAGGCGATGCTGGGCGAGATTGAGAAGGCTCAGCGCGGCCTCGAAATCGGGAAAGGCCAGCAGCGCCGTGTTCGCGCCCGCCACGCCCGGACGGAGCCTGAGCACGGCACGGGTCACGACGCCGAGAGTTCCTTCCGAGCCGATGAAGAGATGCTTCAGGTCAAGGCCCGCATTGTTCTTCGGCATCCGGTTCATCATGGGCAACACGGTCCCGTCGGCGAGCACGACCTCGAGGCCCAGGACGAGCTCCCGCATCATCCCGTAGCGCAGGACCCGGTTGCCGCCGGCGTTGGTCGATACGGCGCCGCCGATCTGCGCCGATCCGCGGGCTCCGAAATCCATCGCGAACATGAGGCCCGCGTGTTCCGCGGCATCCTGGACATGCTGCAGCCGCGCCCCGGCCTGCACGGTCATGGTGGCGGCGTCGGCATCCAGATGCTCGATCGCATTCATGCGTTCCAGCGACAGCAGCACCGCTCCGTCGGTGGCGACCGCCCCTCCGGCCAGGCCGGATCGCCCGCCCTGCGGAACGATCGGTACGCCGTGCTCGTGGCAGAGCTGCAATATCCGCGCGATCGAGCCCGTATCCCGTGGCTTGACCAGCGCAATCGGCACACCTGGCGCCTCGTCGGTCCAGTCGCGCAGTGCATCTTCCGGGATTGCCGGGCCGAGCACCAGATCGCCCGGATCGAGCCCCCGGCCGAGCTTGTCCAGAAATCCCTTGTGTTCCGGCAAAACGTTCATTGCGGCATCCTTCAGCCTCCGGCCGGGGGCGCGTCGGCTTCCGCGGAGCGCACCACCGGAAGGTCCTGCCTGCGCTCGTCACCCCATTCGGCCCAGGATCCGTCATAAACCGCCACGCGCGTCCGGCCGGCCAATGTTGCGGCAAAGGCCACCACCGCCGCGGTAACCCCCGATCCGCAGGTCGCCACGACCGCACGATCCCCGGTGGCGCCCGCCTGCGCGAGGCGCGCATCCAGTTCCTCGATCGATCGCATATGCCCGTCGGAGACGAGGTCGCCAAAAGGCAAATTCGTCGCGCCGGGCATCGCGCCGCTGCGAAGCCCGGGGCGAGGCTCGGCCACTTTTCCCGAGAATCGGAGCACCGAGCGGGCATCGATCACCGCGATCCGGGGATCGCCAAGCGCGGACCGGACGGCGGCGGCGTCCCGAACCCAGCCCGGGTCCGGCCTCGCGACGAAATCACCTTTCCCCCTCGGTGCGGTGCTGCCGGTTTCGACAGGATGGCCCGAGGATGACCAGGCGGGCCATCCGCCATCCAGCACCGCGACCTTCCGGTGGCCCATCGCGCGGAACATCCACCAGGCACGGGGCGCGGCAAAAATGCCGGCGCCGTCATAGCAGACCACCGTGCTGGTCTCCGAGATGCCGAGATCCCGGGCCGCCCTCTCGAAAACATCGGCATCCGGCGGCATGTGAGGCTGGTGCGTGTCGCACGCCGCCACCGCCACGTCGAAATCGAAACGCTGAGCGCCCGGGATATGGCCCGATAGGAATTCGGCCTCAGCATCGCGTCCGTCGGAGGGGAGGTACCAACTGCAATCAAGTACCACCACATCGTCCGGCGGAAGCGCCTCCGCCAGCGCCCCTACCGAAACCAGAGGGATTGGGAGTGTCACCTCAAGACTCCAGAGTGGATTTGAATTTTCATACCGAGGTATACTTATAAATATAACAATATATGCAAAGCGGATTTCTACGATGCTCTAATCGTATTCCTCAAAATACCGATGCCATCGAACTCAATTTCAATGACATCGCCGTCATGGAGGAAATAGCCGTTCTCCAGCCCGCACCCGTCCCCCAAAGTTCCCGACCCTATGAATTCGCCCGGCATAATAGTTTCGTCTTGAGATATATATGACAATATTTCCTCAAACGAGAACAGCATACCCCGTGTATTGCTCTCGGAAACCGTGCGCCCGTTGATCCTCACGGTCGCCGCGAGAGAATACGGATCTTCGATTTCATCCGGCGTTACGATCCATGGGCCGAGCACGTTTCCACCGTTGAAGCTTTTTCCTTTTGTCGGTCCCAGACGACCCTGCATCTCCATCTTCTGCTTGTCGCGTGCGCTGAAGTCGTTGAATATGGTAAAACCAAATATGTGCTCTCGCGCCTCCGCCGCGGTAATATCCAGTGATGTTCCTTTGGTAATAATACCGAACTCCATTTCATAATCGATGATACTGCTATACTTTGGCCACCTTACGGCCGAGTCGGGGCCGCCAACGGAAAATCGGTTGGTTATGTAGTGGATGGGAATCTGCTTATATATTTCGGGCAGTTCTCCGAGCGGCCGTGCGAGGATCCGGCGGACCTCTTCATCGTCCGCACGCTCCCGTGCCCGCGCAAGCTCAAGGCCCTGCCCGCTGCCGCCCTGCACGATATGGCGCGCAAACGACATCGCGTCGCGCATCTGGCGCGGTTCGGGCAGGGGCGCGAGCAACCTGGCGCTCCTCAAGTCACGAACGAACTCCTGCCGTCCTGAGAAGCGCCGGCAGAGCTCGCGCGCCTCGTCGAGCGCGGCGTCCCCGGCGTCGATCAGCGCAAGCATCGACTTGAACCTTGCAGCGCGCGGACCAAGCTCCTGCGCGGCAGCGGCAGTCAGATCGAAGAGCAACGATTCCTCAAGAACAGCGATACCAACATGTGCTTCCTGGTCCGTTGCGAAGGTTGCAAGTTTCATGGAAACCTCTTCGATTCACGAAATTTATTCAAAATATTTAAATATAATAAGAGATTTTCTGCGCAATATTCAGCAATGGACCATCCTGAGTTCGATAGATGCATGAATTGAATTTAATTTCTTCTAGCGCTTCGCAGATTTCATCTCGCGGCGATTGAGAACGGATTCCATATGAACCCATGCGAGGCGGAACAGCGGCATCGGCAGGCCGAACGTGCGCCCGCGCCGGTAGAAGTCGCCGATCAGATGATCGGCCTCGATCGGATTGCCTGCCTCGATGTCGCGCAGGAGCGAGGACGTCAGTTGCGACGAGGGATCGAGGAGCCGCTTACCGAAGAAATGATAGACGCTGGGCGGCGATGTATAGCCGGCTTCACGGGCTACGCCGACGGCCTCGTTGAGCAGTTCGAAGATGAAGGCGCGGCCTTCCGTCGTCGACACGATGCAGCCGATCGGCGCGCGCATGAGGCATGTCGCTCCGGCGAACGTCACCAGCGTAAAGAATTTCTCCCACATCGCCTGCTCGATGTCGGGAGACACATGGAAGTCCAGCCTGCTTTTCGAGGCGAGGTCCTTGAGCGAGTCGAGCAGATCGCCGCCGCCATCGCCTCTCTTGCCGAAGACATAATTGTCGCCGCCGCCCAGATGCCTCAACGCGCCGTCGTCCTCCAACACCATCGAGATACGGCACAGCCCGCCGAACACCGCCTCTCGACCGAAGGCAGCATCGAGCCAATCCATGTGCTGCATGCCGTTGAGCAAGGGGAGGATGTAGCATCCTTCACGCATCACCTTCTTCAGGTCGCCCAGAAGGTCGGCGTTCAGATGATAGGCCTTGGTCGCCAGCACGACGATGTCGTAGACAGGCTCGAGCTCGCTGCCGCTGATCGCCCTGACGGGGCCGCTGAAATCGCCAAGGGGGCTGCGGACGATCAGGCCGCGCTCATCCATCTGGCGCTTGCGATTCTCGCGAACGAGAAAGGTGACGTCGGCACCGGCTTGCAGAAGACGCGCCCCGAGATAGCCTCCGACGCCGCCGGCGCCAATGATCAGAATCTTCATCTAGAGCCGTCTCCTGTAATTCGACAATGTTCGGCGCAGCGTCGCGCGTTCTGGCAAGGAACGATAGTTCCGGGACCCGTCTGCATCCCGAGACATCTCCAAACCGGCGGCCGACTGGTCTTGGACCACTGACGGGACGGACCATGGCACCCCGCGAAAAGACACATCCGTCACGCTGGACGCCGCCTTGCGGCGGCCGTCGCCTCTACTTTTACATAGTATACCGTATTTTGTATTCCGGTCAATCGCCCGCCGGTGGAATCCGGCGACCGCAGGCGTCGTCATGCCGCCCGGATACCAATGAAGGCTGCGCCGTGCCGCCGCCATCAAACAGGCCCCGGAAAAGACATCTTACCGGGACCGATCGCCCTTCAGGCGGTCGCCGCCGCCGCTCGATCCTGGATCAGCCGCCACCCGGCGCATGGGCCGCCTGCAAACACCCGCCTGCATGCGCTTGCGTTCGGGTATCGGGGAACACAAATCACTTCTCGCTTGTGTATTCCGGGTAAAATCCCCGGTTGGTCTTTTCTCCAAGCCAGTTCCGATCCACGTAGCTCTTCAACAGATCGCGAGGGCCCTGGGGAATGCCGGGCTTCTCCGCGGCATAGACATTTTCAATATCGAGCACGACGTCGAGGCCGACCGAGTCCATGCGCCGGAAGGGGCCTCTGGCCGATCCTTCTATCCGTGTGCATATTCTGTCGACTTCCTCGGGAGACGAGACACCTTCCGCAACGATCGCGAGCGCCTCGCGTTTGATGGCGGCCCAAATACGATTGTAGATGAACCCGAGGCTTTCCTTCTTCACCTCGAAGGGTTCCATTCCGTACCTGGGCAGTTCATCCATCAATCGCCGGATGATGGCCGGGGAAGTATGTCCGCACGACATCACCTCGACGACAGTCCTTCCCCGATAGAAATGCAGGTTCAGGACGCGCTCGGGATGCTTCACACGCTCGATGAGGCGGCTTGTCGGCAGCGACGATGAATTGCTCGCCAGAATGGTGGCCGGATCGGTCAGCCCGTCCAGCATCCCGAACATCTCAACCTTGAGCCCGACCTTCTCCGGTATGCATTCGATCACCAGCCATGCGCCGTCGACGGCGGAGGCAAGATCGGACGATGCGACGAGCGATCCAGGCGTTCCGCCGGGAATGCCTTCGGCGAGCGCCTTGACGGCGGCGTTGCCGGCCGCGGCGGCCGCCGTGCTCGCCTCGGCGCTCACGTCAAAGATCCGCACTTCCTCGCCGCGCACGGCAAACATGAGCGCGATCTGCCGGCCGAGCGTGCCTGCGCCCACCACCGCGATTTCTGCCTTACCTTGCACCATGATCACCGCCTCCCACGGGAACGCCCTTCGGCGCGCGCCCGCAACACCGGAGCCAAAGCTTCGCGATATAGGTTGCCGTCGCGGTCGACGCGGCAAGCAAGCATGCCGCGTCGACCTGTCATCCGGCAAGCGTCCGGAGGATCGAGATGCCGATCGCGGAGCGCAAGGGTTTCAATTGCTTACTTGAAAACAGGGGTCTTCGGTCGGGGCAATTATTCGCATGCCTTCAGAAAGTCGGCAGATCCGGAAGCGGCTTGTCGAACCATTTCCTGTAGACGGTCTCCAACTCGCCATTGGTCTTTACCGCGAAGAGCCACGTATTCATCCAGCGCACGAGGTCGGTATCTTCGCGACGAACCGCAATCCCCTGATACAGAGTGCGCAGGACCAGCTTGATTTCTATGCCGAGATCCGGTCGGGCTTTATTGAACAGAGCGAGCTGCATGTCGCCGCCGGCGTGCGCGTCCACCTGCCCGGCCATAAGGGCCTGGGCTGCGTCGAGCGTATTGTCGAACCGCAGGACCTGGGTCGTCGGCGGAGCGATGGCAACGACCAGCCCCTCCTCGGCATTGGCCGTGCCGACCCCGATGCGCAGACCTGCGAGATCCTCCGGCGATTCCAGTTTGGTCGTTTTGGGCGCAAAGATCACGCTGGCGGCCATGTTGTAGGGGTTGGAAAACGCGACCTGCTTCGCGCGCTCACCGGAAATGCTCAGGAGCCCGACGACCGCGTCCACTTTTCCGCTCAGCAGAAAGGGTATGCGGTTCTGGGAGCCAAGGGGAACGAATTCGACTTCGACGCCTAGGGACTTCGCCATCAGGCGTGCAATGTCGATCTCATAACCATCGGGCTTCTGATTTACATCAAGAAAGCCGAATGGATGGTTATCCGTAATAACTCCGACGGATATCTTCTTGTTTGTAATGATATCGTCCAGCGACGACGCGTGAGCGGCAGCCGACATGACAGCCATTGAAATGGCCGAAATCGCGATAACCATCGAATTTCTTATAAGGCTACCAAGCATACCTTCCTCCTTTAATGGCTTTCATATTGGATCATGCGCCCGGGAATGTGCTCATCTATCCGGCGCCACACCTCGCCCCCCCCCGAAACGCGCGAGACTAGCCCGCTTTAAGCGCATACTGTACACTATATACTGCGCACAAACTTTGCAACAAATTTCGTCGCATCGGATTGCGGGTAGCGGCCCGAGGGCGTTCATGCGCCCCCGGCGCCGGACCGGAATGCCGATCACACCGCGCCGGCCGGTCGAGAAGAGCCCGAAAGCGAGATCGTCCGCTTGCGTGATGAAGCGGAGATCCGAAGCGCCGACCATTCCGGGCTTGGATGAGCGCGGTCAGACGATGACGGTACGCGAGATCATTGCTGCTTGCCGCCGCCGTTTCGGTAGCGCGCCGTCCCAGTCCGCCATCTACCGCTTCTTCGAGCGCCGGCGACCACGCCAAATCGGCTGATCTCACCTAATCCCGGACAATCCCGGAATCCGGCGCTTAATTCCAGCCAACGTCAGATAATTACGGACTGCATAGTATCCATGGTCAATGCCGCCCTTGCGACGACACGTCGCCGGCGCCGCGTTTAGCGCAGCATGAAGACGCGGCAGGGCGCGCCCGGCGCGGCGGCGGGGGCGAGAGGCTCGCGGATGATCAGCGCGTTGGCGTTCGCCAGCGTCGCCAGCATGGACGAATCCTGCGTCTCGAACGGGGTCGCGACCAGCCCGGCCGAGCCGGGAAAGGCGGTGGCGCGCACATAGTCGCGGCGATGCTCGTTGGCCTTCATGCCGCTGCCGAGCACGGCGTTGCGGATATCCGGCACGTAATCGCGGCCCGCCAGGCGCGCCAGCAGCGGGCGCAGGAAGAGGTGCGAGCAGACGAGGCTCGACACGGGGTTGCCGGGCAGGCCGAGCACATGGGCGCGGCCCAGCCGGCCGACCATCAGCGGCTTGCCGGGCCGCATGGCGATCTTCCAGAATTCGAGCTGCATGCCAAGGCCGGTGAGCACACCCTTGACGAGGTCGTGGTCGCCGACCGATGCGCCGCCCAGCGTCACCACGACGTCGGCGCCGGCGCCGCGCGCGCGCTCCACGGCCGCCGCGATGCGGCCGCGCTCGTCCGGCACGATGCCGAGGTCGAGCACCTGCGCGCCCGCCGCCTCGGCGATCGCCCGCACCGAAAGGTTGTTCGACGCGACGATCTGGCCCGGCGCCGGCTCGGTCCCGGGTGACACCAGCTCGTCGCCGGTGGCGATGATGGCGACGAGCGGCCGGCGCACCACCTCCAGCGTCGCATGGTTGGCGGCGGCGGCGACGGCGAGCGCGGCCGGATCGAGCACGCGGCCGGCGGCGAGCAGCGGGTCGCCCTCACGAAAATCGAGGCCGGCGGCGCGGATGTTGCGCCCGTGCGCGGTCGCCTCGGTCGCCTCGATCCGCCTGTCGCCGGCCGGGCGCGTGTCCTCCTGCAACAATACCGTGTCGGCGCCGTCGGGCACCGGCGCGCCGGTGAAGATGCGCACGGTCTCACCGGGCCCGACCGTTCCGCCGAAGGGGCGGCCCGCCGGCGCTTCGCCGATCACGTCGAGGAAGGCGGGCAGGGTGGCGATGTCCGCGGCGCGCACCGCATAACCGTCCATCGCCGAAGCGGGGAAGGGCGGTTGCGTGCGCCGCGCCGCGACCGGCCGGGCGAGCACGCGCCACGCCGCTGCCTCGACGGGGACCGTATCGCCGCCGAGCCGCGTCGCGCCCGAGAGCAGGCGGTCGAGCGCGTCGTCGACGGGCAGCAGGCTCATGGCCGAGTCATGGATCGGGCCGGGGCAGGCCGACGCCAGTCGCCGGAGCGGCCGCCCGACTTGGCCGCCAGCCGCACGGGGCCGATCTCCATGGCGCGGTCCATCGCCTTGGCCATGTCGTAGACCGTGAGGCAGGCGACGGACACCGCCGTCAGCGCCTCCATCTCGACGCCGGTGCGGCCCGTCACGCGCACGGTGGCCTCGATCCTGAGGCCGGGCAGGGCCTCGTCCGCCACGATGTCGACGGTGACCTTCTCGATCAGCAGCGGATGGCAGAGCGGGACGAGCTCGTGCGTCTTCTTCGCGGCCATGATGCCGGCGATGCGGGCGGTGCCGAGCACGTCGCCCTTCTTCGCGTTGCCGGCGAGGATGGCGGCGAGCGTCCCGGATGCCATGGTCACGCAGCCCTCGGCGGTCGCCTCGCGGCGCGTGACCTCCTTGTCGCCGACATCGACCATATGGGCCTCGCCGGAGGCGCCGATATGGGTGAGCCTGCTCATGCCGGCGAAGTCTCGGGGGCGAGCAGCACCCGGGTGGCGGCTTCCACGTCGGCCTGCCGCATCAGGCTCTCGCCGACGAGGAAGGTGGAGACGCCCGCCCGCGACAGCCGCGTGCAGTCGGCGGGGGTGAAGATGCCGCTCTCGCCGACGAGCAGCCTGTCCGCGGGAACCATGGGCGCGAGGCGCTCGGTGGTCGCGAGTGACGTCTCGAAGCTGCGCTGGTTGCGGTGGTTGATGCCGATGCGCGGCGAGGGCAGGGCAAGTGCGCGCTCGGTCTCCGCCTCGTCATGCACCTCGACCAGCACGTCCATGCCCAATCCGGCAGCCTCGTCGTGCAGCCGGCGGGCATCGCCGTCGGAGAGGGAGGCCATGATGATGAGGATGGCGTCGGCGCCCCAGGCACGCGCCTCGTGCACCTGATAGGTGTCGAACATGAAATCCTTGCGCAGCGCGGGCAGGGCGGTGGCCGCGCGCGCGGCGGTCAGGAATTCCGGGGCGCCCTGGAAGGACGGCGCGTCGGTCAGCACGGAGAGGCAGGCCGCGCCGCCAGCCTCATAGGCGCGGGCCAGCGACGGCGGGTCGAAATCGGCGCGGATCAGGCCCTTGGACGGACTCGCCTTCTTCACCTCGGCGATAAGGCCATATTGCCCGGCCGCCCTCCGCGCCGCCAGCGCGCGGTGGAAGCCGCGCGGGGCGCCAGCGTCGCGGGCGCGGGCCTTCAGCTCGGCGAGCGGCACGGCGGCCCTGGCGGCGGCGATCTCGTCGCGCTTGTACGCCTCGATCTTGCGCAGGATGTCGGCCATCACGCGCCCTTCTCGGGGAAAGCGGGCCGGCCGGAAACCTCGACCAGCGCGTCGAGCGCCGCGCGCGCCTTGCCGGCGTCGAGCGTGCGCTGCGCCAGCGCCACGCCGTCGGCGAGCGAGCGCACGCGGCCCGCCACGACCAGCGCGCCGGCCGCGTTGAGCACGGCGATGTCGCGGTAGGCGCCGGGTTCGCCGTCCAGCACGCGGCGCAGGGCCTGCGCGTTGTGGGCGGCGTCGCCGCCCTTCAGCGCCTCGGGCGCCACGCGCGCCAGCCCGACCTCCTCGGGCGTCACCTCGAAGGTCGTCACCTCGCCGTCGGCGAGCGCTGCGACGCGGGTCGTGCCGGCCGTGGTCATCTCGTCCAGCCCCGCCCCGTGCACGACCCAGACGCAGTCCGAGCCGAGTTCCTTCAGCACATGCGCCAGCGGCTCCACCCATTGCGGGGCGAAGACGCCGACAAGCTGGCGCGACACGCCGGCCGGGTTGGACAGCGGGCCGAGCAGGTTGAAGATGGTGCGCGTTCCGAGCTCCACGCGGGTCGGGCCGACATGGCGCATGGCCGAATGGTGGGCGGGGGCGAACATGAAGCCGACGCCGGCCTCGGCGATGCAGGCCGCGATGCGCTCGGGGCCGATGTCGATGTCGACGCCCAGAGCGGCGAGCGTGTCGGCCGCGCCCGAGCGCGAGGACAGGGCGCGGTTGCCGTGCTTGGCCACCGGCACCCCGGCGCCCGCGACGATGAACGCCGCGCAGGTCGATACGTTGTAGGAGCCGGACGCGTCGCCGCCGGTGCCGACGATGTCGATCGCGTCGGCCGGGGCGTCGACGCCCAGCATGCGCGCGCGCATGGCCGCCACGGCGCCGGAAATCTCCGGCACGCTCTCGCCGCGCACGCGCAGCGCCATCAGGAAGCCGCCGATCTGCGAGGGCGTCGCCTCGCCGGACATGACGATGCCGAACGCCTCGCGGGCCTCCTCGAACGTCAGCGGGGTTCCGGCCGCCACCTTGGCGATGAAGCTCTTGAAGTCGGCCATGGCCCCCTCAGAAGCTCAGCGCCTGGTTGATCGCCGCCTGGTTGACGCTGACCGGGTAGCGGGTCTGGAGCAGGGCGACCAACTGGTCGAGGAGGTCGTCGGCCATGCCGGAGGCGACCGCGGTCTGCTGGTCGGCGGGCACGGAATCGGGGCTGGCGTCGAACGGCGCGACCACCTCGGTCACCCTGAACAGGATCTGCGCGTCGCCCTGCGGCGCCGCGACGATGCCGGTGCCGCCCTGCGCCACGCCGAAGGTGGCGGCGGTGCCGGTGCGGCCGAAATCGCCGTCGTCGGCGTCGCGCTTGAGGCCGCGCTTGGTCTGGACCTCGAGGCCGAGCTCGCCGGCGATGTCGGCGAAGGCGGTGCCGTCGTCGAGGCGCTTCTTGAGCTCCGACATGCGGCTGCCCATGCGGGTCGAGGATTCCTGCGCCTTCCAGTCGGCGATGGCGCGCTCGCGCACCTCGTCGAGCGAGCGGTCGCGGGCGGGCGTCACCTTGTCGACCTCGTAGAACAGGAAGCCGGACGCGCCGAGCGTGATCGGCGGGTTCTCGACCCCCACCTCGCTCTCGAACGCCTCGCGCAGCAGCGCGACGGATTCGGGCAGGCCGGTCAGGATAGTGCCGGCCATGTCGCGGCCGCTGCGGTCCACCGCCTCGACCGTGACCATGCGCAGCTTGAGCCGCTCCGCCGCTTCCGCCATGCTGGCGCCGCCGGCGCGCGCATCCTCGTAGGTGTCGTGCGTGTCGAGCAGCACGCGGCTTGCCTCGTCGATCGCAAGGTCGCGGCGGATCTGCGCGGCGACCTCCTCATAGGGCTTCACCACGGCGGGCGTGATCTCGGTGACGCGCAGCAGCAGGCTGCCGAAGGCGCCGGCCACCACGTCGCTCACCGCGCCGCTTTCGAGCGCGAAGGCGGCCTCGGCGATGGCCGGGTCGGGCAGGTTGTCCTTGCGGAACGTGCCGAGCGCCACGTCGGCCATGGTCTTGCCTTCGGCGGCGACCACGTCCTCGAAGCTCGCGCCGGCGCGGATTTTTTCCAGCGCGGCCTGCGCGGCCTGCGCGCTGGCGAACACAAGCTGCTCGATGCGGCGCGTCTCCGGCGTCGTGAAGCGGGCGACGTTCCTGTCGTAATAGTCGCGTACCTGGTCGTCCGTAACCGCAGCCTCGTCGGCGATGTCCTCCGGCTCCAGCTTGACGTAGGAGATCGTCCGGTACTCGGGCGCGGCGTAGTTCGATTTCGCGCCGTCGAAGAAGGACTGGAGCTCTTCGGCGGTCGGCTCCGGGATCGGCTCGACGATGCTGCGCGGAACGGTGACGAACTCGACCGTGCGGTCCTCGCCGCGATAGAGCGCCATGGCGCGCAGATAGGTGTCCGGCATGGCGATGCCGTCCGACACCGCCTCGACGATCTGCTGGCGGATGGCGACCTGCTCGCGGTTCTTCAGATAGTCCTCGGGCCGCATGCCGACCTGGCGCAGCACATATTCGAACTGGTTGCGGTCGAACCGGCCGTCGGGGCCGCGGAAGGCGGGGTCCTGCGTGGCGAGCTGCGCCAGAAGGTCGCGCGACAGGCCGAGGCGCATCTCGCTCGCCTGCTCGTCCAGCACAGCGCCCGCGATCAACTGGCCGAGGACCTGCTGGTCGACGCCCAGCGCGATCGCCTGCTCGCGCGTCAGCCGCGTGCCGAACTGCTGCGACAGCACCATCACCTGCCGGTCGTAGGCGAGGCGGTATTCGTTGACCGAGACCCGCGTGTCGCCCGCCGAGATCACGCTCGACCCAGGGCCGCCGACGATCGAGCCGGAGATGCCCCACACGGCGAACGAAACCACGAGCAGGCCAAGCAGCAGCTTGGCGACCCATGTGCCGGCGGCTTTGCGGAGAGCGTCGAGCATGTGTGACCGAATACCCGTGGATGTGTCTGCAAGAGGTCCGGCAATAGCGTCCTTCCCGGCGAGTGTCGATTGATTTGTGGCCGCTTTTTGATAGTCAGGGCGCCCTTGAGACCCAATCGCGAGGCCGTGATGACCCCCGGAATACGCCCGCTCGTTGCCGGAAACTGGAAGATGAACGGCACGTCGGCCTCGCTGGTCGAGCTGCGCGGCATCGCCAACGGCTTCATGTCCGGGCTCGATGCCGAGACGGAATCGGCCGTGTGCCTGCCGACAACCCTTCTGGCGCGGGGCGCCGACCTTTTGGCGGGCTCGCCGGTCCGGGCGGGCGGGCAGGACTGCCACGCCGCCGCGTCCGGCGCGCATACGGGCGATGTCTCGGCCGAGATGCTGAAGGATGCGGGCGCGACCTATGTGATCGTCGGCCATTCCGAGCGCCGCACCGACCATGGCGAGAGCGACGCCATCGTGCACGAGAAGGCCCGGGCGGCGTGGCGCGCCGGGCTGGTCGCCATCATCTGCATCGGCTTCGCGCAGGCGCAGCGTCGCGCCGGCGCGACGCTCGACGTGCTGGCGCACCAGATCGAGGGGTCGGTGCCCGCCGGGGCGAGCGCGCAGGACACGGTGATCGCCTACGAGCCGGTCTGGGCCATCGGCAC
>CAZVTK010000103.1:0-17039 GCA_964629765.1 uncultured Mesorhizobium sp.
GCGCCATCAGCGCGCCGGCGCCCGCCGGCTCCAGATTGTCGATGACGATCTGGTATTTGGACGAGCCGGGATAGGTCGTCAGCCTGCCCGAGGCGACGACCTCCATGCCTTCCTCGGGCCGGAACTTCAGCCGGCCGAACGTGCCCTTCCAGATCACCGCCTCGATGCGCGCGCGCTCGTCCTTCAGCGCGAAATAGGCGTGGCCGGAGGAATGCGGCCCGCGATAGCCGGAGATCTCGCCGCGCACTCGCACGTTGCCGAACGCGTCCTCGACCGTGCGCTTCAGCGCCACGGAAATCTCGCTGACCGAATACTCGGCCGCGTTGGTCGGCGAATCGGAGGACAGAAGGTCGCTCATGCGGGGATAGGGCAGCGGGCCGCGGGGCGGGTCAAGCGTGCGCTGCAACCGGGTTGCGCGCGAGCCTGCGGAAAAACTGTCCCCGTCCTTGCGGGACCGCCGGACACTCGCGCCGGTTTTCCCGGATGGAGGCAGCGATGATGTGGCGCGTGAGGGACGGCAGGCTGGAGCGGGAGGCGGGCGCGGTCCGCTTCGTGCGCTCGCCCAATATTGGCGGCAGGATGAAGCCGCGCTTCCTGGTGATCCACTATACGGCGAGCGGGCCCGGATCGGACATGGCCGGCTATTTTTCCAGCACGGCGGCGAAAGTGTCGGCGCATCTCGTCATCCGCCGCGACGGGACGGTGAAGCAGTGCGTGCCGTTCGATACCGTCGCCTGGCACGCCGGCAGGAGCGAATGGACCGGCCGCGACGGCAGGAAGCATGTCGGGCTGAACGCCTGCTCCATCGGCATCGAAATCGAGAACTGGGGCCCGCTGAAGAAGACGGCCGCCGGCTGGATGTCGTGGACGGGCGCCCCGGTCGATGCGGCGGCCGTGATGCAGGCGCGGCACAGATACGGCACGCCGGAGGGTGGCTGGGAGGTGTTCACGCAGGCCCAGATCGACGCCGCGACAGGGGTCGCGCGGGCGATCTGCGCGGCCTACGGCATTGCCGAGATCCTCGGCCATGACGACATCGCGCCGGGCCGCAAGTCCGATCCCGGCCCGGCATGGCCGATGGCGCGGTTCGTGGAGGCGGTGACGGGCGGCAGACCCGATTGAAGCGAGGCTGGCCTCACCAGCCGGCGACGACCCTGGCCTTCTGCTTCTTGACGCGCTGGAAGGCCAGCGTCTCGAAATCGAAGCTGCCGGAGGCGTCGACCGGCGGCACCGAGATGTTGTCGAGGCTTTCGGCGATGTGGCGCGCCAGCGCGTCGACCACCTCGTGCTGCGTGGTGTGGCCGCGCAGGATGCCGATCTGGATGTCGGGAAGCGGCTGGAAACCCTCGGCGTCCGAGAGCACCCGCATGCCCGGCCGAAGCGCGCATTCCGGCAGCACGGAGACGGCGAGCCCGCCCAGCACCGCCGCGATGACCACCTGCGCCGACCAGCTCGTGAAGAGGATGCGGTATTCGCGCTCCAGCGTCTGGAGCTGCTCCGTCGCCGCTCGCCGCCACTGGCAGCTCGGCCGGCCGACCGCGAGCGGCAGCACGCGCTCCTGATGCACGGCATGGCTGGCGGAAGTCACCCACAGCAGCGGCTCGCGCCGCACGATCTCGACCGGGCGCACCTCGTCGCACTCGGTCACCAGCGCAATGTCGAGCTGGCCGCGCCGCGTCAGCTCGGCGAGGTTTGCGGTCGGCTCGCACACCACCGAAAGCTCGACGCGCGGGTTGGAGCGGGCAAAGCGGCCCATGATCTCGGGCAGGAAGCGGTCGGCATAATCGTCCGGCGTGCCGATCCTGATCTGGCCTTCGAGGCTTCTGTCGTCGAAGGCGGCCAGCGTCTCGCGGTTGAGGCGGATCATGCGCCGCGCATAGCCGAGCAGCCGCGCGCCCTCTTCGGTCAGGCGGTTCGACCGCCCGTCCTTCTCGAACAGCGGCTTGCCGATGCGCTCCTCCAGCTTGCGCATCTGCATCGACACCGCCGACTGGGTGCGGTGCACCTCCTCCGCCGCGCGGGTGAACGAGCCGGTATCGGCGATCGCCACGAATGTGTGGAGCTGGTCGAGGTCGAGCGGAGCGGGCATCGGCGCCATCCATCAGTGAGGCTGATGCGAAAGATTAGAAACATTCGTTGGACTAATCAATATGGAATGCTGATATTGCCAGCGTTCCAACCGAATGCGAACGACCCGGTGCGGCCATCCTCCCTGGCCGCGCTCGGCGCGTTTGCGACCTTGCCGCAACGGAGACTGAAATGGCCATCACCAACCCGCAAACGGTCGACGCCTTGCCGGTCGCGCTGTTCTCGCGCGCGGTGAATGCGGTGGCCGCCACGCTCCGCAGCCTTGCCAATCTGCGCGAGTTCCGCCGCCTCCACGAGATGTCCGACCACGAGCTGGCCGATATCGGGCTGGAGCGCCGCGACCTCATCGACGCGTGGGACCGCCGGGTCGACACCGACCCGACCCGCTATCTCGATTCTCTGGTGCGCTCCCGCGGCGGCCTGATGGCGAAGGCGCGCATCGCCGCCTGAGCGGCGTCCGGTTCTGCGGGCGCTCGTTCCCCCGAAGATTGGCTTCCCCGCCAATACGCCCGCACGACTGCCCGGCCCTCGTGGCCGGGCATTTTTGTCGAAGACCGCGTCCTCGGCACGGGTCCGGTCGCGCCGCCCGTCATTCTGATTTCCATTTCTCCTTGTCGCGCGGCACTTCCTGGCCGTCATGGACGGCATGGTGCAACAACCTCGCACCGATCCAGATGAAGGCGAGGAGTGGGAGAAGCAACACCAGAAACGGCAGCAGGAGCGCCGTGCCGGCGGCGTAGTTCACGACACGAAAGGCAAGCTTCTTCAACGGACTCCCCAAGACCTGATCGGGGAGTTCAGAACACCTCACGCAGGAAGTGCGCCTACGCCTTTGGGCCGAAGCCTTGGACATGCGCGCAAGCCTCCCCGACCCAAGTCGGAGAGACGGATTTCGGCTGTCTCGTAGCCGCTGCGTGATAGGGGTTCTGACGCCCCGGAACGGCATGTGGCCGTTCCGGGACCAGATGTAGTCCTTCGGCCGCGCCAAGGCAAATCCTGCGTGGGGCGCCGCATGCGCATCCGGCGTTCATGCGGGCATTTTCGTTTGAGCTCAGGCTATGCCGAGCTTGCGGGACGGCTCGGGAATCGGGCGGCTCATGTCGCGAGGCGGTTCGATCCCCGTCTCGATGGCGTCGCGCACCTGTGTGACGGCTTCCTCCGGCACATCGTCGTCGCTCATGCAGCCGGACGGATCGGGACGACTGCCGAAACCCGGCTGCTATCCTCCCCGCTCGGCGCGGCGGTCACGACCGGCGCTCGGCCTATCTGTGCCGGTTCATGCCTTTCAGGAACTGGTCGAAGATCGAGCCGACATTCTTCTCGTAGTCGTCGCGGGTCTTGCGACCCGTCTCGAACATCTCGCCGAACAGATCGTCATAGGGCGTGCGGGCGCGGCCCGAGGGGTTGGTCCGGGGCGCTGCCTTCGTCGTTGAGCGCGGCGTCGTGGTGCGGGGCTGCTCCGGCGTCGTCGCGTCCGCTCCGCCGCCGCGCATCATCTCCTCGAAGATCTTGCCGAGCGGGTTGTCGCCATAGGGGCTTTGCTGGGGTTGGGGCTGCGGCGCGCGCTGCTGCGGCTGCGCTGTACCGCCGCCGAACATGCCCTCGAGGATCTTGCCCAGTGGATTGTCCATCGGGCCGGCTTCGGGCTGCCGGGTCTGCCTGCGCTGCGCCTGCGCGCCGCCGCCCATCATCTGCTCGAGGATCTGCCCCAGCGGATTGTCGGTCGCGGCCGCCTGCGCGCGCTGCGGCTGCGCCCGAGCTTGCCCCGTGGCCTGCCCGGTGGCTTGATTGAACAGGCCGCCCATGATCATCGAGGCGAGCGCCGGCAGCATCTGCTTGAGCATGTCCTGCCCGAGCCCCGTGGCCTGTGCAGCCTGCGCGGCGACCGCGCGCGACACCTCCTTGGAGCCGAACAGATGGCCGAGGATGCCGTTGCCCTCGGCGACGCCCGCGGGCTGGAAGGCGCTCGCCGCGTCCTGGAAATATTTCGCATGCTGGCCCGACGACAGGGCCGACAGGAACGAGCCGAGGTCGCCGGGACTGGCCGCGTTGCGCTTCAATCCCTGGCTGAAGGCCGGCAGCAGCGCCTCGACGGCAAGCTCTGCCTGCTGCTGGGAGATGTTGAACTGCTTTGCCAGCAGGTCCATGCCGCGCCCGCCCTCAGCGCCGGCGAGCATGTCGAAAAGCGTTGCCATGTCCGAAATCCTTGTGCCGCGACTTTCCCGAGACTAGCGGAACCTGCCGGCCGCAGGCAACGCGGGATTGACTGCCCCGATCTCCGTCGCGGTTTGACGCGGGTCAACGCGCCGCCGCCGCTCCGCTGGCATGTTCGCGGGCAGGGAGTTGAGACATGCGCCTGCCGATAGCCACATCCATCCTGATTCTCGCCGCCGGCCCCGTGCTGGCCCCTGCGCTGGCCCCCGCGCTGGCCGACCCCGAAAGCGAATTCCGCGGCCGGCGGATCGCCGAGGCGAATTGCCAGACCTGCCACGCCATCGGGCAGGTCGACCATGGCGGAAACCCGGCCGCGCCGCCGTTCCGCGAAATGTGGCGGCTGCCCGGATACGCCACGCTGCGCGCCGATCTGTTGGGGCAGGTGTTCCTGCGCCATGCCGTGATGCCGGATTTCGAGCCGACGCGCGAGCAGGCCGCCGACCTCGCCGATTATATCGACAGCGTGCGCAGCGACAGGCCGTGACGCCGCGCTGCTGCGCGTCTCAGTAGGCGTATTCCATGAACACGGGCTCGATGGAGCCGCCCCAGCGCGACTTGTAGGCGCGCAGCATCTCCTCGGCGCTCGTGGTGCCGCGCGCGACCACCTCCTCCAGCGGGGCGAGGAAATCGGTCTCGTCATACCCGTCGCGGTTGAGACGCCGGCGGTTCTTCAGCCCGAGCCGCGAGATGGCCAGCGCCTCGCGCCCCACCTCCCGCAGCGTGCGGCCGCGGAACGGGGTCGCCAGCGCCTCGGCCGGCACCGCGTCGCGCATCGCCAGAACCTCCGCATAGGTCCAGTCCCGCGTCAGGGCCTCGGCCGCGTCCAGCGCCTCCGTGTCGTAGAGCAGCCCGACCCAGAAGGCCGGAAGCGCGCAGATGCGCCGCCACGGCCCGCCATCGGCGCCGCGCATTTCGAGGAAGCGCTTCAGCCGCACGTCGGGAAACAGCGTCGACAGATGGTTGGTCCAGTCGCCCATCGTCGGCATGCCGTCGGGCACCTCGTTGCGCAGCGCGCCGTCCATGAACTGGCGGAAGGTGACGTGGGTGCAGTCGTGGTAGCGGCCGTCGCGGATGACGAAATACATCGGCACGTCCAGCGCCCACCGCGCATAGTCGGCGAAGCCGAAATCCGGCGAGAAGCAGAACTCCTTGAGGCCGGCGCGCGCATTGTCGGTGTCGCGCCAGATCTCGCCGCGCCAGCTCAACAGCCCGTTGGGCCTGCCGTCGGTGAAGGGCGAATTGGCGAACAGCGCGGTCGACAGCGGTTGCAGCTTCAGCGAGACCTGCATCTTGCGGCGCATGTCGGCTTCGCTCTCGAAGTCGAGATTCACCTGGATGGTGCAGGTGCGGTACATCATGTCCAGCCCGTGGCTACCGACCTTGGGCATGTAGGCGGTCATGATGTCGTAGCGCGATTTCGGCATGCGCGGCGTCTCGGCCAGCGTCCATTTCGGGCTGCCGCCGAGGCCGAGGAAGCGGATGCCGAGCGGCTCGGCGATCTCGCCGAGCTGGGCAAGGTGGGCGTTGCCCTCGCGGCAGGTCTGGTGGATCGTCTCCACCGGCGCGCCGGAGAGCTCGAACTGGCCGCCGGGCTCCAGGCTGATCGCCCCCTGTCCGGTCGGCTCCACCAGCCCGATGACCTTGCCGGCGTCGATGATCGGGTCCCAGCCCAGCAGGCCCTGCATGCCCTCCAGCAGGGTGCGGATGCCGCGCGGGCCGTCATAGGGCACCGGCCGGTTGCCGTCGGTGTAGAAGGGGAATTTCTCGTGCTCGGTGCCGATGCGCCACGCCGCGCGCGGCTTGTTGCCCGCTTCCATGTGGGCCACGAGCTCGTCGAAGCCTTCGACCGGGCTTGAATCTGTCGTGTCGCGCGCCATGCCATGTCCCCCGGGGCCGACCGGCCCGTCTTCAGCGCGCGAGTGATGGCCGAAGCGCGCCGCGCCCCGCAAGCGAAAAATCCTGATCGCAGGTTGACGCTATGTTGATGGGCCGGGGGTTGATGGGCCGGGGGTTGATGGAACTGGCGCGCTCGCCCAGCGCTCCACCTCGCCGCTGTCGCCGATCAGCGCCAGCCCGTGGGCGATGGACAGCAATTCGCCGCCGCTTTCGATGCACGATGCGTCGAAGCGCCGCTCGAACAGCCGCCGCACGGCGGGCACGAAGGAGGTGCCGCCGGTGAGGAACACTTTGTCCACCTGGCCGGGGTCCACCGCGCCGGACGCCATCCGGGCGGCGGCGAGCACGTCGTCCAGCGCCTGCTCGATGCGGGCGAGATCGTCGGCGATCCACGCCTCGAAATCGGCCCGCTTCACGCTCTTGCGGCCGGCTGCGCCCAGCGGCGGGAAGGAGAACTCCGCCTCCTCGGCCTGCGACAGTGCAAGCTTTGTCGCCGAAACCGCCTGATAGAGCCGGTATCCCTCGTCATAGTCCACGAGGTCGACGAAGAGTTGCAGCTTCTGCGGCTCCACCGCATGGCGGACGAGCGACTGGAGCTCGGTGAATTCCCGCGTGGTCTTGAAGATAGAGAGCTGGTTCCAGCGCGCGAAGCTGGCGAAGTAGCTCGCCGGCAGGTCGAGCAGCTTGCCGAAGCTGCGCACCTTGCTGCCCTTGCCGATCTCGGGGGCGACGAGCTTCTCGATCATCCGGTAGTCGAACTGGTCGCCGGCGATGCCGACGCCGCCATGGCCGATCGGCACTGCGTTGAGCCGCCCGGCCTGCCGCTCGAAGCGGATCAGCGAATAGTCGGTCGTGCCGCCGCCGAAATCGGCCACCAGCACCGTGGCGTCGGCCTTCAGCCCCTGCGCGAACCAGTAGGCCGCCGCCACCGGCTCGTACACATAGTGGACCTCGGGCAGGCCCAGCCGGGCCAGCGCCGCGCCATAGCGTTGCAGCGCCAGCGTCTCGCTGGCGTTGATGCCGGCGAAGCGCACCGGCCGGCCGACGACGAGGCGCGCTATGTCCGCCGGCCATTCAGCGCCCGCATAGTCGCGCAGGCGGCGCACGAACGCCTCCATCAGATCCTCGAAGGAGTGGCGGCGGGCATGGATGATCGTCGCCTGGAACGCCGCGCTTGCAGCAAACGTCTTGATCGACTGGAGGAAGCGGCAGGCGCCGGGATTGTCGATGAAGGTCTCGATGGCCGCCTGCCCGGCCTCCACCGCAAGCTCGGCAAGACCCGAGGCGCCCCGCGTCTTCATGCCCCGCCCCTTCATGAACGACAGTGCGGTGCGCATCGTGTCGGCCGTGCCGGCGCTGGAGGTGAAGGAAAGCGAGCGCGTGGCGCCTTCGCCGCCTCCGGTCATTGCCACGACCGAATTGGTCGTTCCGAAATCGAAACCGAGCGCGCGTGCCATGGCCGGCGTTCCTTCGAGGGGCGCTGCGAGGGTGAGCGCGTCCAGGCCCGAGCCCGTCCGCAGGGGCGGCGCTTCTGGCACGGCGGCGCGGTTGAGGCAAGCGCCGCCGTGCCCTACCAGTCTCCGATCGTCGCCTGGATGACAGCCAGCGCCGCCACCGCCGCGGTGTCGGCGCGCAGGATGCGCGGCCCGAGCGGAATGGCGGTGACGAAGGGCAGGGCGTGCAAGGTCCGCCTCTCCTCGTCGGAGAACCCGCCCTCCGGGCCGACCAGCAGCCCGAGCTTCCTTTCGGCTATGCCCTTCAGCGCGGGCAGCGGATTGTCCGTGTCCGCGCCCTCGTCGCAGAAGATCAGCCGCCGGCCGGGCTCCCAGTTCGCGAGCATGGCGTCGAACTTCACCGGCGGCCGCACCTGCGGCACCGCGAGGATACCGCACTGCTCGGCCGCCTCCAGCGCGTTGGCCTGAAGCCGCTCGATGCCCACCGTCGCCATCTGCGTGTGCTGCGTGATGACCGGCTGGAGCGCGCCCGCGCCCATCTCCACCGCCTTCTGCACAAGATAATCCAGCCGCCCGGCCTTGATCGGCGCGAAGGCGTAGACGAGGTCCGGCAGCGGCGGCTGCGGCCGCTCCTGCCGTACCGGCTCCAGCACCGCCGCCTTTTTCGCCATCTGTGCGACCCGCGCCAGCCACTCGCCGTCGCGGCCGTTGAAGACCAGCAGTTCCGCGCCGTCCTTCATGCGCAGCACGTTGGCGAGGTAGTGCGCCTGCTCGCGGCCGAGCGCGAAGCGGGCGCCGGCCGCAAGGGCGGGCTCCACGAACAGGCGTTGCATGCGGTGATTGGCGCGCATGGCCCGGTGATGCGACGCCGGGCAGAACCGGTCAAGACGGCGGCCGCCGGGAAGCTCGCGGCATGCGGTGCGGAAAGATTCCGCTTGCGCTCTCTCCGGCTCTATGTTTATGTTTTGTTCTCAATTTCAAAAAACCGGGCCGTCGCGATGTTGACGTGGATCGCCGCACTTCTATGCCTGCTCGTCTGCGGCTGCGTCGCCGGCCGGGAGCTATGCGTCCGCGCTGCCGTGCCACGCCGGCCGGAATCCGGCGCGCAGTACGGCGACGGTCGTCGGCGGGGTGATCAGCAGGGCGCCCTGCGGCAGGCTTCGGCAATGGGGCGGCGGGGACCCGTAACCGGAGAAGCTCCATGGCAGCAGCGCGCCGCCGCGCATGGCGAAGGCTCTTGCGCCGAGCGCGACCATCGCGCCGTCGGGCAGGGCGCGGACCTCGCCGTCGCTGAGCGGCAGCGGCCTGCCGCCCGACGCCAGCCGTTCCGCATGCAGCCGCCGGTCCATCTCCGCGACCTTCGGGGCCGCGACCCCAAAGGCGTCGGCGAAGGCGGCGGCATAGGCGCTCGCCGCCGCCCGCCGGCAATAGAAGCAGGGCCTGTGCCCCGCGGCGAGCGCGGTCACCTCGTCCAGGAAGAACAGCTCCGTCCACCCCGTCCCGCCGTCCGGCCTGTTGCCGCCCATGGGGTCGCGCCTGTGCCCCCTCGGATGGTCGAGCGCACACACGATCCACGCTTTTGTGCTCCAGCGCTTCTTCAGCAGCGTGCGCGTGGCAGGGTCGTGGATGATGCCGCGATTGCCGGTGAACAGCCCTCGCGCCGGGCTGGCGGTGAGAGTACCGAACGGATCGACGCGGTTTTGCAGCGGCATGAGGCGGCCTGCCCTTGCGACATCTTGCACGATGGCGCGGTCATGCTAACGCTGGCTCGACCGATCCGCCAAATCTCCCCAGTCCGCCAAATCTGCCATGCGCATCCTCGTCGTCCAGAACTTCGCCGGCACCGGCCTTGGCCAGATCGCGACGGCGCTTGGCGAGCGCGGTGCGGAGATCGACCTGCGCCGCGCCCATGAGGGCGAGGCGCTGCCGGTAACGCATGAGGGCCATGCCGGCATCGTCGTGCTCGGCGGCGGGCAGAATGCGCTGGCCGACGACGAGGCGCCGTGGTTTCCGCCGCTGCTCGGGCTGATGCGCGATTTCGTCGACGATGCAAGGCCGCTGCTGGGCGTGTGCCTCGGCGCGCAGCTCCTGGCGCGCGCCTACGGGGCGGAGAACCTGATCGGCGCCGCGCCCGAATTCGGCTGGCGCGACGTGGCGCTGACGCCGGAGGGCGAGGCCGACCCGGTGCTGTCGGTGGCGGGCGCGCGCTTCCCCATCTTCCAGTGGCACGACGACACATTCACGCTGCCGCGCGGCGCCACCCGGCTCGCCGGCAATGATTGTGCCCACAACCAGGCGTTTCGCGTCGGCCGGGCGGGCTATGCGACGCAGTTCCATTTCGAGGCGGACCGGGCTCTGGTCGCCGAATGGAACGGGACGTTTCGCGGCTGGCTGGCCGAGCGCCAGCCGCTATGGCCGGCGCAGCATGCGGGCGAGGCGGCGCGGCACGGCCCGGCGGCCGACGCGGCGGGGCTCGCCATCGCCCGCGCCTGGGCCGCGCTGCTGTAGTCCTCGCATTTCGACTTCCGCTGCTCAGCCCCCGGGTTTCGGCCCCCTCTGCTCCGACCATTGTCCACAGCCTGCCGTTGCATTTTTGGCACGGCTTCGGTTTTTGCCGCGTCCGTCACGAAACCGACCTCGCTTTGTCACGTTCCCGGGTCTAGATGCCCGCCGCGCTCCCGGCGCCACAACCGAATGGTAACCACAAGGCACTAGGATGCGCAGCGTTCGCTTTGGAGATTTCGCGATGAAAGCCGCCGTCCTGTCCTTCCTTGTGCTCGCGGCGGCCGCCATGGGTGGCCTCGGCTTCTACTCGGCGCAGGCGAATGCCGACCGCATGACCGCTGACGGCTACGGCATCAACGCGGCGATCCGCTGATTTCCAGCACCCTCTGAAGACCTGCCTCGACCGCGAGCGCGCTCGGCCGTCCGCCGGCGAACGCGCGGGTATCGAGACTTGCGCGGCTCGACCGCGGTTTCGCGGCGCCAGCCGGCACGCGCCCGCGCGCCGTATGACCGTTGCGCTTTCCCCAGGGGAAGCTTACGCTTTCCCGGCAATCTGCCAATTGGGGAGAGGGTCACATGCGAACGGTATTTTGCCTTGTCGTTGCCGCCTTCCTTGCGATCGCTTGTATGCCGCTCATGCCTGTCAATGCCGGTGTCGAAGCCGACATGGAGGTCGGCATCGACCGCATGTTCGGGGATTTTGCCAATTTCGACCTGCCCAGCGGCGATCCGGCGGAATGCAAGCGGTCCTGCGACACCAACGGGGGTTGCCTGGCCTGGACTTTCGTCAAGCCCGGCGTGCAGGGTCCCGGCGCGCGCTGCTGGCTCAAGAATCAGGTCCCGGCGCCGAGCGTCAGCCATTGCTGCATCTCCGGCGTGCGCGCCGGCGGCGGAGGCGCGCTCAAGGTCCGGGAAGCGACCTACGGCGCCAATTGCGGCGCGCGGCGCGGCAACGTCACGGCCCACATAGCGGGCCAGTGCGACGGCAAGGCCGTATGCGACTATCGCGTCGACTATACGGTCCTGGGCGATCCCGCCCCCGGCTGCGCCAAGGACTATCGGGTTGCCTATTCGTGCGGGCCTGCCGACAGGGAGGGTTTTGCCGCTCCCGAGGCGGGCTACGGCGCGGTCGTGACGATGAGCTGCCAGTGACAGGCCCCCGGCGGCGGGAACCGGGCTAGCGGGACCAGGGCCGATCGTCGTCCCGTCGCTATCGATGCGTCTGCAACAGCCGCTTGTCCGTCCCGTCGACGACGAGCGCGCTGAGCCGCCCGCCGGCGAAGGCGCGCGTATCGACATTGACGCGGTTCGGCAGGATCTCGACCTCGGCCGCCGGCGTGTGGCCGTGCACGATCACCTTCGGGTGAAGGCGCGGGTCGTCGAGGAAATCCGTCCTGATCCAGATCAGATCCTGCTCGTCCTGCGCGTCGAGCGGCACGCCGGGGCGGATGCCGGCATGGCACAGGAAGAAATCCCCGAAGACGGCCGAGAAGGGCAGGCCGGCGAGGAAGGCGCGATGCGCGTCCGGGGCGGCGCGCGCCAGCGCTGCACGCGCGGCATCGATGCTCCGGGCGGAGGAGAAATCGGCCGCGACGCCGTATGAGGCGGCCGTGGCCTCGCCGCCATTGGCGGTGAAGATCCGGTCGGGGCCGCTGCCCGCGATGAAGTTCAGGAACCCTTCGTCATGGTTGCCGCGCAGGCAGATGACGCGACGGTCCGCCTCCATGCGCGCGATCAGGAAGTCGATCGCGCCTCTGGTGTCGGGCCCGCGGTCGCAATAGTCGCCGACATGCACGATGCGCCAGTCGTCCGGGCGGTCCCGCGCGATCTCGGCCTCGATCCGCGCATGCATCTCGGCGAGCAGGTCCCGGCAGCCGTGAACGTCGCCGATGGCGTAGAGCCGCATGCCGTCCGGCGGGCGGGCATCCGCGAGCCGGACGCCGCTTCCGGCGTTCATCAGCCGTCCACCACGATGATGTGAAGCGCGCGCGGGCCGTGCGCGCCGAGCAGCAGGGTCTGCTCGATATCGCCCGAGCGCGACGGCCCGGTGACGAAATTGAGCGTGCGCGGCATCTCGCTCTTGCCGAAGCGGGTGCGCACCCGCTCCATCACCGCTTCGAGGTCGCCCTCTATGTCCTTCGCCCCGACCACCACCACATGGTGGTCCGGCAGGAAGTTGAGCGTTGTCGGATTGTCCTTGCCCGACCACAGAGCGAGCGTGCCGGTCTCGGCGATGGCGGCCGAGGCGTGGCTCACCGCCACCTCGTCGCTGCCGTCCGAGGGGCCGTTGCGCACTTGCAAATTGCGCTCGTTCACCCACGGCATCTGCTTCAGCCGCCGGTCGTTGCCCATGCGGACCTTGGCGGCAAGGTTCTTCGAGCGCAGATAGGTCGACACCGCGTTGGGCACGTCGTCCTCGCCGGCCACGCGCACGACGCTGGCGGCGGCACTGCGCGCCATGGTGCAGAACAGCGCGACCCTTCCTTCCTGGTCGAGCTGCGCGCGCGCCGGCACCACGCCTTTCGGCGTCTGCCCCAGCCGCTGCGTCACGGCGGCGAGCCGGTCGGCATCGTCCTCGCCCGCGCCGAGTGCGCGCCGCACCTTGCCGAGGATGGCTTCGCGCGCGCTCATCGCGCCGCCTCGCGGTCGCGCCGTTGCTGCATGCCCGCGACCGCCTCGCGGTCGCGCCATTGCTGCAAGAAGGTGCGGCCCTGCGGCGCCGGCAGGTCGCGGTGCCGCGTCCAGCCGCCGGCGAAGGGCAGGAAGCGGAAGCGGCGTTTTCGCCCGCCGGCGATGGCCAGCAGCGGCATCGTAAGATAGGTGGCCAGCCGGTAGAGCGCCGGCCTTTTCGCGAACCACGCCCAGAATTTCAGCCCGGTGCGGAAGGTGGCGGGGTTCAGTCCGCGCTCCCACTCCTTCTCGCGCCAGTGGCGCATCATCTTCGGCAGCGGGATGCGCATCGGGCACACCGCCTCGCAGCGGCCGCAGAAGGTCGAGGCGTTGGGCAGGTGGGCGGCCTTCTCGATGCCGGCCAGCGCCGGCGTCAGCACCGCCCCCATCGGGCCGGGATAGACCGAGCCGTAGGCGTGGCCGCCGATGGCGTGGTAGACCGGGCAGTGGTTCATGCAGGCGCCGCAGCGTATGCAGCGCAGCATGTCCTGGAACTCGGTGCCGAGCATCGCGGTGCGGCCGTTGTCGAGCAGGATGACGTGGTACTCGTCCGGCCCGTCGGGGTCGCCCGGCCGCTTCGGCCCGGTGGAGACGGTCGTATAGACGCTCATCTCCTGGCCCGTGGCCGAGCGGGCGAGCACGCGCAGGATCTGCGAGGCGTCCTCCAGCGTCGGCACGATCTTCTCGATCGAGGCCATGACGATGTGCACCCGCGGCAGGATCTGCGTGAGATCCCCGTTGCCCTCGTTGGTGACGATGATGGACGATCCGGTCTCGGCGACGAGGAAGTTGGCGCCGGTGATGCCGACATCGGCCTCGAAATATTTGCGGCGCAGCTTCAGCCGCGCCTCGGTCAGCAGCGAGGCCGGCTCGGTCAGGTCGCGGTCGGCCGGCAGGTCGGTGTGCACGCGGCGGAAATCGGCTTCCACCTGCTCCTTGGTGAGGTGCACGGCCGGCGCGATGATGTGGCTCGGATGCTCGCCGCGGAGCTGGATGATGTATTCGCCGAGATCGGTCTCCACCGGCGTGACGCTCGACGCCTCGAGGAAGGCGTTGAGCTCGATCTCCTCGGTGATCATGGACTTGCCCTTGGTCACCGTGCGCGCGTCGTGCATGCGGCAGATGTCGAGCACGATGCCGCGCGCGTCGGCCGCCGTCTCGGCCCAGTGCACATGGCCGCCCGCCGCCTTCACCTTCTCCTCATAGGCCATGAGGTAGAGGTCGAGATTGGCGAGCGTGTGGTCCTTGATCGCCTTCGCCGAGTCGCGCAGCGCGTCGAATTCCGGCAGCGCCTCTGCCGCCTTCCTGCGCTTGTCGATGAAGCCGGAGCGCACATGCCGCATCGCCTTCTGGAGCTGCGGGTCGTCCAGCGCCTCGCGCGCGTTCTGCTTGAAGGCGGGGGAGGTCACGTGCATCGACATGCGCTATTTTCCCCCGATCGGCGCGGTGTCGGTCATGCCGGCGAGCACCTCGGCGACATGGCGCACCTCGGTCTTCGCGCCCTGCCGGCGGAGCTTGCCGGCCATGTTCATCAGGCAGCCGAGGTCGCCGGCCAGCAGCAGGTCGGCGCCGGACGCGGCGATGTTGCCCGCCTTCTTCTCCACGATGTCGTTGGAGATGTCGGAATATTTCACGCAGAACGTGCCGCCGAAGCCGCAGCACACGTCGGCGTCGGCCATCTCCTTCACCTTCAGCCCGCCGACGCTGGCCAGCAGCGCGCGCGGCTGGCTCTTGACGCTCAGCTCGCGCAGACCCGAGCAGGAATCGTGATAGGTGGCGGTGCCGGCGAGCTTCGCCTCGACGCCCTTCACGCCGAGCACGTCGACGAGAAACGAGACCAGCTCGAACACCTTGGCCGAGAACGCCGTCGCGCGCGCCTCCCACGCCGCATCGCCCCTGAACAGGCCCGGGTAGTGCTTCTTCAGCATGCCGGCGCAGGAGCCGGAGGGCGCGACGACGTAGTCGAAGCCCTCGAAGGCGGTGATTGTGGCTTCGGCAATTTGCCGCGTGTCGGCGCGGTCGCCGGAATTGTAGGCCGGTTGGCCGCAGCAGGTCTGGCTCATCGGCGCGTCGACCACGCAGCCGGCGTCCTCCAGCAGCTTCACCGCCGCGAAGCCGACCGACGGCCGGAACAGATCGACCAGACAGGTGACGAAAAGCCCGATGCGGGGCGGGGCGGGGTTCTGGAGGGTCACGATCTGCTGCCTGGGTTCCTTTGTCTCAGCCGCATCATGCAGGGAAAATGTTACCCCGTCGCTGCAAGGGCGCCGCCACGTTGCCGCAGCCGCAGCCGCGACACGCGCTGCCACTCGCCGCTGCGCTCCGCCTCGTTCATCGCCCGCTCGACGAAGTCGATATGCGCGCGCGCCGCCGCGTGGGCGGTGACCGGGTCGCCGGCGACGACGGCGTCGTAGATGGCGCGGTGCTGCGCCAGCAGCGCCTCCTGCGCCGCCGACATGGCGTAGATCAGCGAGCGCGACAGGAACACGCCGTCGGCGAGCATGCGGTAGCAGGAGCGCAGCGTGTGCAGGAGCACGATGTTGTGCGCGCACTCGCCCACCGCATTGTGGAACTCGACGTCGATGGCGACCTCCTCGTCGAAGTCGCCGCGCGCATGCGCCTTCTCCATGCGCCGCATGATGTCGGCCAGCATGGCCTTGTCTTCGCCGGTGGCGCGCCGCGCCGCGAACTCGGCGGCGATGCCCTCGACCTCGCGGCGATATTCCAGATAGTCGGCCGCCGCCTTGCGGTTCTGGGCGATGAGGTCCATCACCGGCGGCGCGAACACCTCGCCGATCACGTCGCCGACATGGGTGCCGCCGCCGGGGCGCGTCACCACCAGCCCGCGCGCCTCCAGCGCCTTCAGCGCGTCGCGCACGATGGGCCGCGACACGTCGAACTGCCGCGCCAGCTCGCGCTCGCCCGGCAGCCTGTCGCCGGGGCGCACCACGCCTTCGAGGATGAGCATCTCGACCTGACCGACCACGTCGTCGGCCGTGCGGCTATGCTCGATGCGGGAGAAGATCTCGTTCACGGCATGCGTCCGGTTCGGCGCCAGCATAGCCGGGCCGTGCCCCTGCGGTCAATTAATCTGGCCGGATCGTCATTCCATGCCCCCCGATCGTCCGGTTGCCATATTCCGCGTTGCGTGCCGGTTCGGCGAGTGGTAAACAGATTTTACCAGATAGGAAGCTCCAGATAGAGAGCCGGGCATGTCCAGTCTCGCTATGCCGAAGCCGGATGCCGGCACGCTCGCCCGCCGCGCCGAGATCGTCGCCGACATGCGCATCATCGTGCCCGGCGAGGGCGTGGTCGACAACCCCACCGGCATGCGCGTCTTCGAGAGCGACGGCCTCACCGCCTATCGCCAGATGCCGCTGGTCGTGGTGCTGCCGGAGACCGTGGCGCAGGTCTCGCGCATCCTGAAATACTGCAACGAGAGGAAGATCCGCGTCGTGCCGCGCGGCTCCGGCACCTCGCTGTCGGGCGGCGCGCTGCCGCTTCAGGACGCGGTGCTGCTGGTGATGAGCCGGTTCAACCGCATCGTCGACATCGACTACGCCAACCGCTGCGTGGTGGCGCAGCCCGGCGTTACCAATCTCGGCATCACCCGCGCCGTCGAGCACGAGGGTTTCTACTACGCGCCGGACCCGTCCTCGCAGATCGCCTGCTCCATCGGCGGCAACGTGGCGGAAAATTCCGGCGGCGTGCACTGCCTGAAATACGGGCTGACCGCCAACAACGTGCTCGGCATCGAGATGGTGCTGATGGACGGCGAGGTCATCCGGCTCGGCGGCAAGCATCTCGACTCGGGCGGCTACGACCTGCTCGGCGTAATGAACGGCTCGGAGGGCCTGCTCGGCGTCGTGACCGAGGTGACGGTGCGCATCCTGAAGAAGCCGGACACGGCGCGCGCGCTGCTGATCGGCGTCCCGACCAGCGAACAGGGCGGGCAGTGCGTCGCCGACATCATCGGCGCCGGCATCATCCCCGGCGGCATGGAGATGATGGACCGCCCGGCGATCAAGGCGGCCGAGGATTTTCTCCACGCCGGCTATCCGCTCGACGTCGAGGCGCTGCTGATCGTCGAGCTGGACGGCCCCAAGGTGGAGGTCGATCACCTGATCGATCTGGTCGAGAAGATCGCCCACAGGAACGGCCAGACCACCTGCCGCATCTCGACCTCGGAGGAGGAGCGGCTTGCCTTCTGGG
>CAZVTK010000104.1:0-16898 GCA_964629765.1 uncultured Mesorhizobium sp.
AGATGGGCGTGACGCTCCAGAACACCGCCTATTCGGTGAACATCAAGGAGCGGCTGGATTTTTCCTGCGCGGTGTTCGACGCGGCCGGCGCGCTGGTCGCCAACGCCCCGCACATGCCCGTGCATCTCGGCTCGATGGACCGCTCGGTCGAGACGATCATCCGCCTCAATGCCGGCAAGGTTAGGCCCGGCGACGTGTTCGCGCTGAATGCGCCCTACAATGGCGGCACCCACCTGCCGGACATCACCGTGGTGACGCCGGTGTTCGACCAAGACAAGAGGCGCATCCTCTTCTGGGTCGCCTCGCGCGGCCACCATGCCGACATCGGCGGCACCGCGCCCGGCTCGATGACGCCGCTGGCGACCACGGTGGACGAGGAAGGCGTGCTGTTCGACAATTTCGTCCTCGTCGACCGCGGCCGCTTTCGCGAGGCCGAGCTGCGCAGGCTTCTTACCGACCACCCGTACCCCGCCCGCAACCCCGACCAGAACGTCGCCGACCTCAAGGCGCAGATCGCGGCCAACGAGAAGGGCGTGGCGGAACTGGGCAGGATGGTGGCCCATTTCGGCCTCGCCACGGTCGAAGCCTATATGGGCCACGTCCAGGACAATGCGGCCGAGAGCGTCCGCCGCGTGCTGGAGCGCCTGCCCGACGAGGCCAGCTACGAGTACCCGACCGACACCGGACAGGTGATCAAGGTCCGGATCGCGGTCGACCGCAAGGCGCGGCGCGCGAGCGTGGACTTCACCGGCACGTCGAAGGTCGAGAAGAACAATTTCAACGCGCCCGAGCCCGTCACGCGAGCGGCCGTGCTCTATGCCTTCCGCGTCATGGTCGAGGGCTCGATCCCGATGAACGCCGGGTGCCTGCGGCCCATCGACATCGTCATCCCCGAGGGCTGCATGCTCAAGCCCGCCTACCCGGCCGCCGTCGTGGCCGGCAATGTCGAGACCTCCCAGCACGTCACCAACGCCATCTTCGGGGCGATGGGCGCGCTGGCGAACGCGCAGGGGACGATGAACAACCTGACGTTCGGCAATGCGCGATACCAGTATTACGAGACGATCTGCTCCGGCTCGCCGGCCGGCCGGCTGAACGACGGCACGCCCTTCGCCGGTACGGCGGGCGTGCACACCCACATGACCAATTCGCGCCTGACCGACCCCGAGATCCTCGAGCTGCGCTTCCCGGTCGTGCTCGAGGATTTTGCGATCCGGCAGGGCTCGGGCGGCGGCGGCGCCTTTTCCGGCGGCGACGGCACGCGCCGCACCATCCGCTTCCGCGAGGCGATGGAGCTCGCCATCCTGTCGTCGCACCGCGCCCGCCCGCCGCAGGGGCTCGCCGGAGGCGGCGACGGCGAGGCCGGCAGCACCGCGATCCGGCGGGCGGACGGCACGGTCGAGACGCTGCGCGCCTGCGACCAGACGCAGGTCGCCCCCGGCGACGCGGTGGTCGTCGCCACGCCGACGCCCGGCGGCTACGGCAGCGCGGCAGCCAAGGCCGAGACCAGTGCTTGCGGCTTGTAGGCGAGCTTCGACGGCGTCAGGCCGAGGCGCACGACGACGAGGTTTTTCGACGGGATCACGGCCGTCGACTGGCCGTCATGGCCGAGCAGCCAGTAGGCGTCGGCCGGCAGGTCGAAGCCCGCATCGGGATCCTGTCCCTCCGGCGTGCCGGCGTCGGGCCCATGCAGCCAGAGCTGCCCGCGCCCGTATTCGCCCTTCGAGGCCGGCGCCTCCTCGGTCATCCAGCGAACGAAGCCGGCGGGCAGGATCGCCTGCCCGTTCCACACGCCCCCCTGGAGCAGGAACTGGCCGAACCGCGCCCAGTCGCGCGCGCTCGCATAGACGTAGGACGAGCCGACGAAAGTGCTGCCCGCGTCGGTTTCCATCACCGCGCTCGCCATGCCGAGCGGCCCGAACAGCGCCTCGCGCGGCCACGCCAGCGCCTCCGCGTCCGTGTCGAACTGGTTCTGCCACAGCCGCGACAGGACGACCGCGGTGCCGCTCGAATAGCTGAAGAAGCCGCCGGCCGAATGCAGGCCCGGCTTCTCCACCGCGAAGGACGGCATGTCGCTCTTGAGGAACAGCATGCGCGTCACGTCGGTCACGTCGCCGTAATCCTCGTTGAATTCGAGGCCGCTCGACATCGCCATCAGGTCGGCGACGGAGATGCCGCTGCGCCCGTCGCCGTCCCATTCCTCGAACAGCGCCACGTCGTCGAGCGCAAGCCGCCCCTCGCGCACCATGGTGCCGACGATCGCCGCATTGACCGTCTTGGACATGGACCAGCCGAGCAGCGGCGTCGCGGCCGAAAAGCCGGCGCCGTAGCGCTCGCCGACAATGCGCCCGTTCTGCACCACGACGATGGCGCGCATGCCCGGCCCTGCGAGCGCCGCATCGTCGAGGATGGCGGCCACCGCCGGGTCCTGCGAGGGCTCGACGCGGCCGCCCTGCGGCCATAGCGCGTCCGAGGGCTGCACGGCGGCGAGCGGCGGCAGCGGCGAGGGCAGCACGATCGCCACCTCGCCGTCCGGCACCGACGCGCAGCCCAGCCCGTCGCGCGCCAGCGCCGTGCTCTTGCCGAACAGGCCGAGCAGGCCGGCGCTGACGGTGCGCGCGTTCCGGTCGACGGAGATGCGCACCAGCTTCAGGATCGGATGGCCCGGCGCCTGCACGTCGAGCTTCAGCACTTCGTCCGCGCCGCGGCCGGCGACGAAGACGTTGGAGCAGACGATCTTGGCGGCATAGCCCGTGCCGACCCGGATCAGGTCCGGCGGGGCGAACCACAGCCAGCCGGCGAGCGCGGCGAGCGCCGCCACGACGAGGATGGCCAGCCACTTCAGCACCACACCGATTGCCCGCACGAAAATTCCCCCGCCGCCATGCTCTCGCCGTGTTCGCCCGGCGAACTCGCCGAGGTTTGGGCGCGCCCGGGTCGAAAATCAAGGCGCTGAAAATCAAGGCGATGCGCGCCGGCCCGGCCGCAGGGTGATTTCCACGCCGCGTTTCTCTATCCGGTCGGTTGCGGGCCGGCGGCGATTCGCGGCCGGGTTGAGCGGGACAGGGAGGCCGGGGGCATGGGGGCAGCGCGGTGGCGCCACTGGACGCTGAACCCGGTACTGGGGCTCGCGCTGCTGGTGGCGGCCTGCACCTCCTCCTCGAAGGACTACAGGTTCGAGGATGTCGGCCGCACCGCGGCCCCGCCCCGACCCGCAGCAACAGCGCCCGCCGGAACGCCCCCCATGGGCGCGACGAACACGCGCGGGCCGCGCTTCGGCGACCGCAAGCCGCACGACTGGGACCGCCTGCCGCCCTGGACCTACGCGGTCCACGGCACCGACGTGTCGAAATACCAGACCGACGTGGACTGGCGCACGGCGCGCGCCGGCGGCATCAATTTCGCCTTCATCAAGGCGACGGAGGGCGGCGACCGCGTCGACGCCTTCTTCGAGCGCCACTGGGCGGAAGCGAAGGCAGCCGGCGTGCCGCGCGGCGCCTATCATTTCTACTATTTCTGCCGCAGCGCCCGCGAGCAGGCGGAATGGTTCATCCGCAACGTGCCGAAGGACCCGTCCGCCCTGCCGCCCGTGCTCGACATGGAGTGGAACCACCTCTCGCCGTCCTGCAAGCTGCGCCCGCCCGCCGCCACCGTGCAGGCCGAGATGAGGGTTTGGCTCGACATCGTCACGCGCCATTACGGCAAGCGGCCGATCATCTACACCTCGATCGACTTCTACGAGGACAACGCGCTGCACGCCTTCCACGGCTACGACTGGTGGCTGCGCTCGGTGTCGGCGCATCCGCATGACCGCTACGGCGGCCGCAACTGGCTGTTCTGGCAGTATACGGGCACCGGCGAGGTGCCGGGCATCCGCGGCGACGCCGACATCAACGTCTTCAACGGCGACGCGAGCGCGTGGCGCAAATGGCTGCGCGGGGCGACGCGGTAACGGATTTTTCAAGTCCTTCCAGCGTCTTGCTGGTGCATCATGAATCGGATCGACAGGCGCTTGGCAAAGAGGAAGAAGACCATGAACAAACTGGCGGCGGCAGCACTTCTCCTCGGCGCGCTCGCGGCGACGCCCGCGCTGGCGCAGCAATGCGGCGGCTCCTTCGCCGACTGGAAGGCGGGCATGACCGCCGAGGCCCGCGCTGCGGGCGTCGGCCAGAAGGGCATGGGCGCGCTCGCCGGCGCGCAGGTCGACCAGAAGGTGCTCCAGCGCGACCGCGCGCAGGGCGTCTTTTCCCAGCCCTTCACCCAGTTCGCCAACCGCATGATCAGCCAGGACCGGCTCGACCGCGGCCGCGCCAACCTCAAGAAATACGAGGCGGTGTTCGCCAGGGCCGAGCGCGACTACGGCGTGTCGCCCGCCGTCATCACCGCCTTCTGGGCGCTGGAAACCGATTTCGGCGCCGTGCAGGGCGACTTCAACACGCTGAACGCGCTCGTCACTCTGGCGCATGACTGCCGCCGGCCGCACCTCTTCCGCCCGCAGATCGTGCCGCTGCTGACCCTGATGGATCGCGGCCTGGTGCCGGTGAACGTGACGGGCGCCTGGGCCGGCGAGATCGGCATGACGCAGATGCTGCCCTCCGACATCCTGACCAAGGGCGTCGACGGCGACGGCGACGGCGTGGTCGACATGCGCCGCTCCGTTCCCGACGTGATCCTGACCACGGCCAACAAGATCAGGTCGCGCGGCTGGCGGGCCGGCGGCGGCTGGATGGTGGAGGTGAAGGTGCCCGCCCGCATGGCGTGGGAGAAGAGCGGCCTCGGCAACGAGCTGCCGCTGGCGGAATGGGCGGCCATGGGCGTGACGCGCCGCGACGGCAGCCCGCTTTCCGGAAGCGGCTCGGCGGCGCTCGCTTTGCCGCAGGGCCACAAGGGCCCCGCCTTCCTGATGCTGGCCAACTACAACGTGTTCCTCGAATGGAACCAGTCCTTCGTCTACACGCTGACCGCGGCCAATCTCGCCTCCCGCTTCACCGGCGCGCCGAAATTCGACCCGCGCAGCCCGGAGGAAGGGCTGTCGGGCGACGCGATGAAGCTGCTCCAGCAGAAACTTCAGGCCCGCGGCCACGACGTCGGCAAGATCGACGGCATCCTCGGCGCCATGACGCGCGTTGCCGTTCAGAAGGAGCAGAAGCGCATCGGCCTGCCGGCCGACGGCTGGCCGACGCCCGCGCTGCTGGCGAATTTGTAGCCGATACGGAATGAAACAGAATTATCAATTCTGTTTCGGCTTTAACGGTTGGCGGGTATCGACCCCAAATCGGTCGTTCAAAATCCTCGCCATAAATGGCAGCTTCGAGCCCATCGTGGACATAGCGGCACACATGACTACACAGTGACGTATGTCGATGATCCAGGACCTGGAGCAAATAGTGACGACGGTCCTGCCGACCGACCCCAGCTTCCGATTGATCGGACGCGAGGAGTTGGAGCGTCACATCAACGAGGCCCGGCAGAGTGCATCCGCTAACTCTAAGGATGAATTCCTGCTTTCCCTGATGCGCCTTCTGGCGCTGCCGGGGAACGGGCATACGCGCCTGATCCCAAACGATGCTATCTTGGTTCTCCCTCTAAGGTTCGCAACCATCGGCACCACTGTACGTCTGCTCGACGCCACGTCAGGCCTCTCTGAGGCGATTGGGGGCGATCTGATATCCATCAATGGTGTACCCGCAGGCGAAATCGAAGTCGCCGCAGAGAAATTTCTGGCGGGGACGCGGCAACGAAAACGCGTCATCGGGCCAATCCTTTTCGCATGGCCAAGGGCATTGCAGCACCTGGGAATTGCTTCACGAGGCGACACAATAGAATACCGGATACGCAGTGAGACGGGACAGGTCAGCGAACTTCTTCTGAACCCCGCAAATGGGGTTCCCGGTGCCACGCTCTACCCACGCAGCGAGCATGGAAAAGCCGACGCGTCGTGGACTCCAAAATCCTTTCTGAAGGTTAAAGACTTCGGCCAACCCGGGCTACTATTGGTTCTTCCGAGCTTCTTTGATCCCGGTGAAACCGCACTTCCGAATGCGATTTCCGAGGCGGCAGAACTCGTAAGATCGCGCCCGGGCACTCCCCTGCTTATTGACGTTCGCGGAAATACAGGCGGCGACTTTGTTCAGACCATGCCTCTGATCGACGCGATCTCTGAGGGCGCGGAAGGTCGGCGAGTCGGTCTGCTCATCGACAAATTCACCTTCTCCGCCGCTATCGTCTTCACCGCCATCTTGAAGCACCGTCTGGGAGAACGGCTCGTACTTATCGGGGAAGAGATGGGGGACGGGCTGACATTCTTTGCGGAAGGGGGAACAATCGACCTCTCGTCCAGCGGAGCGGCCGTTCGATATTCTACAGCCTTTCACGATTGGGCCGGTGGTCGTACCGACGAGACCACTCCGGCCGAAATCGCGGAGAGAGTTGTCCCAACCGGAACACTGGAGCTAGACCGTGTCTGGGTAGCGCATTCGGACGATGTCGAAACGCTGGATCGGTTCAGCCGAGAGATTCTAGACGGTCTGAATGCCTAGACGAGCGGCGGCAAAGTCCCGCTTAGCTGCCGTCCGAGAGGTTGAATGGCTGCGGCAGCAATCCACCCCATTGCGATCACTCGGCATTGGAACTGGACGTGGAATTTTGTTTCGCGCCTGGCGCTCCTACCGCGCCTCCATCGTCTCCAAACTCGCAAACCCCTCCGGCGCATCGCCCTCGTCGAAGGGCTGCGCCACCTCGACGAAGGTGTCGGGATAGAAGCCGTTGAAGCGGGTGCGCAGCGACATCGAATAGGCGCCGATATGGCCGATCTCGATCCAGTCGCCGGTATCGACCGTCTCCGGCAGCCAGAACGGCCGCGACAGGATGTCGACGCTGTCGCAGGTGGCGCCGCACACCTTGAACGGCACGATGCTGTCCGCGTCGCCGTTGCGGCTGCGGATCGCCGGATCGGGGATGAAGCGCGCCGGCAGCGTGATCTTGCCGGTCCATGAATCCGACAGCGACGCCCAGATGCCGTCATTGATGTAGAGCCGCCTGCCCTTGCGCAGCAGCACCCGCACCACCAGCGAGAAGGCGCGCGCGACGATGACCCGCCCCGGCTCGGCCACCAGCGGCGTGTCGGAAAAGCCCCAGTCGCGGATGTCCTCGCGCAGCCGGCGCATGATCTCGGAAAGCTCGGGCATGGGCGGCTTGCGGCTGTTGGGGTCGCGGCCGTATTCGGCGGGAAAGCCGCCGCCGACGTCGAGCCCGGCGATCTCGATGCCGAGGCGCTTGACGCGGTTGCGCACCCAGTCGGCGGATTTCAGCGCGCTTTCGTAGATGTCCGGGTCCTCGATCTGGCTGCCGACATGAAAGCAGATGCCGACCCGGTAGCCCGTGCGCGCCAGCCGCTCGATCAGCTCGACCGCCGACGCCGGCCCGGCGCCGAACTTCTTCGACAATTCGTAGGTGGCGCTGCCCTTGGTCTGGATGCGCACGAAGACGGTCATCGAGCCGGGATCGATGTCGAGCGCGCGCACGACGCGCGTCACCTTGGCGATCTCGTCCTCGTGGTCGACGGCGATGACGCGGATGCCGTAGCCCTCCAGCGCCAGCCTGATGTCGGACTGCGCCTTGACCGGGTGCATGTAGAGCATCTCGGCCGCGGGGGCGACCGCGCGCACGGCCGCGAACTCGGCCGGCGAGGCCACGTCGAAGGCCGCGACGCCGGCCTCGGCCAGCGTCTTCAGCACCAGCGGCTCGCCATTGGTCTTGACCGCATAGGCGGTCTTGCCCGGAAACATCGCCATGAACTGCCGCGCATCCGCCTTCAGCACCTCGGGCCGGAAGCAGTAGACCGGATCGTCCGGGCGCATGGAAAGCGCCGCCTCGCGGGCATTGTCGAATCGCTGCATCGCCGCATCCTCTCGCCGCCGCACGCTACCAGCGCCGCGCGACGCGAAAAAGGCGGCAAGTCGGGCGGCGGAGGCGAGCGGCAAAGGCGGGCGGCAAAAGCGGGCCGCCTCTTGGTCCAGCGCGGTTTCGGGTGGCGCGGCGGCGCGCCACGGCCTATGGCTCGCGCGCCCTGAAAGACAGCAGCAGCCCCACAGCAGCCCCGCAGCAGCTATGTCGATCCAGTCCCCCGCAATAGTCCGGCCCCAGATTTCCACCCGCGTGTGGCTCATGCTGCTCGCGCTCGGCGCCATCTGGGGCGGCGCCTTCTTCTTCGCCCGCATCGCTGTTCAGGAGATCCCGCCGCTGGCGCTGGTGCTGCTGCGCGTCGTGCTGGCGGCGACGGTGCTGCACATCGTCCTTCTGGTGACCCGCGTGTCGTTCCGCGCGGTGCTGCCGCACTGGCTGGCATTTGTCGGCCTCGCGCTGCTCAACAACATCATCCCGTTCTCGCTGATGTTCGCCGGGCAGACCGAGATCGGCGCGGGGCTGGCGTCGGTGCTCAACGCCACGACCCCGTTCTGGACCATGCTTCTGGCCAACGCGCTGCTGCCGGACGAGAAGCTGACCGCGCAGCGCGCCCTCGGCATCGTCTTCGGTATCGCCGGAACGGCGGTCATGGTCGGCCCGGGACTGGCCGGCGGCCTCGGCGGTCCGGTCTGGGCCAAGTTCGCGCTCATCGGAACCGCCCTCTCCTACGGCTGCGCCGCCATCTATTCGCGACGGATGGTGGCGCTGCGGCCTGAACTGATGGCGGCGGGGCAACTGACCGCCTCGACCGTCATCATGCTTCCGGTCGTGCTGCTTACGCAGGATCTGGGCTTTTTCGCCACGACGAGCGGCGGCGCGTGGGCGGCCGTGTTCGGCCTGGCGGTGCTCGCCACCGCCGTCGCCTACCTCATCTTCTTCCGCATCCTGGCCGAGGCCGGCGCCACCACCGCGTCGCTGGTGACGCTGATCGTGCCGGTCAGCGCCATCCTGCTCGGCGTGATCGTCCTCAAGGAGCGGCTCGAATCGTTTGAACTGGCAGGCATGGCCCTGATCGGCCTCGGACTGCTGGTCATCGACGGCAGGCTGCTGCGCAGGCGGTAGCATCGTACCGCCCGAACCCATCACGCAACGTTACACGAAAAAATTTTTCGGGAGATTGACATCTGCGTTTCCCTGAAATCGCCGGGACTTAGCGGCGTGCCGGAAGGCGGGTTCCACACGAAGGCCGTCGCAGCGAGAATTTTTGCCTTGCCGACCGGGCCTCGTCGGCTAGATTCGGCCACATAGTCTGCAGAGGAGGCCGACACATGGGACTCACCAGACCGATCAACGCACTGGTGTTCTGTGCAGTGTTCGCATTCATCGGCGCCGCCGTCGTGGGAATTCTCCCGTAAGCGGCACAATACTCGAACAAGCCTCGCCTCCGAGGCGACGACAAACGAAAGGGCCGGGAAACCGGCCCTTTTCCGTTATGCCGGAACGGCCGTTCTTGCGCCCTCACGCCGCCTCGGCCTGCGCGGAAGCCTGCCCGTCAACCTGCATTGGCCTGATGCCGATCAGGTGGCAGATCGCGAAGGTCAGGTCGGGGCGGTTCATCGTGTAGAAGTGGAAGTCCCCCACCCCGCGCTCGACGAGGTCGACGACCTGCTCGGCCGCAACAGCCGCCGCGACCAGCATATGCGTCTGCGGGTCGTTGCCGAGGCCGTCGAAACGCTCGGCCAGCCAGGCCGGGACATGCGCGCCGGCGCGCGCGGCGAAGTTCGCCACCTGCGCGAAATTGTGCACCGGCAGGATGCCGGGAACGATGGGGATGTAGATCCCCGCGCGGCGGACGCGGTCGACATAGCGCTCGTAGAGGTCGTTGTCGAAGAAGAACTGGGTGATCGCCCGCGTCGCGCCCGCGTCAACCTTGCGCTTGAGCATGTCGATGTCGGTGGCGAAGTCCGGGCTCTCCGGGTGCTTTTCGGGATAGGCCGAGACCGAAATGTCGAAGTCGCCGTGCCGCGACAGAGCGGCCACCAGCTCGGCGCCGTTGGCATAGCCCTCCGGGTGCGGCCGGTAGCGCGTGCCGACGCCGGCGCTCGGGTCGCCGCGCAGCGCCACGAAGCTGCGCACGCCGAGCGCCGCGAACTCGGCGATCGCCTCGTCCACCTCTCCCCGGCTGGCGTCGACGCAGGTCAGGTGCGCCGCCGGCGTCAGCGCCGTCTCGCGGCGGATGCGGCCGACCGTGCGGGCGGTGCGCTCGCGCGTCGAGCCGCCGGCGCCATAGGTCACCGACACGAAATCCGGCTGGAGAGGCTCGAGCCGCGTGACCGTGTCCCACAGCCGCGCCTCCATCTCGTCGCTCTTGGGCGGAAAGAACTCGAACGACACCCGGATGCGGTCGCCGATGCCGGGACGGCGCGAAAATCGGTACTGGTTCATCACGCTGTCTCCGTGGAGGAATTGCCGGCGATGAGCAGGCGGCGGTCCTGCCCCAGCCAGAGCTTGACGGTAAGGCCCGGCGCGGCCGCCGCGCGCCGGTCGAAGTCGCGATGGGTCACGAGGTCCAGCCCGGCCTCGCCCATCCAGTCCTCGATCTGCCGGTCGGAGAAGCCGAGGCGCTGGTGCGCATGCTCCTCGCGCAGGAACTCCAGCCCGTGCGGCGCGAAATCGACCACCAGCAGCCGGCCGGCCGGCCGCAGCAGGCGCGCCGCCTCGCGGATCGCGCGGGCGGGATCGTCGAGATAGTGCAGCACCTGATGCATGGTGACGAGGTCGAAGGCGTCGCGCTCCACCGGCGGCGCGAAGATGTCGCCCTGCCGCACCTGGGCGTTGGCGACGCCCGCCCGCTCCAGATTGGCGCGCGCCACGGCCAGCATCTCGCGCGACATGTCGATGCCCACCGCGCGCCGGTAGAGCGGCGCGAAGACCTCCAGCAGCCGGCCCGTGCCGGTGCCGAGGTCGCACATGGCCTGGAACGGCGTCGGGCCGACGAGCTTGAGCATCGCCGCCTCGACCGCCTGGTCGGGAACGTGCAGGGAGCGGATGCGGTCCCAGCTCGCCGCATTGGCGGAGAAATAGGCGGCTGCCCGCTTCTGGCGCCGCTCGCGCACGCCCTCCAGCCGCTCGTTGTCGCGTGCCACGACCGGATCGAGCCGGTCGATCCGCGCCACCAGCCCTTGCAGGATCTCGCGCGCCGGCTCCGCGTCCGACAGCCGGAAGAAGGCCCAGGACCCCTCCTGGTAGCGCTCGATCAGCGCGGCATCGAGCAGCACCTTCAAGTGGCGCGACACGCGCGGCTGCGACTGGCCGAGAATGTCGGTGACGTCGGAAACGGTCAGATCCCCGCGCGACAGCAGCACCAGAATGCGCAGACGGCTGGATTCCGCCGTCGCCTTCAGGCTATCAACCATCACGTCCAGCGGGACTGCGGTGCGGCTCAGCATGTTTCATCCTGTCGAGACATAAAGATATGTTTATATCATATCCGCAAGAATGCAACCCTTCCCCCTCATGGAGCCGCGCCGATGACGTATGCTGACGCGCCGCGCGAGGGCGAGGTCAGGCTCGCCATCGACCCCGCGGACGAGCCCGCCGATGCGGGCGTCGTGTTCATCGGCCGGGTGCGCTCGCCCTGGGCGGAGCGCGCCGACTGCCCGAAGAACATGCGCGAGGCGCGCGAGCGCGGACTGCCCGCGACGGTGGAGATCGATGCCGGCTATTGCAAGGGCCTCGGCGGGCTGGAAAAGTTCAGCCACGTCGTCGTGCTCACCTGGTTCGACCGCGCGGATCGCGACCTGATCGTGCAGAGGCCGCGCCATGCCGACGCGGCGCGCGGCACCTTCGCGCTGCGCTCGCCGGTGCGGCCGAACCCGATCGGCCTGCATATCGTCCGGCTCGTGAAGATCGAGGGCGGCGTGCTGTCGCTGGAGGCCATCGACGCGATGGACGGCACGCCGGTGCTCGACATCAAGCCCTATTTCGCCGCATCCGACGCGATCGCGGACGCCTCGGACGGCGCTTCGTCCCCTCCTGCCTGATGGCGGCGCGCACGGAACGGCAGCGCGCGGTGGCAAAGGCCCTCACCGCGCTGATACCGCTCGTTCCCTACGCCGATGCGGAGCCCATCCGCGAGGCGGCGCTTGCCCGCGACATGCGCGAGCTGCCGCCGTCCATCGCCGTATGGCTGGCGACGGTGGCGCATGTCCGCCACGTCCACACCGAATACGACCGGCTCCTCGCCGAAGGCTACGACCGCGATTCGGCCCGGCATTTCGTCATCGGCGACATCAACGCGGTGCTGACGCGGTGGCGCGCGACGCGGCTGGTGGATGAAGAGAGCGAGTAGCCAATAGCGAATAGCGAGTAGTTTTTTTCTATTCGCTATTCGCTACTCGCTACTCGCTTCACCTGTACACCCACTGCTCCGGCAGCCGCACCGACACCTGCTCGCCGACGCCGATCGCGCCGGGCTTCTCGACCCAGGCGACGAGCCCGCGCAGGCGCCTGGCCGCTTTCGGGAAAAGCAGCGATCCCGCATCGAGGTCGGGCATGCCGGCTCCCCGCGCCACCGCCCTGCCCGCGACGCGGCAAGGTCCGTTCTGCGCATCGACCTTCAGCGTCACGCCGCGCTGGAAGAACAGCATCGTGCCCGCCGGCAGCATCGACAGCCTCGGCACGCCGGAAAGCAGCAGGTTGGCGCCCAGCCATTCCGGTTTCACCTCGGCGATCTCCATGCGCGCCGCGACGAGCGCGAGCTCGTCCGGCGACACGATGGAGATCTGGCGCTCGTTGCGGATTTCGGTGCCGCGCGGATACCACGGCTCCCGCCCGCCCGAGCGGCGCGTATGGCCGGCGTGGAAATCGCCCGGCACCCCCTCGAAGGAAAGGTCGAGCGACGGGACCGGACGGGTTTCGAAACCGCCCCCGTCGGCGACGTAGAGCCCGGCGACGGAGCCCAGCAGCTTGCGCGCCGGGAGGATCTCGGGCTCGTCGTCGCGACGCTGGAAGAGGTCTGGCATGGCGCACTCCTTCGGCGCCCAGATGGCCCGCCCGCGCCTGCCCGTCCAGCGAAAAGCCAGTCCGGCACAAAGAATGCGCCGGCGGCGCCGGCGCGTCACATCTTGCGCAGCAGCGCGCCGCCGATGGAATAGCCCGCGCCGAAGGCGCACAGCAGCCCGAGATCGCCGGCCGCCATGTCCTCGTGATTGCGCTTCATGGCGATCACCGCGCCCGCGCCGGCCGTGTTGCCGAGTTCCTCCAGCACGGTCGGGGCGCGGTCCTGGTCGAGGTCGTGGCCGAAGGCGAGCCGCAGCATCATCGCGTTCATCCGCGCATTGGCCTGGTGCAGCCAGAAGCGGCGGATGTCGTGGATGGACTGCCCCTCGTCGGAGAGGAACTGCGTCATGAACTTGTGGCCGGCAACAGTGACCTCCTTGAAGACCTTGTTGCCGACCTGCTTGATCATGTTGCCTTCCATCGTCACCACGTCGGTGCGCTCCTGCGCGGCGCGGTTGAGGAAGCCGAAATTGGTGCGGATATTGTTGGAGAACTGCGTCCACAGCCGCGTGTTGAGCACCTCGAACCGGCCCGGCCGCTGCTCGTCGTCGTCGAGCGCCTCCACCACCAGCGCCGCGGCCGCATCGCCGAAGATGAAATGAGTCTGCCGGTCGCGGAAATTGAGCATGCCGGTGATCAGCTCAGGCGTCACCACCAGCACCCGGCGCTGCGCGCCCGAGCGCACGAGGTTGAACGCCACGTGCAGGCCCGCCGCGGCCGACGAGCAGCCGAGATTCATGTCGAAGCCCGCAGCCCCCGCCGCGCCCAGCGCGTTCTGGATCTCGATGGCGATGGCCGGATAGGGCCGCTGCTGGTGCGAGGCGGAGCAGATGATGAAGTCGACGCCCTGCGGCGCCGCGCCGGCATGGTCCAGCGCCTGCCGCGCGGCGGCAAGGCCGAACTCGGCCATGACCGAGAGCGCGTCGTCGCCGCGCGCGGGAATGCGCGGCGTCATGCGCTCGGGATCGAGGATGCCGGTCGGCTCCATCACATGGCGCTGGCGCACGCCCGACGCATAGACGATGAATTCGCTGTCGGATTTTTCCAGCGGCTCCTCGCCGCGCTGCGTCCGGGCGGCGTTCTCGCGGTCGACCCACTGGTTGAAGCTGGCGACAAGGTCTTCATTGCTGATGACGGCAGGCGGGATCTCGATCCCGATGCCGCTGATCGCCACACGCTTCATGGAAAATCCAGTCCAGCCCGCCCCGCCGACGCTGCCCCTTCAACCCCGGCGGTGAAAAAATACGGCCGAAATTATTGCGTCGTGAAGAATCTACGCCGATTTTTCACGGATGCCTAGAGCAACGGTCATGACAGGATGACATAACCCGCGAGCATGAATACCGGGTTACCGCGGCTCACCACGCGCAGACGCGCACATTCGTCGTGTCGTTGCCCCAGCACGCGCCGTCGTCGGCGGCGCGGCGGAAAACGCCCGGCAGCGGAACGTTGCGCCCCGTTCCGAAGTCGGCGAAGCCGAAGGCGACGCCCGGACTGTCGACCTCCAGCGTATAGGTCGGCTTGCCCGGCGCCGAGATGGTGAACGATCCGGCCTTGTCGATCCCGCGGAAATCGCAGGGATAGCGCCCGTCATCCGTCGTGAAGCAGGTGGCGGGCTTGGCGTGGGCAGGGACCACGAACGACAGGCACAGCGCTACGCCGGCGAGGTGGAAAGCGAAAAGAGAACGGCGCATGACGGCCCTTCCGGCACGGGTTTCACGAGCGACAGTGCGCCTGCCCGACCCCCATGGTCAACCGCGGACAGGGGCACACGGAGGCCCGGGGACAGGGCGGTGGCGACACGCGCCGGAGAATCGGGCATTGATCTCAGGAGCTCGATGTGTTCTATTTTTGTTCCAGGCGTAGGGATCGGGGTGGGCAATGAATGCCGTGGCGACGGATGCGGGCACCGGCCTGACAGAGCGAACGGAAGGCCGGCGTTTTCACACCGTGCTCGCCGATCCGCCCTGGCGCTTCACCAACCGTACCGGAAAGGTGGCCCCCGAACATCGCCGGCTGTCGCGTTATGAAACGATGACGACGGACGACATATGCGAGCTGCCGGTCGCCAGGCTCGTCTGGCAGCCGGCGCATCTGTACCTTTGGGTTCCCAACGCGCTGCTGCCGGACGGATTGCGCGTCATGCAGGCGTGGGGGTTCGAATACAAGTCGAACATCGTCTGGCACAAGGTGCGCAAGGATGGCGGGTCCGACGGACGCGGCGTCGGCTTCTACTTCCGCAACGTCACGGAGCTTCTCCTGTTCGGCGTGCGGGGCAAGAATGCGCGGACCGAAGCGCCGGGGCGCAGTCAGGTCAATTATCTGTCCTCGCGCAAGCGGGAGCATTCCCGCAAGCCGGACGAGCAGTACGATCTCATCGAAAGCTGCTCCAAGGGTCCCTATCTCGAGCTCTTCGCGCGCGGCACGCGTCCCGGCTGGACCTATTGGGGCAATCAGGCCGACGAGGACTACAAGCCGACCTGGAAGACGTACGCCTACAATTCGACAGCCGAGGCGGCTGAATGAGACGCAAGGCAAGGCCCTGCATATCGGCCCGCCCAACTCCGATCGATGGCCGGTTCGAACGGAGCGTGTGAGTGTCGACGATACATCTCGTCCCCGACGACCTCATCGAACGATACCACGTCAAGGAATGGCGGAACGCAACCGGGATTCTCGAGACCGCCTGCCCACGGGAATGGAAGGATGTGCAGGACGTTCTCCGCAACTTCCGGCTGCTTGCATCGGAGGTGCGTGTCGGCGGCGGCAACCGGTCGCTCGTCAGTCGCCGTATCGACGAACCTCTCTATGCAAGAGGCTGGGTGGAAAAGAAGTTCGAGACGTCCATCATCGTGGACGCCGACAAGATCGACAGCCCTACCCACGCCGTCGACTGCTTCAAGGGCGGCGTGGCGGTTGAAATGGAATGGAACAACAAGGATCCGTTCTTCGACCGCGACCTGAACAATTTCCGCCTGCTGTTCGATCTGCGGGCGATCCAGGTCGGAATCATAATTACCCGGTCCTGGGAGTTGCAGGAGATATTCAAGAGGCTCGGCAAGGGCAGCTCCTATGGCAAGGCCACCACCCACCACGAAAAGCTCTGGCCCAAGATCGAGGGCGGCGGCGGGGGCGGATGCCCCGTGCTGACCTTCGCGATCAAGCCGAACAATCTGATCGACGACGGCGAGCAGGCGTTCCAGGAGTTGAAAGCCAGGGTGGTCGCAGAGAAGGCGCAGCGGGAAGCGGCAAGGAAGGCGGCCGGAAAAGCCGGTCTCATGCTCCCCTTCGATGAAGAAGAGGACGACGAATAGCGCCGTCGCCTCCCCGGCTTTTTGGCCCGACTTTTGGCCGCCTCCCGCTTTTGATCGCCCCTACCGCGTCAGCCGCTTGTGCGTCATGCGGTGCGGGGCGGCGGCCTCCGCGCCGAGGCGGCGGATCTTGTCCTTCTCGTATTCCTCGAAATTGCCCTCGAACCACTCGACATGCGCGTCGCCCTCGAAGGCGAGCATGTGGGTGGCCATGCGGTCGAGGAACATGCGGTCGTGGCTGATGATGACCGCGCAGCCGGCATAGGCTTCCAGCGCGTCCTCCAGCGCCGACAGCGTCTCGGTGTCGAGGTCGTTGGTGGGCTCGTCGAGCAGCAGCACGTTGCCGCCGTTCTTCAGCATCTTGGCGAGGTGCACGCGGTTGCGCTGGCCGCCGGAGAGATTGCCGACCTTCTGCTGCTGGTCGCCGCCGCGGAAGTTGAACGACGAGCAATAGGCGCGCGAATTCACCTCGTGCTTGCCGAGTTTTATCACTTCGGCGCCGCCGGAGATCTCCTCCCACACCGTCTTGTTGGCGTCGAGCGCGTCGCGGCTCTGGTCGACATAGCCGAGCTTTACCGTCTCGCCGATGCGGATGGTGCCGGCGTCCGGCTTCTCCTGCCC
>CAZVTK010000105.1:0-16601 GCA_964629765.1 uncultured Mesorhizobium sp.
ACACCTCGTCCATCTCGATCACCCGGCTCGCCTCGCAGACCGACCGGCCGGAGCGTTTCATCGGCATCCACTTCATGAACCCGGTGCCGATCATGAAGCTGGTGGAGGTGGTGCGCGGCATCGCCACCGAGGATTCGACCTTCGAGGCCGCTAAGACGTTCGTGGCGGCGCTGGGCAAGACGATCACCGTGTCGGAGGATTTCCCGGCCTTCATCGTGAACCGCGTTCTCATCCCGATGATCAACGAGGCGATCTACACGCTCTACGAGGGCGTCGGCTCGGTCGAGGCCATCGACAACGCCATGCGGCTCGGCGCCAACCATCCGATGGGGCCGCTCCAGCTCGCCGACTTCATCGGCCTCGACACCTGCCTGTCGATCATGCAGGTGCTGCATGACGGCCTGTCGGACTCCAAATACCGGCCGTGCCCGCTGCTGGTGAAATATGTCGAGGCCGGCTGGCTCGGCCGCAAGTCGGGCCGCGGCTTCTACGACTATCGCGGCGAGACGCCCGTTCCCACCAGATAGGCCGGCACGGCAAGCGCCGAAGCGCCGTCAATTGAAGCCGCAGCCGGCGATCTTTTCCGGCAGGGCGATGGCGCCCGCCGCATCCGCCATGCCGAGCCGGCGCAGGATCTCGCCATAGGCGGCGAGCAGCCTCGCCGCCTCGCCGCGTATGTAGTCGGTCGGCAGCCAGGCGCGCGAGGCCTCGCGGCTTTCCGCGAGGCAGATCAGGTTGGCGAGCCGCTTCCTCATCAACTCGACGACGCCGTTTCCGGCCTTGTCGCGCAGCGACGGGTCGGCGCCGAGCCCATGCAGCTGCGCGACCGTCTCCACCCGGCCTTCGACGGCGGCGGCGAGAAGCCCCGTCCAGCCGCGATCGTCGCGCGTGTCCACCAGATAGTGTCCGACGGAATAGCGGCCGCTGAGGATCGCCCGGGGAATGTCCATGCGGCCGGCCGCGGCCGCCGCGACGAAGGCCTCGTTGCCGGCGATGCCCAGATCCTTGTTGGCGGCGAACAGCAGCTCGAACATGGAAAGGCCGGGATAGAAGAACGAGCCGGCAAGCGTGGCCCGGCCGTCCAGCGTGCGGCCGTGGACGAGCGCGCCGCGGGCAACGAGGATGCGGGCAGCCTCCTCCCAGCCGCCCCACACGGCTTCGGCCAGCGCGGTGTCGAGATCCTGCGTGCGCGGGGCGAGCAGCCGCGCGAGCGCGTCGACGTCGCGGTCCCGCGGCCAGCCCTTCTGCGCGAGGATGAGGCTGCGCGTCGAAACGAAGGGGTCGTCGAGCTCCTGACGGGCGTAGTCCGGCTTGGGCCTGTTGCTCAGCGCAGCGACCAGCGGCGAGCGGCCGCGCTCGTCGGGGATGTCGACCGCTGCGCCGGCCTCCACCAGAATCGCGACGATCTCGTGCCGGCCGAGCAGGGCCGCCTGGAAGAGCGGCGTCTCGCCGTCCCAGTCGCGCGCGTCCAGCGGCGCGCCGGCCTCGATCAGCAGGCGCACCATCTCGGGCGTCGACCGCGCGGCCGCGTTGTGGAGCGGGGTTTCGAAGGTCATGTCGCGCCGGAACGCGACATCGGCGCCCATGGCGATCAGCCGGGCGGCAAGCGCGGTGTCCTTAAGCTTCGCCGCCTGATAGAGCGCCGTCGCGTCGAAACGGTTGGCGCGGTCGGGGTCGGCGCCGGCGTCGAGCAGGAAATGCGCGACATCGACATGGCCGCCGTCGGCCGCCTCGGCCAGCGGCACGTTGACATCGTTGCCGGCCTCGCGCGGATCGGGCGTCGAGCCCGCGCCGACCAGCAGGCGCACGACCTCCAGCTCGCCGTAGCGGGACGCCCAGTCCAGCGGCCGGTCGCCGTTGCGGTCGCGCATGTCGATGTCGGCGCCGAACTCGACCAGCAGGGCGAGCGCGTCCGCGCGTCCCGCTTCGGCGGCGCGGTAGACCGGCAGCCAGGTCGCCATCGGCAGCGGCGTTCCGTGCGCCCCGTCGGGATCGGCGCCCGCCTCCAGCTCGGTCCGCATGGCGTCGACGTCCCCGACGGCCAGCGCCGCGAGCATCTCGCGTTCGCCGGCCAGAGACGCGGAATTGGACAAAGAAACGGCCAACCATGCGGCAGCCAGCGCCAGAAGCGGTGCTTTCCTCATACGCTGCAATTCCCTTCTGCGGCCATAATCATCTGCGGGCCTGACGGCGCGTCGATGCCGAGGACGGCGGCCACGGCCCCGTAGCGGCCCGCGAGATCCGCCGTCATGCGGCGAAGATCATGCGTCGGGTGGTACGAGCGCATCGAATCGCGGCGCTGCGCAAGACAGACCCGCACCCGGATCGCCTGCGCCATCAGTGCTGCGGCACCGTCGCCGTCCCGGTTCTTCGCCGCGGCATCGGCGCCGCGTTCGACCAGCAGCGCCGCCATCTCGACATGACCGGACACCGCCGCATGGAGCAGCGCCGTGTTGCCGAGCGCATCGCGGCCGTCGACCGGAACGCCGCTGTCGAGCAGGCTTCTTGCTACGTCCACACGGTTGGCGAGCGCAGCATCGAAAAGCGCCTCGGCGAGAGATGTATCCACTTCCGCAGCGCGCGCCGTCTGAATGAGAATCAAAGCGGCGATCACCGCCCGCATCAACGTTGTGCCCAAGCCCATCAGCGCAGGCTGACGCCAAGGAAGGGCGGCAGTTTGGCGCGCCTGCGGCTAATGTTCGGCCTTTCCGGTGCTGCCGGTGGCCTCCGGCTGGTGCGGCTGCGGCTCCTCGCCTTCCGGCTTCGGCGCGGGCAGGCCGGCGATCGCCACGTCGATCATGCGGAACGCGTCGGGGCTCGCCCATTCGGCGGGGCCGTTCATGTTGGCGAGCAGGCAACCCTCGCGGTCGACCAGCAAGGTGACGGGAAGGCCGAAGGCGAGGTTGCGCTTCTTCATCTCGTTGAACATGCCGAGCGTGTTGTCGCGATAGTAGCCGAGATCGGCGACGCCGGTTTCGCCGAGGAATTTCTTCGGCTTGGTGTCGTCGCCGCCCTCGACATTGACGGCGACCACCTCGAAGTCGGCTCCGCCTTTGGCCCGCTGGAGCGCGTCGAGCGCCGGCATTTCGGCGCGGCAGGGGGCGCACCAGGTGGCCCACAGATTGACCAGCGTGATTTTCCCGGCGAAATCGCCCAGCGTCAGCGGCTGGCCGTCGGCGCCCTTGAAGCCGAGATCGGCCACCGATTGCGGCCGGCCCGGCGGCAGCATGCCGGCCACCTCGCCGTGCGCGGCCTCGGCGACCAGCGACATCAGCGTCACCGGCTTCGGCGCGGGCGCGTCGGAGGCCGTGTGGCCGCCGCCCGAGGCCGCCGCCATCTGGTTCTTCGCAACGCATTGCGCGTCGGCCAGCGCGCGCGCGTCCGGACCCGGATTGTCAGACCCGCCGAAGGTCACGTATACCGCAGCCGCGCCGGCGGCCACGCCCGCGACCGCGGCAAGCGCGACGATCATCTTCGCGGACAGCTTCGGCAGTTTCATCGACCTTCATTTCTCCAAGGCGGGCGGCACGCCCGAAGTGCAGCATGAGCGACGAGAAGACCAGCAACCGGATGTGGGGCGGACGTTTCGCCACAGGTCCCGCGGCCATCATGGAAGCCATCAATGCGTCGATCGGCTTCGACCGGAAGCTCTACCGGCAGGACATCGAAGGCTCCCTCGCCCATTCAGCCATGCTTGCCGAAAAAGGCATCATTTCGGTTAAGGACCAAGAGGAGATCGCTCGCGGGCTGAACACGATCCTGTCAGAGATCGAGGCGGGCCGGTTCGAGTTCTCCACGAGGCTGGAGGACATCCACATGAACGTGGAGTCGCGGCTGGCCGAGCTGATCGGCCCCGCCGCCGGCCGGCTCCACACCGCGCGCTCGCGCAACGATCAGGTCGCCGTCGATTTTCGCCTCTGGGTCAAGCACGAGTTCGCCCGCACGGCGCGCGCGCTGGTCGGGCTGATCGAGGCGCTGCTCGATCGCGCCGCCGAGCATGCGGCCAGCGTCATGCCGGGCTTCACCCATCTGCAAGCGGCGCAGCCGGTGACCTTCGGCCACCACCTCATGGCCTATGTCGAGATGTTCGCCCGCGACCTGTCGCGGGTGCGCGACGCCGCCGAGCGGCTGGACGAGAGCCCGCTGGGCGCGGCGGCGCTCGCTGGCACCGGCTATCCGGTCGACCGGCATATGACCGCCGCCGCGCTCGGCTTCCGCGAGCCGACGCGCAACTCGATCGACAGCGTGTCGGACCGCGACTTCGCGCTGGAATTCCTGTCCGTGGCCTCGATCTGCGGCGTGCACCTGTCGCGCATGGCCGAGGAAATCGTCATCTGGTCGACGCCGCAATTCGGCTTCGTGAAGCTGTCGGACTCTTTCTCGACCGGCTCGTCGATCATGCCGCAGAAGAAGAATCCCGACGCGGCCGAGCTGGTGCGCGCCAAGACCGGGCGGCTCAACGGCCACCTGATCGCGCTGCTGACCGTGATGAAGGGGCTGCCGCTCGCCTATTCCAAGGACATGCAGGAGGACAAGGAGGCCGTGTTCGACGCCGCGGAGACGCTGGAGCTGATGCTGGCGGCCATGGCCGGCATGGTGTCCGACATGAGCGTCGACAAGGCGGCGATGAAGCGCGCGGCCGGCGCCGGCCATTCGACGGCCACCGACCTCGCCGACTGGCTGGTGCGCGAGGCGGGCCTGCCCTTCCGTGAGGCGCACCACGTCACCGGCCGCGCCGTGGCGCTGGCCGAAGAGAAGAAGACCACGCTGGCGAAGCTGCCCCTCGACGAATTGAAGGCGATCGACCCGGCCATCACCGACGGCGTCTACGGCGTCCTGTCGGTGGACGCGTCCGTCAACAGCCGCAATTCCTTCGGCGGCACGGCGCCGGCGCAGGTGCGCGCGCAGGTGCGCCACTGGAAGAAGCGGCTGGCGCGGGATGCGCGCGCCGGCAAACTCGGCTATTAGTCGCGCCCTGAAGTCTGGAGCAGGGAATGGCGGATGTCGCGCGCAGGGCGGTGTTGGGGGGCGTTGCCGCCTCGCTTCTCGTGACGCTGGCGGCCTGCGGCCGGCGCGGCGACCTCGACACGCCCTATCAGGCCGGCGTCGAGGCGCGCCGCGAGGCCGCGGAAAAGGGCGAGCCGCTGCCGCCCGAGCCGACGCCGCCTCCGCCCGACCGCAAGTTCATCCTCGACGGCCTCATCTAGGGTCCACACCGTGAACCATTTCGACTATCGCGACGGCGTGCTGCACGCCGAGGACGTGCCGGTGCCGGAGATCGCGGCGCAAGTCGGCACGCCCTTCTACGTCTACTCCACCGCGACGCTGACGCGGCACTACCGGGTCTTCCGCGACGCCTTCGCCGGGCTCGACGCGCTGGTCTGCTACGCCATGAAGGCCAATTCCAACCAGGCGGTGCTGAAGACGCTCGCCGCGCTGGGCGCCGGCGCCGACGTGGTGTCGGAGGGCGAGCTGCGCCGGGCGCTGGCTGCCGGCATACCGGGCGAGCGCATCATGTTCTCGGGCGTCGGCAAGAGCGCGCGCGAGATGGATCTGGCGCTGGCGGCCGGCATCCTGTGCTTCAACGTCGAGTCCGAGCCGGAGCTGGAGCTGCTGTCGCAGCGCGCGGTTGCGGCGGGGCGCACGGCGCGCGTGTCGCTGCGCATCAACCCCGACGTCGACGCCAAGACGCACAGGAAGATCTCGACCGGCAAGGCCGAGAACAAGTTCGGCATCGCATGGCAGCGGGCGCGGGCGGCCTACAGGCGCGCGGCCGAGCTGCCCGGCATCGCGGTGACCGGCATCGACATGCATATCGGCAGCCAGATCACCGAGCTGCAACCTTTCGACGACGCCTTCGCGCTGCTCACCGAGCTGGTCGGCACGCTGCGCGAGGACGGCCACCACATCGAGCATGTCGACCTCGGCGGCGGGCTCGGCATCCCCTACCGGCAGGACAACGATCCGCCGCCGCTGCCGGACGCCTATGCGCAGGTGGTGCGCCGCCGCGTCGAGCAGCTCGGCGTCAAGGTCATCTTCGAGCCGGGCCGCCTGATCGCCGGAAACGCCGGCATACTGGTCGCCGAGGTGATCTATGTGAAGGAAGGCGACGCCAAGAACTTCCTCATCGTCGACGCGGCGATGAACGACCTGATCCGGCCGACGCTCTACGACGCCTGGCACGACATCAGGCCGGTGCGCTACGGCGCCGAGAGCGGCCCGCGGCTGACCGTCGACGTGGTCGGGCCGGTGTGCGAGACCGGCGACTATCTCGGCCACGACCGCGACCTGCCGCGGCTGAAGCCCGGCGACCTGATCTACGTCGCCACCGCCGGCGCCTATGGCGCGGTGCAGGCCGGCACCTACAATTCACGCCTGCTGGTGCCGGAAGTACTGGTCAACGGCGACCGCTTCCACGTCGTGCGGCGGCGTCCGACCTATGAGGAGCTGATCGGCCTCGATTCGGTGCCGGACTGGCTGTAGGGGCCGAATGCCCCCTCATCCGGCTGCTTCGCGGCCACCTTCTCCCCGGCGGGGAGAAGAGGTCGCCGGCGTTGCGGACGGCCCCCTCTCCCCTCGGGGAGAGGACGCGAGCGCAGCGAGCGGGTGAGGGGGGCCTCATACATCCGATCACGTTTGCGTTCGCGCCTCGCCTTCGCCGCGTTTGCTGCTAATCTTCCGTCGTATGCGGCATGGTGGGGTGCATGGCCGCGACTCGAAATGACGGAAGGTCGATGGCGCAAAAGCCCGCCGCAGCGAACAGGTCCACGCAGCCGGCCGTCAGGCTTCCCCGCCTGATGAGCACCCGCGCGGCCACCCGCGCGGCCATGGTCGTCGAGCGGCTGTGGCCGCTGCTCCTGCCGTCGCTGCTGGTGCTGGGGCTGTTCCTCGCCGTCGCGTGGCTCGGCCTGCTGCGCCTGCTGCCGGACTGGCCGCGCCATGCGGCGGGCGCGCTGTTCCTCATGGCCTTCGTCGCGGCCCTGTGGCCACTGCGGCGCTACCGCCGGCCGCAGGCGGCCGAGATCGACCGCCGCATCGAGCGCCACAACGCGCTCGAGCACGCGCCGATCTCGACACAGGGCGACCGGCTGTCGGGAGAGGCGTCGCAGTTCGCCGACGCGCTCTGGCGCGAGCACCAGCGCCGCATGGCGGCGCGGCTCGGCGCGGTGGATGCCGATTTGCCGCGCACCGACATTCCCGAGCGCGACCCGTGGGGCCTGCGCGCCGCGGTGGCGCTGCTGCTGGTCGTCGCCTTCGCCTTCTCCGGCGGTCCCTATGGCGGATCGCCGCTCGACCTGTTCCGCAGCAAGCCAGGCGAGCCGCCGGTGCCGGCGCGCATCGACGCCTGGGTCACGCCGCCTCCCTATACCGGCCGGGCGCCGCTGTTCCTCACCTCCGACGCCAATGCGGGGCGGACGCTGTTCAGCGTGCCGCAGGGCAGCGATTTTGCGCTGCGCATCACCGGCGGCACGGCGGACGAGGCGCTGGTCTTCATGGATGCCGCCGGCACCAGCGCGATCGCGCCGGAAGGCGGGGCGCAGGAGGCCGAAACGGCGCAGCCGGGCGCGGCGCGCCAGTTCGCCGGCACGTTGCAGCGCGACGGCGTGCTGTCGCTGATGGCGAGCGAGGAGACGCTGCGAAGCTGGACCTTCGAGGTGGTGCGCGACGCGCCGCCGGTCGTGCGGCTGACCGAGGACCCCAAGCGCGCGGTCAACGGGACGCTGGAGCTGCTCTACGAGGTCGAGGACGATTACGGCGCGGTCGAGGGCAAGGCGCTGTTCGCGCAGGAGCAGGCCGACGCGCCGGGCGCGCATCCGCTCTATGCCGCGCCCGAGATGCCGCTGTCGCTGCCGCGGCGGGGCGGCATCGCCGCCCGCACCGTGCGCGACCTGACCGAGCATCCATGGGCCGGCAGCGCGGTGACGCTGCGCCTGTCGGTGAAGGACGCCGCCGGGCAGGAGGGGCGCAGCGAGGCGAAGCCGCTGGTGCTGCCGCAGCGGCCGTTCTCCAACCCGCTCGCCCGGGCGCTGGTCGAGCAGCGGCGCATGCTGGCGCTCGACGCCAACAGCCGGCCCCGCGTGCTGCGGCTGATGGACGCCATCACGATGCGGCCGGAGGAGACGATCCCCGTCGCCAGCCATTATCTCGGCATCCGCGCCGCGCGCACGCGCCTGTTCGTCGCCGCCGGGGATGAGCAGCTACGCGAGGTGGTCGACTATCTGTGGGAGATCGCGCTCGCCATCGAGGACGGCGCGTTGTCGGCCGCCGAGCGGCGCATGCGGCAGGCGCAGGAGGCGCTGCGCGACGCGCTGGAGAACGGCGCCAGCGACGAGGAGATCGACCGCCTGATGGCGGAGCTGCGCGAGGCGATGAACGAGTTCCTGCGCGAATTCGCCGAGCGCGCCATGCGCGATCCGAACTTCGCGCAGCAGCAGAACATGCCGCAGAACGGCCAGGAGATGCGCCAGAGCGACCTCGACCGCATGCTCGACCAGATCGAGCAGATGGCCAAGTCCGGCGCGCGCGACCAGGCGCAGCAGCTTCTGTCGCAGCTCCAGGACATGATGAACAATCTGCGCATGGGCCAGCAGCAGCAGGCGGGCGAAGGCGGGCAGCAGGGCGAGATGCGCCAGCAGATGGACCGGCTGGGCGAGCTGATGCGGCGCCAGCAGGAGCTGATGAACGAGACGTTCCAGATGGACCAGATGCAGCGCGGCCAGCAGCAGCGCGGGCGCGACCGCTCGCAGCAGCGCGGCCAGCAGGGCCAGCGCGGACAGCAGCCGGGGCAGGGCCAGGAAGGTCAGGGCCAGCAGGGGCAGGGCGGCCAGATGTCGCCGGAGGAGTTCGCCGAGGCGCTGCGCCAGCTCCAGGAAGGACAGGGGCAGCTCCAGCAGGATCTGCAATCGCTGATGGAGGCCCTGCGCGGCATGGGCATCGAGCCGGGCGAAGGCTTCGGCGACGCGGGCGAGGCGATGGGCGACGCCGAACAGTCTCTCGGCCAGGGGCAGGGCGAGGAGGCGGTCGGCCAGCAAGGCCAGGCGCTGGAAGCGCTGCGCCGGGGCGCGCAGGACATGATGAACCAGATGCAGGCCATGCAGGGCCAGCAGCCGGGCGAACAGGGCCAGACCGGCGAGGGCGGGCGCCGGCAGGCTTCCGACCGCGACCCCCTCGGCCGCCCGCGCGCCACCACCGGCCCGGATTTCGGCAATTCGGTGCAGGTGCCCGACGAGATCGACACGCAGCGCGCGCGCCAGATCCTCGACGCGATCCGCAAGCGGCTCGGCAACGCGCTCTCGCCCGAGCTGGAGCGCGACTATCTGGAGCGGTTGTTGCAGATGCGTTGAAAGATCGCCGCGAATTCTACTCCGGCGGTCACCTGGCGCGGCTCGCTGCGCTTCCGGTGCTCACGTACGAAAGTACGCTCCGCTCCGGTTCTCGCTCCACAGCGCCATCTGCCTCGCCGGAGCGAATTCGCGGCTGATCTTTGGCAAGTCTCCAACGTGCCCGGCTACCGCAGCGCCTTCGCCACCTGCGCCCGGATCTCCGCCAGCGTGAACGGCTTGGACACGACGCCGACCACGATGCCTTCCAGCTCGGCGGCGCGCTCGCGTTGCTCGGCATAGCCGGTCATCAGCAGGATGCGCTGGTGCGGGAAGGCGGCGGCCACGCTGCGCGCCATCTCGATGCCGTCCATCACCGGCATGCGGATGTCGGAGAGGACGAGGTCGTAGGCGCCGCCGGCCGTGCGGATGAGGGCAAGGCCCTCCTCGCCGTCGGCGGCGGTATCGACGGCATGCCCGTCGGCGGCCAGCGCACGCGCCGAGAACGTGCGCACCGAATCGTCGTCCTCCACGATCAGGATACGACCCATCTCACCCCACCCCGCGAAACAGAAATCTCCGGTTTCGGCTTTCATCGCCCGGAGCCTCCCCGCTCCCGCCGTCGCTCCTCAGACCATGCTATGCGTCGCCCCTGACGATGCCGACGAAGGGCAGCTCGCGAAAGGCGTGGGCCACGTCCATGCCGTAGCCGACGACGAAATAGTCCGGACACTCGAAGCCGACGAAATCGGCCTCCATGTCGGTCTGGCGCTTGCTGGTCTTGTCCAGCAGGACCGCGATCGAGACCGAGCGCGCGCCGCGCGACAGCATCAGCTCGCGCGTGTATTTCAGCGTCTTGCCGGATTCGAGGATGTCGTCGATCAGCAGCACGTCGCGGTTCGACACCTCGTTGTCGATGTCGCGCAGCACCCTCACCTCGCCGCTGGTCGTGCCGACGCCGTAGCTGGAGATGAAGATGAACTCGACCTCCGGCGACAGGCCGGTGTCGTGCATGGCGCGGATCAGGTCAGCGGCGAAGACGAACGAGCCCTTGAGGATCGAGATCACCAAGAGGTCGCGATAGTCGCGCGCCGCGATGTCCTTGGCCAGTTCGAGGTTGCGCCGCGCGATGGCGGAGGCGCTGAACAGAACCTCGATATCCTTGCCACGCACGACCGGCATCAGATGTCCTCGCTGGAGAAGTCGACCGTCACGGTGCCGACGCCGTCGGCCGGCGCCTCCAGACGGCTGGAGAAGGGAAAGCGCGCGGCGGGTGCGAGCCGTCTGTCGCCGGTGGACAGCAGGTAGCGCGTGCTGCGCCCGGCGCCGTCGGTCACGGCGATGGCGAGCGGCGGCAGCGCCACCGCCTTGTCGCCGCCGTTCACGACCTCGCCGTCGACCAGCACGAAGGATCTGCCCTGGCTGTTGCGCTCCATGCGGCTGGTGACGCCGACGATGCGCAGCGCCTCGCGCGGATCGGCGGCTGCGGGCGCGGCCGTCCCGGGCGCGGCCGGCGGCCGCGACACCAGCGCGTGCCCGCCGGATACCCAGAAGGCCGCCGCGACGAGCGCGAGGCCGAAGACCCAGAAGGCGGGGCCGCCGCGGCGCGGGGCGGGCGCGGCCTCCTGCTTCAATATGTCCATTCCACGTGCGGGGCCGCGTGCGGGATTCTGCGCAGGGCCAGCCTGCGGCGGAGGGGCCGACGGGGCCGATGGCCCGTCGCGCGCCAGCGTCTCGTATTCGGCATCGATCACGTCGCCGGTTGTCTCGCGGCCAGGCGCGAGCGGGCGCTGCGGCGCCGCGTGCGGGCCGTCGGACATGATTTCGCCCGAAACCGGACGCGCCATGCGCTCGTCGTTCATGTTGCCCTTTCGCCGCCGCTTCGGCATGAAGTGAACGGCATGAGTATGTCCGCAATGGTTAAGGTTTCGCGTCGTGCGCCAGTCTCGCAGCGGCGCCTTAATCGCCCGTTAACCACGAAAACCGAGTGTGCATCGGCGGGGACGACAGGGTGCCGGGATTTGCCGGGAACAACGACTTGATCCGGTTCGAGAATGTCGGCCTGCGCTACGGCATGGGGCCGGAGATCCTGCGCGACGTGTCGTTCACGATCCCCGAGCGCTCGTTCCAGTTCCTGAGCGGCCCTTCCGGCGCCGGCAAGACCTCGCTGCTGCGGCTCCTGTTCATGTCGCTGAGGCCGACGCGCGGGCTGATCACCATGTTCGGCAAGGACCGCTCGCGCATCACAAGGCGCGAGCTGCCGCTGCTGCGCCGGCGCATCGGCATCGTGTTCCAGGATTTCCGCCTGCTCGACCACATGACCACCTACGAGAACGTCGCGCTGCCGCTGCGCGTGCGCGGGCGCGAGGAGGGCAGCTATCGCTCGGACGTGGTGGAGCTGCTCAAATGGGTGGGCCTCGGCGATCGCATGCACGTGCTGCCGCCGGTGCTGTCGGGCGGCGAGAAGCAGCGCGCCGCCATCGCCCGCGCGCTGATCGAGCAGCCGCAGGTGCTGCTGGCCGACGAACCGACCGGCAATGTCGACCCGACGCTGGCGCGCCGGCTGCTGCGCCTCTTCCTCGAATTGAACCGGCTCGGCACCGCAGTCGTCATCGCCACGCACGATCTGCAACTGATGGAGCAGGTGGAAGCGCGGCGCATGGTGCTCGCAGCCGGCAGGCTCGACATCTATGACTGAGGCCGACGCAGCCGCTGCCGGGAAAGCCGGCAAGGAGCCGCCGGTTCCGGCCCGCGCGCCGATCGCCGCGGCGCGGCGCGGCCACCGCAAGGCCGCGCCCATCGTGCCGCCGCAGAACGTCGCGGGCTCGGCGCTGGTGCTTGTCATCGCCATCATGACCTTCCTCTCGTGCCTCGCGCTCGGCGGGGTGACGCTGGTGCGCGACGCGGCTTCCGCCTGGCAGACGCAGATCGCGCGCGAGGCGACGATCCAGATCCGGCCGGCCGAAGGGCTCGACATGGAGGCCGCGCTGGCGCGGGCGGCGGAGGTGGCGCGCGGCTTTGCCGGCGTGCGCGGCACGACCGTCGTCGACCGGGCGGCGACGGCGCGCCTGCTGGAGCCGTGGCTCGGCGCCGGGCTCGACATGGACGAGCTGCCGGTGCCGCGCCTCGTCACCGTCACCATCGACCCGGCCGCGCCGCCGGATTTCCCCGCCATGCGGGCGGCGGTGAAGGAAGCCGTGCCGGCTGCCTCGCTGGACGACCACCGCACCTGGGTCGACCGGCTCGTCGCCATGGCGCGGACCACTGTGGCCATCGGCATCGGCATCCTGGCGCTCATGCTGTCGGCCACGGTGCTCACCGTCATCTTCGCCACGCGCGGCGCCATGGCCGGCAACGGCCATATCATCGAGGTGCTGCATTTCGTCGGCGCGGAGGCTGGCTTCATCGCCACCCAGTTCCGCCGCCACTTCCTCGTCACCGGGCTGAAGGGGGCCGTGGCCGGCGGCGCGCTCGCCATGCTGGTCTTCGCCGGCTTCTCCTTCTGGTCGAGCCGCAACGTCGCGACGCCCGAGGCCGACCAGGCGACCGCCCTGTTCGGCACCTTCGCCATCGGGACAAGCGGCTATGTCGGTGTGGCGCTGGTGGTGCTCGCCGTCGCCTTTCTCACCGCCGTGACGACGCATGTGACCGTGGTGGCGTTCCTCAGCGACCTCGAAGTGCGCCAGAGCGACGCATGAGCGATCACGCAACGAATCGAATTGTAAGCAAATTTGGCGCCTGATACGAAAAATGCCGAGGGGGCGCCTCAATCGCATGCTAGCAGACTTCGAATGAAGGGACCGGAAGCCAGCGTCGCCAGCGCCGAGGACCGGCCGCGGACCAGCGCGCGGCGGCCCTTGCGCGTCGCGTTCTGGACCTTGGGCGTCGCGCTGCTGGTCTTCCTGCTCGGCTTCGGCGCCTTTTCCAGCCATATCGGGCGGCTCGCAGCGCCGGAGCAGCAGCGCGAGGCCGACGCCATCATCGTGCTCACCGGCGGGCAGGCTCGCATCGACGCGGCGGTGGACCTGCTGAAATCGGGCAAGGGCAAGCGCCTGCTGATCTCGGGCGTCAACCCCGCCACCTCGCCGGAGGACATCCAGCGCGTGAGCGGCGTGGACGAGACCCTGTTCGCCTGCTGCGTCGACATCGACCATGTGGCCGCCGACACGGTCGGCAACGCCATGGAAAGCGCCAAGTGGATGAGCGCCAACGCCTATGGCAGCGTCATCCTCGTCACCAACAACTACCACATGCCGCGCTCGCTCTTGGAGATGCGCCGCTTCGGCGCCGGCTCCGACATCCTGCCCTATCCGGTGGTGAACACCCGCATCGACCGCGGCGAGTGGCTGCTCAACCCCGACGCGCTGCGGGTGCTGTTCACCGAATATGCGAAGTTCCTCGCCGCCATGGCGCGCGATCTCCTCGACGGGCCCGAGCGCCGGCCGGACGTCGCCACCGCCGCGGCGGGCTGAGGCGGGGCGTCCAAGCCGATCTAGGCGCGGCCGGCGCGCCTGTGTTAGGAGCGCGGCAGCCATAAACCGCCCCGGTCCCCATGCTCGTCCTGCGCTCCGTCGTCTTCAACGTCCTCTTCTATCTCGGCACCATCGTGCAGATGATATTCTGGACGCCGTTCTATTTTCTCGCGCCGCGCAAGAAGGCCTGGTTCGTGCCCAAGTTCTGGGCCCGCTCGTCGCTTTGGCTGATGCGGCTGACGGTCGGCACGAGGGTCGACATCACGGGCGCCGAGAACCTGCCGGAGGGCTCGTTCATCCTCGCGCCCAAGCACCAGTCCTTCTGGGACGTGCTGGCCTTCTTCCCCTACATTCCCGATGCGCTGTTCATCCTGAAGCGCGAGCTGTTCTGGATCCCGGTATTCGGCTGGTACATGGCCAAGCAGCGGCTGATCCCCGTCGACCGGGGCAAGAAGGGCAAGGCGCTGCGCGAGGCCATCGCGCTGACGCGGGTCGCGATGGCCGACAAGCGCCAGCTCATCATCTATCCCGAGGGCACGCGGCGGCCGCCCGGCGCGGAGCCGGCCTACAAATGGGGCATCGCCGAGATCTATTCCGAGCTCGGCCTGCCCGTGGTGCCGGTGGCGCACCAGGCCGGGCTGTTCTGGCCGCGGCGCAAGTTCCTGCGCCATCCCGGCACGATCCACGCACGGTTCCTGCCGCCGATCCCGCCGGGGCTGGGCAAGGAGGCGTTCATGCAGCGCCTGATCGCCGAGACCGAGACCGCCTGCGACGCGATCCTCATCGAAACGGCGGCGGCGCCCGACTGCCCGCCGCTGCCCGAGACGGCGCGCAAGCGTCTGGCCGAGCTGAAGGCGGTCAAGGCGGGGGTAACAAAGGCGGGGTGAGGCGGACCGCCCCCTCGCCTCCCCCGCCGTGGGGCGCAGCCGTCAGAGCCTCGCGGCCACGTCTTCCAGCCAGCGGTCGCGGATGCCGAGCGCGCGCAGGTGCTCGAGCGTGTTGAGCACATAGTCCTCGTTGCGGCCCGACACGCCGACCGCGCCGCGCACCTGCCTCGCCGCGGCCTCGACATCGAGGCGGCCGGCATATTGGTGATGGCCGCGGTCGACCACATAGCCCAGCACCGGCACGGCGCCGCCGTCCTCCAGCACCGCGTGCAGCGTCCGTTCCAGATAGACGTTGGTGACCAGCTCGCGCTCGCGCAGATAGGCGACGACCTCTTTATGCAGCGAACCGGGCACGCGGAAGGCGAGGCCGATGCAGGAGCCGCCGCGGTCGAGCCCGAGCACGAGGCCCGGCCGCTCGGCGGTGCCGCGATGGACATGGGAGTGGATGCAGAGCGCGCGGCGATAGCCGGCGAGGCGGGCGCGCCGCGTCTCGACATGGGCAAAGCCCGGCCGCCACATCAGCGACCCGTAGCCGAACACCCAAAAATCGTCCATATCGTGCCGCCGCCTGTGGTGCGGGCGGTGGTGTGCCGCCGGCGCGGGCAAAGGTCAAGGCGGCTAAGGCCCGCGCACCGCATGCAACGGAGCCCCCATGGCACGCCGCTTCTTCTGGCTGACGGTCCTCATCCTCTTCGTGCTGGTCGCCTATACGGGCGGCTGGTACTGGGCGGCCGGGCGGCTGGTCGAGGAGGTGCGCGCGCGCACCGGCGACCTGCCCGGCGGGCTCAGCCTCGCATGCGAGAACCCGCAAGCGCACGGTTTTCCGTTCCGCATCGGCCTGTTCTGCGACCGCATCGCCTATGGCGACCGCGGCCTGTCGGTCGAGGCGGGCGCGCTGCGCTCGGCCGCGCAAATCTACAATCCGTTCAAGGTGGTCGCCGAGGCCGACGGCCCGGCGCGGTTGATCTTTGCCGGCTACGTGCCCTTTGACATCGGCTTCGAGACGGCCCGCGCCAGCGCAAGGCTGGCGAGGCCGCTGCCGGAAATCGTCTCGACCGAGATGGCGGGCGTTTCCGTGACGGCCGACATCGCCGGCAGTCCGGTGCTGCTGACGGCCGACGACCTCCAGCTCCACATGCGCCCGGCGGGCCGGGACGTGGACCTCGCGCTACGCTTCCGGGCGCTGGCCACGGGCGCCGTGCTCACCGGCGGCGAGATGGCGCCGCTGACCGGCGTGGTCGACCTCGTCTGGCTGGACGGCGTGGCGCAGCTCGGGCGCGGGCGGGCCGGGCAGCGCTTCACGGTGCGCGCGGTGGACATCGCCGGGCCCGACGGCGCCCGCCTCACCGCCACCGGAACGGCGAGCATCGGCGAGGACCGGCTGCTCGACGCCGAGCTCAACCTCACGGTGGAGAACGTCGCTGCCGCCAGCGCGGTGCTGTCGCGCGCCTTTCCCGCCGCCGCGGGGCAGATCGCCACGGTTGCGGCGGGCCTGACGGCGATGGGCGAGCGGCCGAGCCTGCCGCTGACCGTCGTCGACGGCGCGATCTCGCTCGGCTTCCTGCCGATCGGCTTCATCCCGCCGCTGTAGGGATCAGCCCTTTTCCGGCTGCGCCGCCCCGTGGCGGCCGAAGTCCGGCGCGTCGATCTCCTGACCGGCCTCGATGATCGAGCGGCGGACGGCGCGCGTGCGGGTGAACATGTCGAACAGCTTGTCGCCCTCGCCCCAGCGGATCGCCCGCTGGAGGAAGGCGAGGTCCTCCGAGAAGCGGGCCAGCATCTCCAGGATCGCGTCGCGGTTGTGCAGGCACACGTCGCGCCACATGGTCGGGTCGGACGCGGCGAGGCGCGTGAAGTCGCGGAAGCCGGAGGCCGAATATTTGATGACCTCCGACTTGGTCACCGCCTCCAGGTCGTCGGCC
>CAZVTK010000106.1:0-16565 GCA_964629765.1 uncultured Mesorhizobium sp.
CTGATTTGCAGGACCGCGGGAATCCCAGAAAACTAAATTGTCACCACAGCCTAGCCTGCCCGCTCACTCGCCGATCGCGACCACGCCTTCGTCCTTCACCTGCCGGATGGTCAGCGCGGTGCGCACCGTGTCGACGTTCGGCGCCGAAGTGAGCTGCTCGATCACGAAGCTCTGGAAGGTGGCGAGGTCGCTCGCCACGCAGTGGAGCAGGAAGTCGCTGTCGCCCGAGACCATCCAGGCGCTGCGCACGATGGGCCAGCCGCGCGTCTTCTCGGCGAACGCCTTGAGGTCGGCCTCGGCCTGCCGGTGCAGGCCGATCTGGCAGAAGGCAACGACGTCCTTGCCGAGCATCGCCGCGTTGAGCAGCGCACGGTAGCCGCGGATGACCCCGTCGCGCTCCAGCTTCTTGACGCGGCGCAGGCAGGGCGGGGCCGAGATGCCGACGCGGCGGGACAGTTCGACATTGGTCATGCGGCCGTCCCGCTGGAGCTCCCGCAGGATCTTCCAGTCGATCGCGTCGAGTTCGCTCGTCTGCGGCATGAAATCTCCCTCGCGCACGAATCTTGCGCAGGCGCGCCGACATTAGGCCAATGAAAGGCAGGAGGCCAATGCATGCGCGGGGCAAAGCGCACCGGCACCGCGGACGCCATGCCGGACCTTGTCAGGGCGCCATCGCCCTTTATTGTCGCTTGCGGCGGCAGGACAAGTCCTTGCCGCCGCCGGCGCAGGTTTCCGTTTCGGGGCGGGCTTCCATTGCAGAATCTGTCGGACTTCTTCCTGCAGGTCTATTTTTCGTTCCGCGACGATCTCAGCCTGATCGACAAGGTTTTCGCGCTGCTGCCCTATATCGGCACCGTGGTCGGCATTCCCCTGTTCTTCTGGCACTATTTTCGCGGCCGCAACAAAAACCTGAGCGTCGAGCTGGCCGAGGAAACGGAGGCGAAGGAACGCTGGATCCGCAAGCACAACGCCTTGCAGCACAAGCTCGACACGGAGATCGCCGCCGAGCTTGAAAAGCTGCCGGAGAACTGGATGGCCGGCGCGGCGAAGGAGCGCGAAGACGGAAACGAGGAGCGGGCGCTCGGCCGGCTGCGCGACGGCTTTCTCGACGCGGGGCCGCATCTGGCCGCGGCGGCGGACGAACTGGCGGGATATCATCTGTCGGTGGCTTACGATTTCGGCGGGGAGCACTTCGCGGAAGCCCGCCGCTTCGGCCGGCTGGCGGTGCTGCATGGCGGCGCCTCGGCCGGGCGGGAGGCCGTGCTCGATGAACTGGACCTGATTGCCGCGCCGGAGGAGGACGGCGGCGGCGAGGCCGTGTCCGGCTGGGACGACCTGCACGCGGCCTTCCCGTCCGGCGAGGACGGCCTAGCCGCGATCCGGCAGATCAATGCGCTGACCGGAGAGAATCTCGATCGGGGCCGCTATGAAATTGCGGATCGCCTTAACCGCCGTGCCCTGCTTATCGCCAGCCGCTACGGTGCTCCTCTGGATACGGACGTGCTTGCGACACGCAATTTGCAGGTGAGTTTGCTGAACTGTAGGGGCCACTATGAGGAGGCCATGGCGGAAATTGATGCTTTCTTACCCCTGCACACCGACGCACCTACGCAGCTTGATCCGCTTGTGTTTAGGACACGCGGTCTGCGGGTCCAGGCGCTTCATGGTCTCGGGCGCAACAAGGACGCGTTGGCGGAAATCGATTCTTTCGCGGGGTTGCAGGCCGAGGTAGTGATGGAGAAGCACCCTGATTTGTTTGCGACGCGCCTTCTGCGGGCGGAATCGCTACGCCGCCTCGGTCGATTTGAGGAGGCTTTGTCGCAGATCGACGCCTTTGCACCCTTACTGGCCGAGGCGCTGACGGAGACGCATCCGTACATGTTCGCGGCACGCCATCTGCGAGCGCAGGCGCTTGCCGGCCTCGGCCGACATAAGGAGAGTCTGACGGAGATTGACGCCTTTTTGCCCTTGCAGGTGCAGACTATGCTCGAATCTGATTCGAATATGCTCCGGTCGCGCTGGCTTCGGGCGCGGGTGCTCGACAATCTCGGCCGGCTTCAAGAGGCGTTGGCGGAGATCGACGCCTTCGCGCCCATTCAGGCCGAGGCACTGTCGCCGGAGCATCCGCATGTCCGCGATACCGCCGAGCTTCGCGCGGAGATCATCGCAAAGCTCGGTTAGGCGCCCGCGTCCCGGCATTTTGCCAAAGCCTTGTGCGAAAGGCATGGCAAGCCTTGCGAAAACGCATGGCTCGACATTACATCGGCATGAGAAGCGCCGCCGCCCGGTTCGTGACCGGGCGGCGCGCGACGTTTTCGGACAGGGCCTTTTCATGACCACGCGCCACGCTCCCGTTCTCATCATCGGTTCCGGCCCGGCCGGCTACACGGCGGCGATCTATGCCGCCCGCGCCATGCTGAAGCCGATGCTGGTGGCCGGCATGCAGCAGGGCGGGCAGCTGACGATCACCACCGACGTGGAGAACTATCCGGGCTTCGCCGACCCGATCCAGGGGCCGTGGCTCATGGAGCAGATGCAGAAGCAGGCCGAGCATGTCGGCACCGAGATCGTCAGCGACATCATCGTCGAGGTCGACCTTGCCGTGCGGCCGTTCCGCGCGACGGGCGATTCCGGCACGGTCTACAGCGCCGACGCGCTGATCATCGCCACGGGCGCGCAGGCGAAGTGGCTGGGCCTGCCGTCCGAGCAGGCGTTCCAGGGTTTCGGCGTGTCGGCCTGCGCCACCTGCGACGGCTTCTTCTACCGCGGCAAGGACGTGGTGGTGATCGGCGGCGGCAATTCGGCGGTGGAGGAGGCGCTGTACCTCTCCAACCTCGCGCGGCACGTCACGGTGGTCCACCGCCGCAACGAGTTCAAGGCCGAGCGCATCCTCCAGCAGCGGCTGTTCGCCAAAAAGAACGTGACCGTGCTGTGGGACAAGGTGGTGGACGAGATCACCGGCGAGCCGGGCAAGGCGCCGCTGCCGCCCTCCGTCACCGGCGTGCGGCTGAAGGACGCGCGCACCGGCGCGCTCTCCGAGCTGAAGATCGACGGCGTGTTCGTGGCCATCGGCCATGCGCCGGCGGTGGAGCTGTTCGCCGGCAAGCTCAGGCAGAAGCCCAACGGCTATCTGTGGACCGAGGTGGACTCCACCCGCACCGACATTCCCGGCGTGTTCGCCGCCGGCGACGTGACCGACGACATCTACCGGCAGGCCGTGACGGCGGCCGGCATGGGCTGCATGGCCGCGCTGGAGGCCGAACGGTATCTGGCCGGGCAGGAAGCGCATCGCGAGGCGGCGGAGTAGCCGCGGGAACAGGATCGACCCGCGAGCAAGGGGCGGCGCCGCGCGGGCCATACGAGGGAAAGACCATGTCTCTGGACTGGGACAAGCTGCGCGTGTTCCACGCGGCCGCCGAGGCGGGCTCGTTCACGCATGCGGCCGAGACGCTGCATCTGTCGCAATCGGCGATCTCGCGGCAGGTCAGCGCGCTGGAGCAGGAGATCGGCGTGCCGCTCTTCCACCGGCACGCGCGCGGGCTGGTGCTGACCGAGCAGGGCGAGATGCTCTTCCGCACCGCCCACGAGGTGATGATGAAGCTGGAAGGCGCCCGGCTCATGCTCACCGAGACGAAGGACCGTCCCTCGGGCATGCTGCGGGTGACGACCACCGTCGGCCTCGGCTCCGGCTGGCTGACGGAGCGGATCCCCGAGTTCCTCGAGCTCTATCCCGATATCCAGGTCCAGCTCATTCTCGCCAACGAGGAGCTGGACCTGACCATGCGCCAGGCCGACTGCGCCATAAGGCTGCGCCAGCCGCAGCAGCCGGACCTGATCCAGCGCCGGCTGTTCACCGTGCATTTCCACCTCTATGCGGCGTCCTCCTACGTCAACGCGCACGGCAAGCCGGCGTCGATCGCCGATCTCGACAAGCACCGCATCGTGACCTTCGGCGAGCAGGTGCCGTCGCATCTGTCGGACCTGAACTGGCTGGAGACCGCCGGCAGGCCGGAGGGCTCCAAGCGCATCCCGGCGCTCCAGGTGAACAACGTGCCGTCGATCAAGCTCGCCGTCATGCGCGGCGCCGGCATCGCCATGCTGCCCGACTACACGGTGGGCAAGGACAGCGGCCTCGTGCAGCTCCTGCCGGAGACCGAGGTGCCGTCCTACGACACCTATTTCTGCTATCCCGACGCCATGAAGGGGCAGGTGCGGCTGCACGTCTTCCGCGACTTCCTGATCGCCAAGGCACGAAGCTGGGCCTTCTGAAGGTGCGAGCGATTCGGGCATTCAGAACGGTTTCGGGCGCTCCGGCGTACCGCGCGGTTCGGTTCACAGATTAAACATCTCGCGGCACGGCACAAAATCGCGCCATATTTTGCTGCAAATTCAATCATTTGCCTAACCCATGCGTTCTTGCATGGCTGCAATGCAGGAACGGGTGCTTGCAGTTTGGGCGGCCAGTGCTCATATCCCAATCACTCCCGGGCGCGTTCCTCCTCCCATTAGCGCCCGCGAGTGTTCCCCTCTGGGGTTTTGCCCGAAAGGGCGCTTCCAACAACTCAGCCGGATCCTCGTGGTCCGGCTTTTTTCTTTTCAGGGCCGGGCGCAGGCGGGAAGCGCGCCCGGACAGGACGTCCGGGCGCCGTTTCGCCGGCTCTACGCCGCCTGCCGGCCGTGCTTGTTCATCACATCCTCGGCGCCGCGCCCGGTGAGCTCGGCCATGTGGTCGAAGCGGGCGCGATAGGTGGCGACGCCCGCCGTCGCCGAGCGCAGCTCGACGATGAGATTGCCGATCTCGGCCTGCGGCATCAGCGCCTCGACAACGTCCCAGCCGTCCCAGTCGGGGCGCGCGTCGAAGCCGAGGATCTGGCCGCGCCGCTGCGGCACGACGGCGGTGACGCGCGCGGTGGCCTCGGAGGGCGTGTAGATCTCCACCTTGAAGATGGGCTCCAACAGCACCGGCGCGCATTGCGCCATGCCTTCCTTCATGCCGATGCGGGCGGCCTGCTGGAACGCCATGTCGGAGGAGTCGACCGCGTGGTACGAGCCGTCGGCGAGGTTGACGGCGACGTCCACCACCGGGAAGCCCAGCGGCCCCGCCTTCAGCGTGTCGCGCACGCCGTTCTCGACCGACGAGAAATACTGGCGCGGCACCACGCCGCCGGTGATCGAGTCGGAGAAGACAAAACCCTCGCCGCGCGGCAGCGGCCTGATGTCGAGCACCACGTCGCCGAACTGGCCGTGGCCGCCGGACTGCTTCTTGTGGCGGCCGCGCTGGGTCACGCTCTTCTTGATCGTCTCGCGATAGGGGACCGAGGGCGGGTAGGACTCGACCGGGATCTGGTACTTGCCCTCCAGCCGCTCGACGGTGACGCGCAGGTGCATCTCGCCATGGCCCGACAGCACGGTTTCGCCGCTCTGCTGGTCCTGCGCGATGCCGAGGGACGGGTCCTCCTGCGCCAGCCTGGCGAGGGCGGCGGAGAGTTTTACGTCGTCCTTGCGCTCTCTCGGCCTCAGCGCCACGGAGAACACCGGCTCGGCCGGATCCAGCTCGACGAGGCGCGGCGGCGTGCTGCGGCCGGCCGCCACGGTGTCGCCGGTCAGCACGTCGTCCAGCTTGCCCAGCGCCACCGTCTCGCCGACGCTCGCGGATGCGACCTTGGCCTGCTGACTGCCCAGCATACGGTAGATGCCGGACACCTTGGCCGCCGCGCCGGACGAGGCGGTCAGCTCGGCCGCGTCGGCGATGCGCCCGGCGAGCACGCGCACGATGGAGAGCTTGCCGCCGTGCGGCGTGTGGACGGTCTTCATCACCTGCGCGAGGTTGCCCGTATCCGGCGCGCCCAGCCGCCGGCGCGTGACCTCGATGTCGGGCGCGTCGTGGCGGATGGCCTTGAGCAGGCGCAGGATGCCGTTGCCCTTCTCGGCCGTGCCGATCAGCACCGGGATGACGGAGCCGTCGCGAAGGTCGGCGGCGAGGTCGTCGAAGATCTCGTCCTTCGGCACCTCCATCTCTTCCAGAAGCTGCTCCATCAGCGCGTCGTCATGGTCGGCCAGCCGCTCCAGCATGGAGAAGCGGGCCTCGACCTCGCGCGCGCGGTCGTCGTCGGGGATCGCCACCACCTCGCTCTCGGCGTGCTCGCGCCAGACATGGGCGCGCTCCAGCGCCAGGTCGATGGCGCCGACGACGGCGCCGTCGGCGCCGCGCAGCGGGATCTGGCGCAGCAGCAGCGGCGTGCGCGAGGCCGGTTGCAGCAGCTTCAGCGTGTCGCGCACGCCGGCCGTCGCCTTGTCGGACTTGTTGAGGAAAAGGATGCGCGGAATGCCGGCGCTCTCCAGCCGGCGCAGGATGAGCTGCAAGGCCGGGATCTTCTTCTCGTCGGCCTCGGCCACCACCACCGCCGCGTCGCAGGCGGGCAGCACGGCGTCCATCTCGGTGGCGAACTCGATGGAGCCGGGGCAGTCGACGAAGGTGATCTGCTCGCCCATGAAGTCGATCGTGGCGACGCAGGCCTCCACGCTCATCTGGTGCGCCTTCGCTTCCGGCGAGGCGTCGCCCACCATGCCGCCGGGCCCGCTTTGGCGGCCGATCGCGCCCGTGCGGGCGAGGATGGCTTCAAGCAGCGTTGTCTTGCCGCTCGCGAACGGGCCGACAATGGCGATGCATTTCGGCCCGGTGCGTCTGTCTCCTGCGCGTTTTCCCATGATCTGCGGCCTCCCTCATGTTTCGACATGAGCGGCGGCCGGCCTGCGGCCGTCGCATGGCCGCGACGGCGCCGGCGGCCGCTCGAAGGCCATGGCGGCATGGAAGCATGGGACGAAGGACAGGGCAAGGGCCGAGCCTTTGGCCGACCCTTTCCCGGCAGGGCGTGAGCGCCGGAAACGAAGACCGAACGAAGACGCAGACGAAAACGGCCCGGCGCGAGGCCGGGCCGCCGTCGACGGCTGGACCGTCGCGACCGTCGCGACCGTCAGGCCAGCGAGCCGGCGAAACGCTGGATGCGGATGCAGGCTTCCTCCAGCAGCTCGTCCGAGGTCGCATAGGAGATGCGGAAGTTGGGGCCGAGGCCGAAGGCCGTGCCGTGCACGACCGCGACGCCCTCGGCCTCGAGCAGCTCGCCGACGAAATCCTCGTCGTTGGCGATCACCTTGCCGCCAGGCGTCTTCCTGCCGATCAGCCCGGCGACCGAGGGATAGACGTAGAAGGCGCCCTCCGGCGTCGGGCAGGTGATGCCGCGCGCCTGGTTGAGCATGCCGACGACGAGGTCGCGGCGGGCCTGGAAGATCGCCTTGTTCCGGTGGATGAAGTCCTGCGGGCCGTTGAGCGCCTCGACCGACGCCCACTGCGCGATGGTGCAGGCGCCGGAGGTCTGCTGGCCCTGGATCATGTCCATCGCCTTGACGAGTTGGACCGGGCCGGCCGCGTAGCCGATGCGCCAGCCGGTCATGGCATAGGCTTTGGACACGCCGTTCATGGTCAGCGTGCGCTCGTACAGCCTCGGCTCCACCTCGGCGATGGTGCGGAACACGAAATCGCCGAAGGTCAGGTGCTCGTACATGTCGTCGGTCAGCGTCCACACCTGCGGGTGCTTCAGCAGCACGTCGGCGATGGCGCGCAGCTCGGCCTGCGTATAGGCCGCGCCCGACGGGTTGGACGGCGAGTTGAGGATCAGCCACTTCGTCTTCGGCGTGATGACCCGCTCCAGCTCGGCCGCCGTCACCTTGAAGCCGTCGTCGATGGAGGTGTCGGCATAGACCGAGGTGCCGCCGCAGATGGCAACCATCTCCGGGTAGCTGACCCAGTAGGGGCGCGGAATGATCACCTCGTCGCCGGGGTTGAGCGTCGCCATGAACGCGTTGAACAGGATCTGCTTGCCGCCGGTGCCGACGATGGTCTGCTCGGGCTTGTAGTCGAGATTGTTCTCGCGCTTGAACTTGGCCGCGATCGCCTCGCGCAGCGGCGCGATGCCCGACACCGGCGGATACTTGGTCTCGCCGCGGCGGATGGCGTCGATGGCCGCGTTCTTGATGTTGTCGGGCGTGTCGAAATCCGGCTCGCCGGCGCCGAGCCCGATCACGTCGCGGCCTTTGGCCTTCAGCTCCCGCGCTTTCTGGCTGACCGCGATGGTCGCGGACGGCTTTACGCGAGAGAGGATGTCGGCAAGGAAGGCCATGACGAAAAAAGCTCCTGTTGGGGAAAGCGCCCTTTGGCGGGCGCGCGCTTCATGTCGCAAAACCGCGCCGACCGCAAGGAAAAGCCGCTGAGCCAGGGCGGTGCGCCGGGCGCTGCGGCGTTAACCTTCATGCAAGTGTTTCTTCGCAAGATCGCCGCGCCCGCAAACCGGGCCCCCGCAACCCCCCGGGCGGAGACGCGGCTCGTGACCCGCAGCATTGGTCTTGCCCATATCGTCCGGCAGCCGGACCGGACCTCGACCGGCGTGTGGGGGCCGTTCACGCTCAAAAGCGCCTTCCAGCCCATCTTCGCCTTTCGCGGCGAACGGCTGGAGATCGCCGCCTTCGAGGGGCTGATCCGGCCGTTCCGGGACGGGCAAGGCGTGTCGCCGGGCGCCTTCTTCCGCGCCGTGCCGCCCGCCGACCGGCTGCATGTGGAGACGTTGACGCGCACGCTGCACCTGCTCAATGCGGGCGTATGCCTCTTGTCTGCCACGGCGGGGCCGGCGGCGAGCCTGTTCGTCAATTTCGATCCCTCGCTCGTCTCGGACCGGGAGCTGATCGCCCACGCGCTGCGCGACATGCGGCTGGTGCTGCACGAGGCGGGGATCGACCCCGCGCGCGTCGTCTGCGAGGTGACCGAGCAGCAAACCTCGTCGCAGGACGGGCTGCACCTCTTCGTCCACGCGCTGCGGGCGGAAGGGTTCCGCATCGCCGTCGACGACTATGGCGCGGAGGAATCCGGCATTGCGCGCATCAACCAGCTCAAGCCCGACATCGTGAAATTCGATGCGCAGTGGATCACGCGGCTGATGGGATCCGGCGCCGGCTTCGCCCTGCTGAAGGCGATGGTCGACGAGTTCCGCGGGCGCGGCATGGTCAACCTGTTCGAGGGCATCGAGGAGCCGTGGCAGCTCGACCTCGCCCAGAAATGCGGGGTCGACATGGTGCAGGGCTTTGTCCTGGCGCGGCCCGAGATCGCGCCGACCAGCTTCGGCATCTTCACGAGAGCGGCCGCCGACCCGCGCGCCGCGGCGGAGCCCGCCGGCACACCGGCGCCGGTCGAGCCGGCGCCGGCGACCATCGCCCCGCCGGAGCGGTCGCGCCCGGTCGCGCGGCGCGCATTCGGCCGCCGCGCCGGGTGAGTCATCGGAGGGATGCTTCAGAAAAGGACGCCCGGCAGAGCCGGGCGTCAGGATTGCCGGGGCGCGCGGGAGGAACGCGGCCGGCCGCAGGTCAGGCGACGGAACGCCAGGCTTCCTCTGCCGAGGGAAGGGGAGCGACAAGCTGGCGATCCTCGGCCAGCACCTCGTTCACCAGGTCGATGTCCAGGTAATAATAGCGGGCGAGCTGGGTCGGGATATCGTCCGCCGCGAAACCGCGCGAAACGAGGAAATCCACCGCCACCGCAATCTCGCTGCGCCCGGTGAGCCGGCGCTTGGCGTTCTCGTCCAGAGCTGTGCGCATGCAAACCCCGTCGTTGCTTCGCAGATGCAAAGGAACACCGCGCGCATGCCGCAAAGGCCGCGCGTGAATACTGGCTACCAGGAAGGTGGAGACTTGAAAAACTGGACCGGCAGTCGCCGGGAACCCCCGAATCACTAGAATCAGTATGCCATCAGATGAAAAACTTTCAAGCGGACGCCGGGCCCACGGTTCCGTGCGGACCGTGCCGGCGCAAGCTTCGTGCAAGCTTCAGAAGGCGAAGGCGCCCTGGGCCGGGACTTCCGGTGCCCGCCGGGCGCCCTCGTGGTCGAGCAGCCGCAGCTTGGTCGACACGCCGCCGGGCGCCGAGAAGCCGCCCGTCTTGCCGCTGGCGGCGGCGATGCGGTGGCAGGGCACGATCAGCGGCACGGGATTGCGGCCGAGCGCCTGCCCCGTTTCGCGGGCCATGCCGGGATGGCCGGCGCGGGCCGCCAGCTCGCCATAGGTGACGATCTCCCCATGGGCGAGGCCGCGCGCGGCTTCCCATACGTCGCGGAAGAAGGGCGAGGCGGCGCCGTAGTCGACCGCGACGAAGCGGAAGTCGACCTTGTCGCCGCGCGCATAGCGCCGGACCGCGCCGATCACCTCGTCCACCGGGCCGGGCAGGGGCGTATCGTCGCCGCAGATGGTGGTCGGGTCGACGCCGCGCCCGACCAGCCGGCGCCGCGCGGTGGCGGCCTCCGGCAACAAAACGCGCGCCAGCCCCTTTTCGCAAAAGGAAAGGGCGAAGAACCCGAGCGCGGTGTCGAATATGACGGAACGGAGCAAGGCAGTCTCCAATACGGCATGGATAGCAGGTTTTGCGGCGAGAACAAAGAGGCAACTTGCGCTGTGCACGGCGAACCTTCGCCCGGATCGCCGAAAGCGTATTCGCGTCCCGCGCGACAAATGTGACCGCCGGCTGCGCTTGCCCACCCGTTTCGAGACTTGTATGGAGCGGCAGGGCAGGGGTGCCACGCTGGATTTGTTGCCGAGGCAGGCTTGCCGATTTCCCCGCGATTGTTTCCGACCGCAGCGTTGCTGCTCGCCCTTGGCGCCTGTTCCACCACGGAAGGCGGGTTTTCGGCGGCGCTCGACCCCGAGGCGCTGAAGGCGGAGGCCGCCGACCCCGAAGCGGTCGAAACGAGCCTGGCGTGGGAGAACTCTCCGTCGGCGACAGCGCCGGTTCCGGCCGGGCGGCCGCAGGACGCCGGCCTGCCGGCGCTCCAGCCCGCCGGTTTCGCCGGAACGACGCCGACCTCTCCCGTGGCGGTGCAGCCCGTGGCGGCGCAGGTCGCGCTGGCGGCGTCTTCCGCCATCGTTGCGCCCGCCGGCCGCCTCGGCCCCCGGGAGGTCGCCGCCCGCAGCCCCGAGCTCGACCTCCTGATCTCCCGCTATGCCGCGCATTACGACGTGCCGGAGACGCTGGTGCGGCGCGTGGTGAACCGCGAGAGCACCTTCAACCCCAAGGCCCGCAACGGGCCCTATTGGGGGCTGATGCAGATCCTGCCGGCGACGGCGCGCACCATGGGCCATTCGGGACCGGCGGCGGAGCTGCTCGATGCCGAGACCAACCTCAAATATGCCGTGCGCTACCTGCGCGGCGCGTATCTGGTGGCCGGCGGCAACCACGACCTTGCCGTGCGCTTCTACGCCCGCGGCTACTATTACGACGCCAAGGCCAAGGGCCTGCTCGAAGAGACCGGGCTCGGGCGCGACCGCCGGCGCATGCGCTGAGAAACCGCCCACGCCTTGACCACGCCCCATTCCGCAGGCTCTCTGCGTCAGGGCTTGGGAGAACATGGTGCGAAACCTCTGGAATCGCGTCCTTTGCGTATGCTTCGCCGTGGTCGCGATGGTGCTCGTCGCCCGCGCGGCCTTTGCGCAGGAGACGCTGCGCGGCGTCGCACTTGTCATCGGCAACAGCGAATACGAGCACCTGTCGCCGCTGGCCAACCCGGGCCACGACGCGCGCGCCATCGAGGCGCTGCTTTCTAACCTCGGCTTCGAGACGGAACTGTCGTCCGACCGCGACGCCCGCCGGCTGGCGCGCGACCTGCGCGATTTCGTCGAGGACGCCGAGGGCGCCGACGTCGCGGTGCTCTACTATGCCGGCCACGGCATCGAGGCCGGCGGCGAGAACTGGCTGGTGCCGGTGGACGCCGACATCTCGGCGCTGGACGATGCGGCGGGCAAGCTGGTGCCGCTGTCCAAGATCGTCGCCGAGCTTCAGGCCACCGTGGGCGTCACCATCGTGCTGCTCGACGCCTGCCGCGACAACCCGTTCCCGCCGGCCGCGACGCTCAAGCTCGCCTCGGGCGAGGCGGCGCCCGTCTCGGCGGGCGGGCTGGCGATGGGCGACGGCCGCGGGGCGAGCCGGATGAACGCCGCCGCGCCGGCGCACGACAATCTCGGCATCGTCATCGGCTTCGCGGCCGAGCCCGGCAAGGTGGCGCTCGACGGCGCGCGGGGCGAGAACAGCCCCTACGCGGCGGCGCTGATCCGCCACCTGACGGCGCTGGCCGGCGCCGAGTTCGGCCAGGTGATGCGCATGGTCGGCGAGGAGGTCTATCTCAAGACCGGCGGCCGCCAGCGGCCCTGGGTGAACGAGAGCCTGCGCCGGCTGCTCTACTTCGGCGAGGCGCCGGCCCAGCCCACCGGCGACGAGGGCGACATGCTGGCCGAGCGCCGGCAACTGCTGCTGACCATCGCCGCCCTGCCCGACCTCGAACGCCGCTCCGTCGAGCGCGCGGCGGCCGAGCGCGGCGTGCCGATGGACGCGCTCTACGGCATGCTGCGCGCGATGGGCGGCGCGGTGCCGGACGACCCGGCGAAGCTGGAGGAGGTGCTGCGCAGCGAGGCCGAGCGCTTCGCGAAGGTTCTGGCCGAGCGCGAGGCGGTCAACAGTCCCGACCCGGAGATCATCCGCCTGTCGGCGCTGGCCGACACGGCCGAGAGCGAGGGCCTGCTCGCCAAGTCGATCGAGCTGCGCGAGCGCGCCAACGCGCGGTTCCTCGCCGTCGAATCGACGCTGGAGGACCAGGAGGCGGCGCTGCGCGAGCGCTTCGCCGAGGGCGCGGCGATGTTCGCGCGCAGCGCCGGAACCAAGGCGCTCGCCTTCGACCACCTCGCGGCGGCGCAGGACTATGCCAACGCCTTCGCCCGCGTCGACGGCCGCGACGAGGCGCTGGCCTGGCGCTACAGGAATGCCGAGCTGGTGGCCCTGTTCGACCATGGCAGCTTCAAGGGCGACAACGCCGCGCTGGAGCGCGCGCTCGCGGTCGGCGCGGACGCGCTGCGGCTGGCCGAGCGCACCGGCGACCGGGAAAGCTGGGCGGGCACCCAGACCAATATCGGCAATCTGCTGGCGCGGCTCGGCGAACGCGACACCGGCAATGCGCGGCTCGAACAGGCGGTAGAGGCATTCAACGCCGCGCTCGGCGCGTGGAGCCGCGACGCGCAGCCGCTCGAATGGGCCATGGTGCAGAACAATCTCGGAACCGCCCTGCTCAGGCTGGGCGAGCGCGAGGCCGGCACCGCCTCGCTGGAGCGGGCCATCGGGGCGTTTTCCGCGGCGCTTCAGGAGCGCACGCGCGAGCGCGTTCCGCTCGACTGGGCGATGACGCACAACAATCTCGGCAGCGTCCTGCTGAAGCTCGGCGAGCGCGAGCCGGGGCCGGAGCGGCTGGAGGAGGCCGTCGCCGCCTTCCGCACGGCGCTGGAGGAATGGACGCGCGAGAGCGATCCGCTCGGCTGGGCCATGGCGCAGAGCAATCTCGGCACCGCCCTGCGCACGCTGGGCGAGCGGCAGGCGGGCACCGGCGCGCTGGCGGAGGCGGTCGAGGTGCTGCGCGCCTCGCTGGAGGAACGTGCGCGGGAGCGCGTGCCGCTGGACTGGGCGACGACGCAGAACAACCTCGGCACGGCGCTGCTGCGGCTGGGCGAGCGCGAGGCCGGCACGGCCCGGCTGGACGAGGCGGCCGCGGCGTTCCGCGCCGCGCTGGAGGAATGGACGCGCGAGCGCGTGCCCGTCGACTGGGCGATCGCCCAGACCAATCTCGGCCTCGCTCTCACCACGCTCGGCCAGCGCACGGGGGAGGCGCGGCAGGTCGAGGACGCGGCCGCCGCGCTGCGCGCCGCGCTCGAGGAATTCACCCGCGAGCGCGCGCCCCTGCAATGGGCGAGCGCGCAGAACAATCTCGGCAATGCGCTGTACTGGCTGGGCGAGCAGACGGGCGACCCCGCGCGGCTCGACGAAGCCCGCGCCGCCTATCTCGCCACGCTGGAGGTCTGGACGCGCGAGCGCGTGCCGCTCGACTGGGCGCTGGCGCGCAACAATTTCGCCAGCGTGACCCACATGCTCGGCGAGCAGTCGGGCGAGACGGAGCATTTCGCCGTCGCGGCGGCCGCCTATCGCGAGGCGCTCGAGGAATGGACCCGCGAGCGGGCGCCGATGGACTGGGCACGGGCGAATTACAGCCTCGGCGATTCGCTGCGCATGCTGGCCATGGCGACGCCGGGCGTCGCCGAGTTGCAGGAATCCTACGAAGCGTACGCCAACGCTGCCGAGATCTGGACCGTCGAGCAGGCCCCGCGCGAGTGGGCGCAGGTGCAGAACAATATCGGCCTCGTGCTGCTCGTGCTCGGCGAACGCGCCGCCGACCGCGACATCGTCGGTTACGCGCGGGACGCGCTGGCGGCCTCGTGGGAGGTGCTGCGCGCCGACGGCGACGACACGCACGACGCCTATTTCCAGGAGCTCGTCGACCTCGCCGACACCATCATGGCCGAGCTGGAATGAGAAGGGCTGCCCGAGGCGGTCAGGGCCGTTTCGGGGTGCAGACCAGCGTCGCCTGATAGGTGCCGGTCAGGCTCATGCCGCTCGCCGCGGCCATGTTCTGCGCAAAGGGCATCGAGGCCACGTCCCGGACGATGGTGTGGGCATCGCGCAGGCGCTCGTTCTCCAGCACCGGCCCCGAGCCGCCTTCGCCCGCGGGCCGCATCGTCATTCCCCCTCCCCATGCGCTCTGGCAAGTGATGGTCACCTGTCCCGACACGCTGCTGTTCTTCTGCGTCACGGACACCGTGAACCCGTCGGTCTCCATCTCGTACTCGATCTGGTCGTTGAACTGGCCGCTGGCCTTGCAGGACTGGCCGGCGATCCTCACCTGGGTTATCCGGTTGGTGCCGCGGGTCTTGCCCTTCAGCGTCCAGCTGTCCGCTCCGAACGAGGTATTGCCTTCGAGCTTCGCCTTATCGGCGGTGAACAGCCAGGTCGCGCTGAAATTCGGCATGGTGCCGTGCATCTCGGTGCCGGATTCCATGCTCCACTCGCCCTCGGAGACAACCCGCTTGAGCTGCTCGTGCATCTTCTTCGCCTGCTCGACATAGCGCTCCACCTCCTCGGCCGCGTGCTGGCTGGGCAGCATGTCCCAATAGGCAGACCATCCCATGCTCTCGCAGATGGCCCGGTGCTGGGCCTCGTGCTCCAGCACGATGTCGGCGATCTCCTTGCAGGGCGAGCCCTTGCGCAGTTCCTCCAGCTCGGTCGGCTCCTGGTAGCAGGCCAGCCCCTTCATTGCGACCGAGGCCGGCCCCGTATAGTCCTTCACCTGGGGGTGCGGCGGGCGGAACTCGGTGGCCATGATGCGGTCGCGTTCATTGGCCGAGGTGCCGCGCACCGACCGGCCGTGGTTCGGGTTGGACGGATCGCCGTGCTCGTTCAGCTCCCGCTGCTCCCTCTCGACCTCGGCGAGCCGTTCGGCAAGCTGCCTGAAGAACACCGCCGCGTAGGCCGCGTTCTCGACCTCCTGCTGGAGGCTTTCGAGATTGTTGCAGTCGCAGCTCTTGTCGGCCTTCCCCTGCGCCCCGGCCTCGGGAGCCAGAAGAAGAGCCGCTACCGCCGCAAGGATGATCCGCGCTGACATCTCTGTCGCTCCGCCGCATTCCGCAACGGAATGCTTGCGCCGTCCAACCGTTCTGTCAACCGCCGGCTCGCGTGTCCATTTCCGGGGTTCCCCCGGCCCGGCCTCTCCCCTATAAGCCCGGCCTAGCCTGAATTTTCCAGATTCCGCCGCCGTCCGGCCGGGAGCTTCTCCGCGCCGGTCTTCGGCGCAACGAGCCTGCCCCGCGCCGCGTCAGCGCGCAAAATGAGAGCCCGGAGCCACGATGCCGAAACGCACCGACATCCAGTCGATCCTCATCATCGGGGCCGGGCCCATCGTCATCGGCCAGGCCTGCGAATTCGACTATTCCGGCACGCAGGCGTGCAAGGCGCTGCGCGCCGAGGGCTACCGCATCATCCTGGTCAACTCCAACCCGGCCACGATCATGACCGACCCGGAGCTGGCCGACGCGACCTATATCGAGCCGATCACGCCGGAGGTGGTGGCCAAGATCATCGCCAAGGAGCGGCCCGACGCGCTGCTGCCCACCATGGGCGGCCAGACCGCGCTCAACACGGCGCTGTCGCTGCGCCGCATGGGCGTGCTCGACCGCTACGGCGTCGAGATGATCGGCGCCAATGCCGAGGCCATCGACAAGGCCGAGGACCGCGCGCTGTTCCGCGAGGCGATGGCCAAGATCGGGCTGGAGACGCCGCGCTCCATGCTCGCCAACGCGACCGAGGCGAAGGACGCCGACCGCAAGCGCCACGAGACGCGGCGCGAGGCGCTGAAGGCTTCCAATCCTGAAAACCTCGACGCCGCGCTCGACGCGCTGGAGACCGAATGGAACCTCGGCGAGGGCGACCGCAAGCAGCGCTACATGAGCCACGCCACGGCGCTGGCCGTGCAGGCGCTCGACCATGTCGGCCTGCCGGCGATCATCCGCCCGTCCTTCACGCTGGGCGGCACCGGCGGCGGCATCGCCTACAACCGCTCGGAATTCTTCGAGATCGTCAATTCCGGCCTCGACGCCTCGCCGAC
>CAZVTK010000107.1:0-16122 GCA_964629765.1 uncultured Mesorhizobium sp.
CGATCGTACCAATGTTAACATGCGGCTTCGTCCGCTCAAACTTACCCTTGGCCATAGCTGTTTCCCTGGACCTGAACTGCGTTGCTTTGGCGCGCGCTTAGCGGCATCGGATGCAAAAGACAAGTCCCGCCGCGCCCTCGCCCGTTCCTGCATGGCCGCCGTCGCAAGCGGAGGCTGGCAATCGCCGCGCCGGCGCCTAGAATGACCGCGTCTCAACGGCGGGACGACGACAGGTGGAACCGGACCAGAACTATCTCCGCTGGCACGAGGGCATGAAGGTGGTCTGCGTCGACGCGAGCCATCCGGGCATCCGGGGCTGGCCGCTGGTGGAGAACCGGATCTACGAGATTGCGGCCCTCTTCCTTCGCGACGCCTACTATCACGGCCGCCCGATCGGCAGCGCCCCGCTGGTGGAGCTGCGCGGCGTCGCAAACCCGGGCAAGGGCGTGGACGGCTTCCTCGCCTCGCGCTTCCGTCCGCTCCAAAAGCGCGCCACGGACATCACGCTGTTCAAACGGCTGCTCGCCGAAATTCGCGTGGCCGAAAGGGCGTAAGCCGCCCGGCCGGCGGAAGCGTCTCGGGGACGGGATCGGGCTGGAGCGGGTAGCGGGAATCGAACCCGCGTATTCAGCTTGGAAGGCTGCTGCTCTACCATTGAGCTATACCCGCGAGCCGCCGGCATCATGGCCCCTTGTCATGGCCCCTTATCATGGCATGGAAGGCGGCGATGGTGGAGAGGGTTGGATTCGAACCAACGTAGGCAAAGCCAACGGATTTACAGTCCGTCCCCTTTAACCACTCGGGCACCTCTCCAGGCCGCACCGACGCCATGCGCAGGGCATGTCGCGCATGCCGGAAAACCTCCCCGGAAGCGCGCGAGCCGCCTTATGGCGACTGCCCCCTGCCCTGTCAACAGCGCCGGCCCGGCATTTCCAGCCGGCGTTTGCGGCAAGCATTTCCAGCGCCGCGCCTTTGCCCTATAGGCAGACGCCATGAGCACCGAGGACGACCGCCCCCAACCTCCCAGCAAGACCCCCAAGGACAGCCACTATGCGCGCCTGCGGCGCCAGCATCGCGACCTGAAGGCAGGGCGCGGCGACGTTTCCGAGCGGCCCACGGTGAGGCCGCGCCCCTCGCAGGGCGGGCGGCCGCTGCCGGCGGCGCCCGACGGGCTGGTGCGGCTCTACGGGCTGCACACGGTGTGCGCGGCGATGGACAATCCGCGCCGCACGATCCGGCGCATGCTCGTCACCCGCAACGCGCTGGCGCGGCTGGAGATCGCCGACGTCGCCGCCCTGCCCTTCCCGGCCGAGCTGGTCGAGCCCCGCGCCATCGACGCGCTGGTGGGCGAGGACGCAGTGCATCAGGGCGTGCTGGTCGAGGCGCTGCCGCTGCGGCCCAAGCCGCTGGGCGAGCTCGCCGACACGCCGCTGGTGCTGGTGCTCGACCAGGTGACGGACCCGCACAATGTCGGCGCCATCATGCGCTCGGCGGTGGCGTTCGGCGCCGGCGCGCTGGTCGTGACGGTGCGCCACAGCCCGTCGGAGAGCGGCGTGCTCGCCAAGGCGGCCTCGGGCGCGCTGGAACATATCGACCTGATCGCGGTGGCCAACCTCGCGGCCGCGCTGGACGAGCTGCACCGCGCCGGCTTCCAGACCATCGGTCTCGATTCGGACGGGCCGCAGGCACTGGAAGACACGCTCTCCGAGGCGCGCGTCGCACTCGTGCTCGGCGCCGAGGGCAAGGGCCTGCGGCAGAAGACGCGCGAGACCGTCTCGGCGCTCGCCCGCCTCGACATGCCGGGCGCGATCCGCTCGCTCAACGTGTCGAACGCCGCGGCGATCGCCCTCTATGTCGCGCAGCGGCATCTCACGGCCGGACGGGGTCAGGGCCTTTCGCACCATCGTCCCGCCCCGTAGACTGCCCCTGTAGACTGTCCGGGGCGGCGCAAGGGAGCACGGCATGACGGAAATCTTCCAGCGGGCTTTCCTCTGGGGCGTGGTCGGCATGCTGATCGGCCCGGCGACGGTCTATTCGCTGATGCTGTTCGTGCTCTACACGGATCAGGCGTGCCGGGCGGGCGAGAGCGCCAACTGCAAGCTCGACGTCTGGCTCAACCTGACGGTCGCGGTGATCGTGGGATTCATCCTGTTCTTCGTCGTCACGCTGGTCCGCGGGCTGCTCCGGCGCGCCCGCGAGGCGGCCTGATCAGCCAAGGCCGGTCAGGTCGCGCAGCCAGAACGCCGTCGCGATGAAGACGGCGATGAAGGCGATGCCGACCCAGTCGACCTTCGACTCCTTGGCCTGACGCACGACCTTGACGGCCACCAGCACGACCAGCGCGATCAGAAGTCCTGCGAGAAGCACCCGGATCATGCTGCAAAGGCTCCCAAAGCCATCCCTGCGCACTCAGGTAGTGGACCAATTGTGGCAATAAAAGACCCGCGCGCCGCAAGCCAGCCGGACACGACACCGGGCGGCGGATGCGGCAGCACGAGGAGGAAAGGATGGTGCCCCCGGCAGGGATTGAACCCGCGACCTTCGGTTTACAAAACCGCTGCTCTACCGCTGAGCTACAAGGGCACGGCCGGGCCGTTAGCACATTTGCACCCGCCGGGGGAAGCACGGGCGCTGCTCCCGTTTGGCGAACGGCGCGCGCCGTGCTAGCCAGTCGGCACGATCGCCCGGCAGCCCGATGACCGCCACCACCTCCCCTTCCCTCGCCTTCGTGGCGGCAGACACGAAGGACGCGCGTACCGCCGCCGCGCGTCTGGCCCGGCGCTACGGCAATGCCGCCATCGAAGCGGCCGAGGTGATCGTGGCGCTCGGCGGCGACGGCTTCATGCTCCAGACGCTGCGCGAGAACATCGGCAGCGGCCGCCGCATCTACGGCATGAACCGCGGCACGGTCGGCTTCCTGATGAACGCCTACGAGGAAGAAGGGCTGGTCCAACGCATCGCGGCGGCCTCGGCCGACACGATCCGGCCGCTGGAGATGGAGACGGTCGACGCCGACGGCCGGCACGCGGCCGCGCTCGCCATCAACGAGGTGGCGCTGTTCCGCCAGTCGGCGCAGGCCGCCAGGGTGCGGATCTCCATCGACGGCAATGTGCGGCTGGAGGATCTGACCTGCGACGGCGTGATGGTGGCGACGCCCGCCGGCTCCACCGCCTACAACCTCTCCGCCCACGGGCCGATCCTGCCGCTCGACGCGCCGCTGCTGGCGCTGACCCCGGTCAGCCCGTTCCGGCCGCGGCGCTGGCGCGGCGCGCTGGTCTCCAACCGCTCGGTGGTGCGCTTCGACATACTGGAGCCGCAAAAGCGGCCGGTGAACGCTGTGGCCGACCATGTGGAGGTGCGCTCGGTCAAGTCGGTCGTCGTGCGCGAATCGACGGAGCGCACGGTGACCATCCTTTTCGACGCGAGCCATTCGTGGAACGAGCGCATCCTCGCGGAGCAGTTCCGCTACTGACCGTTGACCGGTGCAGGGCGGATTAACCACCGAAATTCATCAAACCTGCGTCAAACCGCCGTGTTTCGGGGGTCTGCGGTTGACATTGCGTACGCATGGACCTAGTTGCTCGATCTGATGCTTATGGTGCAGTGCATCATGAGCCGTATGTGGCCCATTGGGCCGACGAGGACGGCGCGAAGGCTGTCCGCAACAGCAAAGACAGCCAACTTGTCATCAGAAGAGATTGCCGCGACGCCCGCGGTCACATTCGCAGACCTCACTCTATCCGACAAAGTCGTGTCGGCCGTCGCCGACGCAGGCTACACGATCCCGACCCCGATCCAGGCCGGCGCCATCCCCCACGCGGTGGCGGGCAAGGACGTGCTGGGCATCGCCCAGACCGGCACCGGCAAGACCGCCGCCTTCGTGCTGCCGATGATCACGCGGCTCGAAAAAGGGCGCGCCCGCGCCCGCATGCCGCGCACGCTGATCCTCGAGCCCACCCGCGAGCTCGCCGCGCAGGTCGAGGAAAACTTCGTCAAATACGGCAAGAACCACAAGCTCAACATCGCGCTCCTGATCGGCGGCGTGTCGTTCGACGAGCAGGACCGCAAGCTGGAGCGCGGCGCCGACGTGCTGATCGCCACGCCCGGCCGCCTGCTCGACCATTCGGAGCGCGGCAAGCTGCTGCTCACCGGCGTCGAGATCCTCGTCATCGACGAGGCCGACCGGATGCTCGACATGGGTTTCATCCCCGACATCGAGCGCATCTGCAAGATGATCCCCTTCACCCGGCAGACGCTGTTCTTCTCGGCCACCATGCCGCCCGAGATCACCAAGCTGACCGAGCAGTTCCTGCAAGCGCCGATCCGGGTGGAAGTGTCGAAGCCGGCGACCGCCGGCGTCAACATCACCCAGCGGCTGGTCAAGTCGAGGGGCAAGTCCTGGGACAAGCGCGAGACGCTGCGCAACCTGATCCGCGCCGAGGACGACCAGATCAAGAACGCCATCATCTTCTGCAACCGCAAGGTGGAGGTGTCGGAGCTGTTCCGCTCGCTGCTCAAGCACGAGTTCAGCGTCGGCGCGCTGCATGGCGACATGGACCAGCGGGCGCGCATGACCATGCTGGAGAACTTCCGCAACGACAAGCTGAAGCTGCTGGTGGCTTCCGACGTCGCCGCGCGCGGCCTCGACATTCCCGACGTGAGCCACGTCTTCAACTACGACGTGCCGATCCATTCGGAGGACTATGTCCACCGCATCGGCCGCACCGGCCGCGCCGGGCGCTCGGGCAAGGCGTTCACGCTCGTCACGAAGTCGGACACGCGCTACCTGGATGCCATCGAGAAGATGCTCGGCAAGCCCATCGAGTGGCTCGACGGGGATCTCACGACGGTCGGCGAGGAAAGCGCTGAGGAGGAGCGTCCGCGCCGCGGTGATCGCAAGGCGCGAGGGGGCGAGCGTAAGGAGCGCGGTTCGGGCGAGCGCGGCTCTGGCGAGCGCAGGGCCAGCGGCGGCGGGCGCGAGCGCGCCGGCAAGCCGCGGCGCGAGGAAGCCCCGGCGGCCGTCGCCGCGGCGGCGCAGACGCCTGCCCCAGCAGAAACCCGCCCGGTGCATGACGAGGACCGTTCGGAGGAGCGCCGCGACCGCCGCGACGCGATCCGGTCCGGGAACGAAGAGCGCCGGCCGCGCGAGCCGCGCCCCGCCGCCACGGGCGACTACAATCTGTCGCGCCCCGAGCAGAAGCGGAAATACCGCGACGAGTTCAGGAACGACCCCGCGCCGGTCGGCTTCGGCGACGACGTGCCGGACTTCATGAAGGTCGTCGCGAAGGTCTGAAGATCCGCGCTCGAAATCGAAGGCCGCGCCGGTGTCCCGGCGCGGCCTTCCGTTTTTCGGTCACACCGCCGCCAGCGCCTGCTCGAGATCGGCGATGATGTCCTCCGCATCCTCGATACCGATGGACACGCGCACCACGTCGTTGCCGGCGGCCGCCGCCGTGCGCTGCTCGTCGGTGAGCTGGCGGTGGGTCGTCGAGGCCGGATGAATGATGAGCGACTTCGCATCGCCGAGATTGGCCAGGTGCGAGAACATCTCGACGCCTTCCACCAGCCTGACGCCGGCCTCGTAACCGCCGGTCAGCCCGAAGGTGAACACCGCGCCCGCGCCCTTGGGCGAATATTTCTTTGCCAGCGCGTGGTTGGGGTCGGACGGCAGGCCGGGATAGGACACCCAGGCGACCTTGGGATGCTTCGACAGCCACTCCGCGACCTTCAGCGCGTTGTCGCAGTGGCGCTGCATGCGCAAAGGCAGCGTCTCCAGCCCGTTCAGGATCAGGAAGGCGTTCATCGGCGAGATCGCCGGCCCGAGGTCGCGCAGGCCGAGCACGCGCGCCGCGATGGCGAAGGCGAAATTGCCGAACGTCTCGTGCAGGACGATGCCGCCATATTCGTTGCGCGGCTGCGACAGCGCCGGGTAGTTGCCGCTCTTCGACCAGTCGAAGGTGCCGCCGTCGACAATGACGCCGCCCAGCGAATTGCCCTGCCCGCCCATGAATTTGGTCAGCGAGTGGATGACGATGTCGGCGCCGTGGTCGATGGGCTTCAGCAGGTAGGGCGTGGCCAGCGTGTTGTCGACGATCAACGGCAGGCCGTGGCGGCGGGCGATTTCGGCAACCGCTTCGACATCGACGAAGGTGCCGCCCGGATTGGCGAGGCTCTCGATGAAGATGGCGCGCGTGCGCCGGTCGATCTGGCGCTCGATCTCGGCGGGGACGGCGGCGTCGGCCCAGCGCACGTGCCAGTCGAAGCTGGCGAAGGCCGTGCCGAACTGGTTGATCGAGCCGCCGTAGAGCCGGCGCGCGGCGACGAAATTGTCGCCCGGGCGCATGATCGTGTGGAACACGAGGAGCTGCGCGGCGTGGCCCGAAGCGACCGCGAGCGCGGCGGTGCCGCCTTCCAGCGCGGCGACGCGCTCCTCCAGCACCGCCTGGGTGGGGTTCATGATGCGCGTATAGATGTTGCCGAACGCCTTCAGCCCGAACAGCGAGGCGGCGTGGTCGGCATCGTCGAACACATAGGCCGTGGTCTGGTAGATGGGCGTGGCGCGCGCGCCGGTGGCCGGGTCGGGCTTGGCGCCGGCATGGATGGCCAGCGTGCTGAAGCCGGGCGTGCGTTCCGTCATGATTTCCTCCTGCGATGAAACAGATTTTCACGGGATTGTTGCGGGCGGCATCCTATGCACTGTCGCGCAGCGGCCGCAAAGGCATTCGTTGCGCGCGACTGGCGGCAAAGCGGACGCTATTTCCCGCGAATGCCGAAACTCTGGAAACCGCTGCGCATCAGAGGCCGCTTCGCCGAAATGACGCCCGAGCGCACACCGTTCCAGCCGATCTCGCCCGACAGCCGCGCATATTCGATCTTCGGGCAGCGGTTCATCACCACCCTGATGCCGGCGGCCTCGGCGCGAGCCGCCGCCGCGTCATGGCGCACACCGAGCTGCATCCAGACGATTTTGGGACGCGATGCGAGCGCCAGCGCCTCGTCCACGATCCCCGGCACGGCGTCGCTGGCGCGAAAGATGTCGACCATGTCGATCGGGGCCGGAATGTCGGCGAGCCTCGCATATGTCATGCGGCCGAGGATCTCCTTTCCGGCCTGCCCCGGATTGACGGGAAACACCTCATAACCCTTGTCGATCAAATATTTCGCCACGAAATAGCTCGGCCGCACGTCGTTTGCCGACGCGCCGACGATGGCGACCGTCCGGACCTCGCGCAGGATGCCGGCGATATAGGCATTGTCGTAGGACTCGTGGTTCATGCGGGATCCGATACGGGCGGCAGCGCGATGCGCCCCTCCGCGTCGAGCGGAAAGGCCGGATTGTGGGCCACCTCCCAGAGGTTGCCCTCGCTGTCCTCGAAATAGCCGTACCAGCCGCCCCAGAAGGCGCGCTGCGCGGGCTTGACGATGCGTCCCCCGGCTTGCGCAGCGCGCGCCAGAACCTCGCCGACCTCGGCTTCCGAACGGGTGTTGTAGGCGAACGCCGTGCCGCGAAACCCGTGGCCGTCGGCATCGACCCCGGCGTCGGCCGCCAGCTTCTCCCGCGGCCACAGCGCCAGCAGCACGCCGCCCATCTGGAAGAAGGCGACGTCGCCCGGCACCTTCATGCCGGCGACCAGCCCCATCGCCTCGTAGAACGCCACGGCGCGCTCGATGTCGAACACGCCGAGCGTCACGATGGAGATGCGCGGCTCCACCTACTGGCCCTTCCACTCAGGCTTGCGCTTGCCGAAGAAGGCGTCGATGCCTTCGCGCGCGTCGGCCGCCATCATGTTGTCGACGATCACCCCGCTGGTATAGACATAGGCGTCGGCCAGCCCCATCCCGACCTGCCGGTAGAATGCCTGCTTGCCCATGCGCACCGCCAAAGGCGATTTCGCCGCAATGGCTTGCGCGTATTTCATCACGACCTGAGTCAGGTACTCGGGCGGCACGACGCGGTTGACCAGCCCGAACTCGCGGGCCGTGGCGGCGTCGATCATCTCGCCGGTCAGCAGCATCTCCATCGCGTGCTTCGGCCTGATCTTGCGCGACAGCGCCACCGCGGGCGTCGAGCAGAACAGGCCGACATCGATGCCGTTGACGCCGAAGCGCGCCCGCTCGCTGGCAATCGCGAGATCGCAGGAGGCGACGAGCTGGCAGCCGGCGGCCGTCGCGATGCCGTCCACCTCGGCGATCACCGGCTGCGGCAGGCCGACGATCGACAACATCATGGCCGAGCAGGCGTCGAAGGTGCGCCGGAAGAACGCCTCGCCGCCGTCCGGGTCGGCGCGGCGGGCGGTCATCTCCTTCAAATCATGGCCCCCGGAAAACAGCTTGCCCGCCGCCGCCAGCACGACAACGCGCACATCGCGGTCGTTCGCCGCGCCGTCGAGCTCGGCGGACAGGGCCGCGATCATGTCGACCGACAGGGCGTTGGCCGGCGGGTTGGACAAAGTGAGCCGCAGCACCCCGCCCTCTTGCACGCGCTCGACGAAGGGGCGCGTGCGCTCGGTCGGGAAACGGGCAAGTTCGGTCATCACGGCTCCTCAGTTCAGCGTCGGCTTGGCCCGATGGTAGGTAAGTTTGAATCTAACGCTTTTTCGCATGGGCGGCGAGCGACCGGCGCCTCGGCTTCCTTCGCCTCGACCGCCTCCCGACAGCTGCTGCCCAACAATCGGCGTACCACCATGAGCCATTGCCTTCTTGATGTCATGAAGGCAATCACAATAGATATTCAGGTGTCGGGGGGATCTCGAAATGCCAAAAATTGTGTCAGCGGGCACCACCACTTTGGTCGCGGTTCTCGCGCTCATGGGCGCAATCCTAACGCTCCGCGAATATTCGTCTTTTGTTGCAGATTGGGGTCTGTACATCATCGGCACCGCACTAATTCTCGGATTGGCCGCGGCGATGGTCGCACTGCTCTCCGTCCGCCTGCGCGTTTACGCAATAAACGCGATTGTTCTTTCAGTTATCAGCTTGAGTTTGGCCGCGACGATCCCTTATCTCCCAAAATCGGCAGAACCACCGTTAGCAATGGATGCTATGTCCGTCTTCGGTGCGATGAGTCGGGGGAACCCCGATGAAATTCGCCGATATTTCGACGCCGGCTCCAAGACAGATATGTTTGCATGGCAAAGTCTACTCGGAAGTGGAATATCGGACGAATCGCTCCTCTTGATTGCTAAAGGCTATCCGCAAGAAACAACAGCTTTCTGCGAATATGGGCGAAGGGCGAATTTTCATATTGTCTATGTAGCGAGGAAGGATTTCTTCAGGCTCGCCTGTGGATTTTAAACGCCCTTTAACACCCGAATGCTAGCCTGGATCCGGCACAACTTCTCCCAAAGCTGAAATGTGGCGCTAGCGACTCATTCTTGTCGGAAAACTATCACGCGGCGGCTTGATGGCCAGCATGGTTTCGGCCACAACAGCCTTGACGTTTACGCGCACGGAAGGAGGCGCCGTTGCCGGCCATCGACCTTAAGCCGCAGCTCGACGCCGGCGGCGTCAATGCGTTGCTGGAATCCGTCTACCCCCAGCTCAACAACGATTTTGCGGACTATGTCACGCTCGCGGTGTTCCCCGGCGGCTGCACCGTGCGGCTCAACGCCAACGAGCGGCACCTGCGCCCCGGCAACACCGTCTCCGGCCCGTCGCTGTTCACGCTGGCCGACATTGCCGGCTATGTGTGCGTGCTGTCCCATGCCGGGCCGGACGCGCTGTCGGTGACGACGAACCTCAACATCAACTTCATGCGCAAGGCCGGTCCCGGCCCGGTCGACGCCCATGCCCGCATCCTGAAGCTGGGCCGCAGCCTGATGATGTACGACGTCGACATCGTCGGGCCCGACGGGCAGAGCGTCGCCCATGCCACCGGCACCTATTCGATCCCGCCGAAGCGGCAGCCTTGAAGAATACGCCCAATGTGTATAAATATGCACATCAGCGATGATTGAGCGCGACAGCCGCAAGATCGTGCAGCGTCTCAGGCGCGAGGGCTTCGAACTCGTTTCGACAAGCAGCTCGCACCACAAGTTCCGCAAGGGTGGGGTCACGGTCATCGTGCCTCACCCCAGGAAGGACCTTCCGGTCGGGATCGCGCGCGCCATCGCCAGGCAGGTCGGATGGATCGAATAGAGATGCGCAGCTACATCGCACTTGTCGAAAAAGACCCGGACAGCGCCTTCGGCGTCACCTTTCCCGATGTGCCCGGCTGCTTCTCGGCTGCGGACGAGGCGCAGGACATCGTTGCCTATGCGATCGAGGCGCTGCGGCTGTGGGCGCAGGACCGGGAGCTTCCCGCGCCGTCCTCCCATGAGGCCCTTCTCGATCTTGCGGGGGTGCGCGAGGCGTTGCGGGACGGCGCCTATCTCGTGTCGGTGCCGCTCATCGACAACGACACCGAGGTCGTGCGGGCCAATGTCACCTTCGAACGCGGCATGCTGCGCGCCATCGACGAGACGGCGAGAAGCCGTGGCCTCACGCGCTCGGCCTTCCTGACGAGCGCGGCCCGCCGCGAGATCGAGACATCCATACGGTAAAATAATACCCCCTCCATAAGCCGTTGTTTTTGCTGAACCGATCAGGCTTCCAGCTACTTTCTGGCGCTTGACGGTGCCGCGGCGCTCCCCTATAGAGCCGCGTCATGAACAGCGTCCGCCTGCGGGCGCCGTTTTCGTATCGGGCCCGCGCCCGATCCAAGCAACAAGAAACGCCCGCGCGCCGGCCTCCGGCGGCCCGGGTTCCGAAACGGAAGCTGAACCATGAAGACCTTCTCGCAGAAGCCTGCCGAGGTGGTGAAGACGTGGGTGCTGATCGACGCCGAGGGTCTCGTCGTCGGCCGGCTCGCCACCATCGTCGCCAACCGCCTGCGCGGCAAGCACAAGCCCACCTTCACCCCGCATGTCGACGACGGCGACAACGTCATCGTCATCAATGCCGAGAAGGTCGCCTTCACCGGCAACAAGTACGACGACAAGATGTACTACTGGCATACCGGCCATCCCGGCGGCATCAAGGAGCGCACCGCGCGCCAGTTGCTCGAGGGCCGTTTCCCGGAGCGCGTCATCGAGAAGGCGGTTGAGCGCATGATCCCGCGCGGCCCGCTCGGCCGTCGCCAGATGAAGAATCTCCGCGTCTATGCCGGTGCCTCGCACCCGCACGAGGCGCAGCAGCCGGTCGCGCTCGACGTCGCCGGCATGAACGCCAAGAACAAGAGGGCCTGATAGATGGCTGACCTTTCCTCCCTCGCCCAGCTCGGCACGGTTCCCGCCGCGCAGCCGGCGGCCCCGGTGCATGTGCAGAAGCTCGACAGGAGCGGGCGCGCCTATGCCACCGGCAAGCGCAAGGACGCCATCGCGCGCGTCTGGGTGAAGCCGGGCTCCGGCAAGATCACCATCAACGAGAAGGAGTTCCGCGCCTATTTCGCGCGGCCCGTGCTCCAGATGGTGCTTCAGCAGCCGATCGTCGCGGCCAACCGCAACGGCCAGTACGACATCGTCGTCAAGGTCGCCGGCGGCGGTCTCTCCGGCCAGGCGGGCGCTGTGCGCCACGGCATTTCCAAGGCGCTCACCTATTACGAGCCCGAGCTGCGCGGCGTGCTGAAGAAGGGCGGATTCCTGACCCGCGACAGCCGCACCGTCGAGCGAAAGAAGTACGGCAAGGCGAAGGCCCGCCGCTCGTTCCAGTTCTCGAAGCGCTGATTTCCGGCGCTCTGGATGGAACCACGAAGCGGGCCGCGAGGCCCGCTTTTTTGTTGCGCCGATTGGTTTGTCGTATCATCTGGGCGCTGTACTCAATCACTTCCAATCACTATGATTGATTTCGATTGGAGACGGCTATGGACACCAAGGTTCTGACGGCGCATGTGCCGCTTTCGCTCGCCGAGAAGGTGGACGAGATGGCGCAGAGGCTCGAACGGTCGCGCGGCTGGATCGTCAAGCAGGCGCTCTCCGCCTGGATCGAGCAGGAAGAGGAGCGCCGGCGGCTCACGATGGAGGCGCTGGCGGATGTCGATGCCGGGCGCGTCGTCGATCATGGCGCGGTTCAAGCGTGGGCGGACAGCCTCGACACGGACTCGCCCCTGCCGTCGCCGCGATGATGGACGTCAAATGGACGCAGAAGGCCGTATCGGACCTCGGCAGACTCCATGACTTCCTCGCGCCGGTGAACCGCCGCGCGGCGGCCGCAGCGGTGAAGGCGCTGAGCGCCGCGCCGACGAAGCTGCTCCAGCATCCCCGGATCGGCGAGAAGCTCGAGGAATTCGATCCGCGCGAGATCCGTCGCATCCTCGTTGGAAAATGCGAGATACGATACGAGATCAGGGACCGGACGATCTTCGTCCTGCGCCTGTGGCGTACGAGAGAAGACCGCTAGCCATGCCGAAGAAGTCCATCGACAACGCCTTCACCGGGCCGCTTTCGGGCGCGGCGAGCGACCCCACCTATGCCGGGGCGCTGTCCTTCATGCGGCGGCGCTATTCCAAGACGGTCGCCGGCGCGGACGCGGTGGTGTGGGGCATTCCCTTCGACGCGGCGGTGTCCAACCGGCCCGGTGCGCGCTTCGGCCCGCAGGCGATCCGGCGCGCCTCGGCCATCTTCGACAACGACCCGCAATATCCGTTCGCGCGCGACCTGTTCGAGCAGTTGACCGTGGTCGACTATGGCGACTGCCTGCTCGACTACGGCAACCACTGGAAGACCCCCGCGACAATCGAGAAGGAGGCGGGCAAGCTGCTGAAGTCCGGCGCCTTCCTGCTGACGCTGGGCGGCGACCATTTCGTCACCTGGCCCCTGCTGAAGGCCCACGCGGCGCTGCACGGGCCGCTGGCGCTGGTGCAGTTCGATGCGCATCAGGACACATGGTTCGACGACGGCAAGCGCATCGACCATGGCTCCTTCGTGGCGCGCGCCGTGCGCGACGGCGTGATCGATCCGGCAAAATCCATTCAGGTCGGCATCCGCACCCACGCGCCCGAGGATTTCGGCATCGAGATCCTCTGTGGCCACGAGGTCGAGGAGATGAAGGCAGGCGAGATCGCGGCGGCGATCGTACGGCGCGTCGGCAAGGCGAAGGCGTATGTGACCTTCGACATCGACTGCCTCGATCCCGCCTTCGCGCCGGGCACCGGCACGCCGGTCGCGGGCGGCCCGTCATCGGCGAAGATCCTCTCGGTCCTGCGCCAGCTCGGCGGGCTCGACATCGTCGGCGCCGACGTGGTGGAGGTCGCGCCCGCCTACGACCATGCCGACATCACGGCGATCGCGGCGGCGTCTGTCGCCATGTATCAGATCGGCCTTCTGGCCGAACGCAAGGCGCGACGATGAGGCGATCCGGGGCCTTGCGCCTCACAATGCGATTCAACCGCCTCACAATCCGATAGAGGCTCTTGCGAAAGCGATTCCGGCATAACATCTATGCGCCTGATTTTTCAGGCATCTGCCCCAAGGGGAAGCGAGCATGAAACCGAAAATCTTCATCGACGGCGAGCACGGAACCACCGGCCTGCAAATCCGGCAGCGGCTGGCCAGGCGCGACGACCTGAACGTCCTCTCCATTCCCGCGGCGGAACGGCGCAACAACGACCTGCGCAAGGAAAAGCTCTCCGAGGCCGACATCGCCATCCTGTGCCTGCCCGACGAAGGCGCCAAGGAGGCGGTCGCCATGCTCGAAGGCAACAATTCGACGCGGCTGATCGACACCTCCACCGCCAACCGGGTCAATCCCGACTGGGCCTACGGCTTCGCCGAGCTGACCGCCGGCCAGGCCGGCAGGATCGCCGGGGCGCGCTTCGTCGCCAATCCGGGCTGCTATCCGACCGGAGCCATCGCGCTGGTGCGGCCGCTACGCGAGGCCGGGCTGCTGCCGGCCGACTATCCCGTGACGGTCAATGCGGTCTCCGGCTATACCGGCGGCGGCAAGCAGCTCATCGCGCAGATGGAAGACGAGGCGAGCCCGGAGCACATCGCGGCCCCGCATTTCCTCTACGGCCTGCCGCTCGCCCACAAGCATGTGGCCGAGCTGCAAAAATTCGGCCTGCTCGACCGGCGCCCCATCTTCTCGCCGAGCGTCGGCCGCTTCGCGCAGGGCATGATCGTGCAGGTGCCGCTGTTCCTGGCCGACCTTGCCGGCAGCCCGTCGCTCGCCGACCTCAACGCCGCGCTGGCAAAACACTATGCCGGGCAGGACGTCGTGGAGGTCATGCCGCTGGAGGTGAGCGCCAAGCTGCCGCGCATCGACCCGACCGAGCTCAACGACACAAACCGGATGAAGCTTTTCGTGTTCGGCACCGAAGGCAAGGGCCAGGCCAATCTCGTCGCCCTGCTCGACAATCTCGGCAAGGGCGCGTCCGGCGCTGCGGTACAGAACATGGACCTGATGCTAGGCCCTGATGTGGGCAAGGCAGCCTGATCCGGTGATGCCGGACGACTGGCCGGCGGATTGGGGCATCGCCGACGCGGCGCTCCTTTCCGACGGGATCGGCGGCACGGTGTGGCGCGCGGCCTTGCGGACCGGCGGCACGGCGATCGTGAAGCAACTGAGCGCGCTGGCGATCGGCGACCGCGCGGACGGCGAGGCGTTCCTGCGCTGGCGCAACGGCGCCGGCGCGGTGCGCCTCTTCGGCCGGCGCGGGCCGCTGCTGCTGATGGAGGATGCGTCGGGACCGAGCCTTCTCGACGTCTTCAAGGCCCATGGCGACGACGCCGCGACCGAGATCGCCGGCTGGGCGATGCGGGCGCTGCACGCGCCTGCAACCGGTTCCACTCCCCGCCCCGCTACCGGCGACCTCGTCACGCTGCGGGAGCATTTTTCCAGTCTGTTTTCGAGGGCGCGCGCCGACCGGGACGCGGGCGGACGCTCGCAATTCACCGAAGCCGCCGAACTCGCGGAACGGCTGATCGCGGCTTCGCGCGACGAAAAGCCCCTTCACGGCGATTTCCACCACGAGAACGTGCTGCTGTCGCCGCGCGGCTGGCTGGCGATCGATCCGAAGGGCGTCTTGGGCGACCCGGGCTACGAGGCGGCGAACTGGTTCTACAACCCGCTGGAGAGCGATCTGCGCTATGCGCCGCAGCGCGCGCTGGAAGTCGCGGCCGCGCTGTCCCCTGCCCTCGGCCGGTCTCCCGAAGCGCTGCTCAACTGGGCTTTTGCCCATGCCGCGCTGTCGGCGGCGTGGCACATGGAAGACGGCGATGCGGACGAGGCGGAAAGGAGCCTGCGCGTCGGCCGTGCCGCAGCGAAAGCCGCGCGGCAGGTCAGGTCGTAGCGCTTGTGACCGGCGCGGCGCCCGGCAGCGGCCAGGCGCTCCTGGTTCCCTGCCAGTGGGCGGCGGCGACGCCCAGCACGACGATTGCCAGCGCATGATGCGTCAGCGCGCTGTGCAGGTGGACCACCGTCAGCAGCGTGACGATGCCGATGACGGCCTGAAGGCTGACGATGACGAGCAGGCCCACAGCGCGGCGCGCATGCGCCGAGCCCGGCTCGGTCCTCCAGGTCGCGGCCGCATGCCAGGCAGCCGCGGCGAAGACCACATAGGCGCCCATGCGGTGCATGAACTGCACGGTCTTCGGGTTCTCGAAAAAGTTGACCCACCAGGGCCGCTGCACCAGCAGCCCGTCGGGCCAGATCGCCCCGTCCATCAGCGGCCAAGTGTTGTAGGTCATGCCGGCATGGAGGCCGGCGACCAGCGCACCGAGATAGATCTGCACCAGAACCAGAACCAGCAGCCAGCCGGCGAAGCGCTGCGTGCCCCTGCCCGCGGGCGCTGCCTGCGGCGCAAGTCCGCGCGCGATCACCATGGTCGCGGTGAAGATCAGGCAGGCCATCATCAGATGCACGGCGAGCCGGTACTGGCTGACGCTGACGCGCTCGGAGAGGCCCGACGCCACCATCCACCAGCCGATGAAGCCCTGAAGCCCGCCGAGCGCGAGCAGGCCCAGCAGCTTCGGCTTCAGATGGTCCTCCAGCCGGCGCGTCAGCCAGAAGAAGACGAGCGGCAGCGCGACGACGAAGCCCACCCCGCGCGCCAGCAGGCGATGCGCCCATTCCCACCAGAAGATGGTCTTGAACTCGTCGAGCGTCATGCCCTTGTTGATCTGCTCGTACTGCGGGATCTCGCGGTAT
>CAZVTK010000108.1:0-16023 GCA_964629765.1 uncultured Mesorhizobium sp.
GAGCAATGACAGGCAGAGGCCTCCGGCAGAGGGCCGGAGACTTCGAAGCGAACCGCACCGCAGAGGCAGTGCCCGCGATGCGTTACAATGCTCATTTTGCCAAATTACCAGCCAACGCATCGGCAATCAGCCTGCGGGTATTGTCGATGCCATAAAGAGCGGCGAAAGAGCCGAAGCGCGGGCCGCGCTCCTGGCCGATCAGCACCTGGTAAAGCATCTGGAAGAATTCTCCCGAGACGCCCGGGCCGCCGGTGGGGCTTTTCTTGGTGAGGTCCTGATAGCGCTCGATATTGCGCGCCACATCGAGAGACGCGTTCTGAATGTCTTCGTTGCTGGCGTCGGCCGGCAAGGCAGCGAAGGCATCCGAGAGGGCCTCGAGGGCAGCACGCTCGACAGCGTCGGGTGCCCGATAGGACTTGACCGCGAAATCGCGGAAATAGTTCATGGCATAGCCGACCAGCGCATCGAGATGCGGATGGGTCTTGGCCGAGACGCCTGGCGCGTAGGCCGAAATATAGCCCCACATGACTTCTGATGTTTCCGGGTTCGACGCGGTCGCCAGGTTGAGCAGCAGCGCAAAGGTGACCGGCATGTCGACCTTGGGCACATTGCCATAGTGGACATGGAAGGCGGGGTTTTCCAGCCGCCCAGCGGCGTCCTGCCGCTCGAACGCCGCCACGTGGGCGAAATATTCGTCCACCGCGCGCGGAATGACGTCAAAATGCAGGCGTTTGGCGACACGGGGCTTCTGGAACATGTAAAGGCCCAGACTCTCGGTCGGCGCATAGGTCAGCCATTCGTCGATGGTCAGGCCATTGCCCTTGGACTTTGAAATTTTCTGCCCTTCGGCGTCCAAGAACAACTCGTAGACGTAATGCTCGGGCGGAGTGCCACCGAGAATCGCGCAGATCTTGTCATAGATCACCTGATTGGTCTGGTGATCCTTGCCGAACATTTCGAAATCGACGCCGAGCGCGGCCCAGCGCATGCCGAAATCGGGCTTCCATTGCAGCTTCACCGCACCGCCGGTGACGGGCAGCGTCGTCTCCGTGCCGTCCTCGTCGTCGAAGGTGATGGTGCCGGCCGCGGCGTCCACCTTCTTCATCGGCACGTAGAGCACCCGGCCGGTCTTCGGCGAGATCGGCAGGAACGGGCTGTAGGTCGCCTGCCGCTCGGGCCCCAGCGTCGGCAGCATGACGGCCATGATGTCGTCGAACTTCTCGGCCGCCTTCACGAGCATGGCGTCGAAGCGACCGGCCTTGTAGTAGTCGGTGGCGCTGGCGAACTCGTAGTCGAAGCCGAACGTGTCGAGGAAACGCCGCAGCATGGCGTTGTTGTGCGCGCCGAAGCTCGGGAACTCGTTGGTCCACGGGTCGGGCACCACGGTCAGCGGCTTGTGGAGATAAGGCTCCAGGAAGGCGCGGTCCGGCACGTTGTCGGGGATCTTGCGCATCCCGTCCATGTCGTCGGAAAAGCACAGCAGCCGCGTCGGCACCGTGTCGCCCGTCAGCACGCGGAAGGCGTGGCGCACCATCGTCGTGCGCGCCACCTCGCCGAACGTGCCGATATGCGGCAGGCCGGACGGGCCGTATCCGGTCTCGAACAGCACGCCCGCCTGCGGGAAGCCGGTTTCTTCGTAACGCGCGATGATCTTGCGCGCCTCCTCGAAGGGCCAGGCGTTGCTTGTCGCGGCGGCGGCGGAAATCTCGGGCGTGATCTCCACCGGCTTCAGTCGGCCAGCGGCCATGATGTGCGTCCCGTCATATGTCTGTGGTTCGGCGCGCAGACCTCTAGGGAACCCGCCCGCCAGCGTCAATCTGCGCAGGCAGCGAAGCGTTGCGCGCGCGCCGCCATGCGCCTATTCCTGCGCCAGCCTCGAGGAGGGACCCGGCGGGAGGGACGATGAGCAAGCTGACGGTGCAGGAAGCGATCATCTATGTGATGGTCATGGTCTCCGCGTCGGATCGCGAGATGCGCGATGCGGAGCTGTCGCGCATCGGCGCGCTGGTGCGGGCCAAGCCGGTCTTCAGGGGTTTCGAGCAGGCGCGGACGCTGGCGGTGGCGCAGGCGTGCCAGCAATGGCTCCAGGCCGAGGACGGTTTCGAGGAAATCCTCGCGACGGTCGCCGCGGTGCTGCCCAAGACGCTGCGCGAGACCGCCTATGCCTATGCGGTCGACATCGCGGTGGCCGACATCCAGGTCGATCCGGCCGAGTTCCGCCTGCTCCAGATCCTGCGCGAGAAGCTCGACCTCGACCGCGCCACGGTGAACGCCATCGAGCTGGCGGCCAAGATCAGGCACCGGTCGAAATAGGCAGGTCGAAATAGGCGGGCGGCTTCCTCAAAAGAACCCCAGAGGGAAGTAACGCAGGTAAAGCTCGCCGAACTTGCCGGAGACGTTGATCTCGCGCAGCGCGAAATCGAACGCGTCGGCCAGCGTCGCGTTTTCCGGCCGCACGGCGATCGCCAGTCCCGCGCCGAAATATTCGGGGGCGAGGTAGGGGCCGCCGGTGAACGCGCAGCATGCTTGCGAATCCGCGCCGGCCAGCCAGAACGACAGCCGCATGCCGTCGCCGAAGGCCGCGTCCACCTTGCCGTCGCGCAGATCCTCGTAGAGCCATTCGATGCGCGAATAGGTCACGGGTTTCGCCGCCGGGAAATAGTCGCGCAGCATCGCCTCGTGCTCCGAGCCGGCGACGACGGCGATGCGTTTGCCGGCGACGGAGCGGTAGAGCGGCTCCGCCAGCCCGAAATTGCGCCTGGTGGCGAAGCGGGCGGGAAACCGCAGATAGGAGCGCGTGAACGCATATTTGCGCCGCGTCTCGGTGGTGATGGCAAGGCCCGCTATGATGGCGTCGCCCTCGTTGCGCTCCAGCGCGCCTTCCAGCTCCTCCCACGGGATCGCCTGGATCTGGCAGCGGTCGAGGATGGCGAGCTCGATGCACATGGCGCGGGCGAGGTCGACATGCAGGCCGCTGATGAGTCCGTTGGCGTCGATGAAGTTGAAGGGCGGGAAATCGGTTGTGGTCAGGAAGCGCACGCGCGGCAGCGACGAGATGTCGGGGCGCACCAGCCTTTCCTTCACGTCCCAGAATTGCGGGATGGTCGGCTGCTGGGCGGCCGCCGGCGCGGCCGTCGCCAGAAGCGCGGCCAGTGCCGCCCACAGAAGCCGGTGCCGCTTGCTCATCGCCTTGCCCTCGCCGAGGGCTGCGAAGCTGGCGCAGGACGCGCCGGAATGCAACCGGCCGGCCAGCAGGATCGGCCGGCGGATGCTGCAATGCACTGCAATCGCAGGTTAATGGCGCCTCGCGTCCGCGGCACCTAGAATGTGCTGGATGCTTCGAGGGGTTGGGGCGGCGGAATCCACGCAAATCCGCGCCGGATGGCAAGTCGAAATGGGATTTCCCGGATGTCGGGCGTCTCGGGGTTTGCCGTGGAGAAAAAATCTGCTCAACGTGAAGTAGAATATCGCGGCGCCGAACAAAGTTCATGCCGTAGCGAAAGCTATAAGGCATGACGCGCTCGTTGAAATTCTCGTGATCGCCGGGCAATTTTTCGTATCCGACTGATGCGCGAATTTGCATAATTTATTTCCCATGATAGCCTGACTATCGGGTGGGGAGTATATCGGCTGCTTACTGGGGCGGGTGGCTGATCTTTATTTCCTTGGGCATGGTTCTCAGTGGTAGGTAGCCGTTTATCGCGGCCGATGATTCATGCTCCGACAGGCGCAACTGGATCGCATTTCCGCTCGACCGCCGGCATCCGGGTCACTGCCGGCCGGAGCGGGCAGTGGGGTGATGCCGTCCGGCGGCATCCACGGTGGCGAACGCGCCCAGAACGGTTGGCATGGGCGGTGGGACATCGGCCAGCGGGATGGTCGCGAGGATGACGAGGTCGCCATCTGGCGCCCGGTCATCCGGCAGTTGGGACTGAGCCGCGCGGCCGTCGAAAAGCTGGCGTGCCGGGCGGCGCGCAACGGAACCTCCCTGGAGGCCGAGCTCCTGTGCAGCGGCCTCGTGTCGGAGGCCGCCTTCTATGCCGCGGTGGCGCGCAGCCTCGATCTCGATTTCCTCGACGCCGTCGAGCCGGACCGGCTGATGCACGAGGCGCGCTCGCTGGCCGTGCTGCTGAAGCAGGCGGAGGGTATTCGCGCGGCGCGCGTCGAATGGATGGACGCAACCGTGCGGACCGTCGTGGCGCCGGACTGCCGCGAATATCGCCGCCTCGCGCGCTGGCTGGCGGCGTCGCCGCGCCTGCGCGGGCGCATCGCGGTGGCGGCGCCGGGTGCGTTGCGGCAGGCCGTGCTGCGGCGCTGCGAGGCCGAGCTGGCCGACAGGGCGGTGAACGGCCTCGCCGACGCGGCCCCGGCGTTCTCCGCGCGCACGACCTTCATGCCCGCGCAGGCATTCTGGTGCGGCGCGGCTCTCGTGGCGCTGGCGGCCGTGACGCTGCTGTGGCCCCGGCAGGTGCTGCTCGGCCTGCACCTCGCGCTGATCGGGGTGTTTCTTCCCTGCGTCCTGCTCCGGTTCATGGCCGCGCGGATGCGAAAGCCCCGCCATCCTGCTTTCGACGGATTGTCGCCCCGCGACATGCCCCGCTACACCGTCCTCGTGGCTCTCTACCGCGAGGCCGAGATGGTGCCGGCGCTGCTCGTGGCGCTGGGACGGCTGGAGTGGCCGCGCTCCAAGCTGGAGGTGAAGCTCGTCTGCGAGGCCGACGACAGGGAGACGCTGGCGGCCCTCGCCGGCCACAGCCTGCGCCCCTGGGTGGAGGTGGTGAGGGTGCCGCCCGCCGGCCCGCGCACCAAGCCGAAGGCGCTCGCCTACGCGCTCCAGCTATCCGCCGGCGAGCTGGTGGCGCTCTACGACGCGGAGGACCGGCCGCACCCGCATCAGCTTCTCGAGGCGTGGAGCCGTCTGCGCTCGGCGGACCCCGCCCTTGCCTGCGTGCAGGCGCCGCTGCTGGTCACCAACCGCGCCGCGAACCTCGTCGCGCGCATGTTCGCCTTCGAATATGGCGGCCTGTTCCGCGCCATGCTGCCCTTCCTGTCGCGCCATGGGCTGGTGATCCCGCTCGGCGGCACCTCCAACCATTTCCGCCGGTCGGCGCTTGACGAGGTCGGCGGCTGGGACCCCTACAACGTGACCGAGGACGCCGATATCGGCCTGCGCCTGAAGCGCTTCGGCTACCGCGCCGAGACCATCACCCTGCCGACCCTCGAAGCGGGGCCCGTCAGCCTGTCGGCGTGGCTGCCGCAGCGCACGCGCTGGTTCAAGGGCTGGGCGCAGACCTGGCTCGTGCACATGCGCTCGCCCCGCCGCCTCGCGCGGGAACTCGGCCCGCTCTCCTTCGTCGTCGCGCAGATCCTGTTCGCCGGCATGCTGCTCGCCGCGCTGGCGCATCCGCTGCTTTTCGTCACGTTGCTGCTGATGCTCGTCCGGGCGCTGCTGTTCGGCGAGCTCGGCATCTACAACGGCCTGCTGCTGGGCGTCGATGTCGGGCTGGTCGGCCTCGGATACCTCGCCTTCATCACCGTGGGCGCCCGCACGCTGCCGCGCGCCGACATCGGCAGGCTGCCGGCGATCGTCGCGGCCACGCCGGTCTACTGGCTGATGCTGTCGCTGGCGGCGTGGCGCGCGCTGGCGCAACTGGTGCGCGCGCCCCATCTCTGCGGCCTTATGTATCAACGGCACCACAAAACATGGCGAACTCTTTGGCTCTTCCCGCTAGATATAGGGAATGCCGCGCCACCCCTACAATGTTAGCCGCCAGAGATCGCGAGGGAATGCGATTACAATCAATGGCCTTCTGACCTGGCGGTCCAGAAGATTGCGGAGCCTACGTCTGAAAGAGGGCGATGACGCGGCGGTTCTTGCCGATATCGCCGCGATTGATCACGTCCTCGTCAATGTCATCGGCTTCACCGGCGATATCGCGGCGCTCTCACGCGATTTCCGCCGCGAGGCATTGTTCAGGCGCGGAGAACTGCAAAGAGCCGTCTCCGCTGTTCTACGACAGGCCAATGGGCCGCTGACGACGCGGCAGATCGCAGAGCGAGTCATGGCCACCAAGGGAAAGGCGCTGGAACCGGGCCGACTGGCCAAGGAATGGATCAACCGAACCCGTAAGGTCTGCCAGAGGTTGCCGTCCGTTGAAATGGTTCGGCAGGACGGGTTGCAGGTCTGGCAGAGGGGATAGGAGCGAAGGGGAATGAGGTGGGAGCGGCGGGTTTAGTCCTGACCCCGCAATTCCAATTGCTATATTTCACTGACTCGTAAAAAATATAAACCCCAGTCACCGGCTGGGCCTGGCGCTGGGGTTGCCGCGCGTTTGGCGCACGACGTGGTTAGGCTGTTTATATGTCGGGAAGCACCGGATTTCAAGGGGGAAACCACTGATAAAGGCGGGGATTTATATCGACGGGTTCAACCTCTATCACTCAATTCGGGAATGGGGAGAAAACCATCTAAAGTGGTGTAATTTATGGGAATTGAGTGAAAAATTATGCCAGCCAAACGGCCACAAAGTTGAAAGAGTTGTTTGGTGTACGGCATATCCAAAACACCGAGACGATGGAACCTGCCGACGCCATCAAATTTACTGTGAAGCGCAACGTGCTGTTGGTGTGGCAGTAACCGAAGGCCACTACATATATGACTCTGATGCCGGAAAGTATACGGAAAAGCAGTCAGATATAAACGTCGCGCTGTCTTTGATTTGCGACATGACCGATGGCGTAATCGAGTGTGCTTATCTGGTTAGCGCCGACTCCGACCAAGCGGCAACAGTAAGAGTATTTCGAGAAAGATTCCCAGATAGATGGATTGCATCTGTCGCACCTCCCGGTCGTCCCCCTCCTGAGAAGTCCTCCGCCTACGTGGATACCAAGTTTTCAATCAACAAAATGATGATTGAAGACGCTCTTCTGCCTGCATACATCCCAAAGTCGGGTGGAGGGTTCGTCCGCAGGCCGCAAGAATACGACCCGCCAGAAGGATGGCTTTCACCGTCTCAGCGACCGAAGCGGCAACGGCGTTGAATCGCCCCCCATGAGGCGATCTGTGTACTCACCCTGCGTTCGCCCGCTGCCAGTACCCCGCCCAAACCCGCGAGACGGGATGATTGAGGGCACCACCGAGCAGCGCCGAGGCATTGCCACCATTCGAGCGGCGGCGGTGATCCTCCAGCCATGCCGCATGGTTCGCGTACTGGTAGAGGTAGCGGTGCGAGACATGGTGATGCTGCCCACCGACCATGCGGCGGAGCCGGCTGAAATAGGACTCGACCTGATTGGTATGCCTGCCGTTCCCGTCGCTGTACGAGACGCTGTGGTTGATGCGGCTCGTCTCGTAGTGCATTTCGAGACTGTCCCAATGGCTGGCTTCGTCGGCGAAGATCATGGCCTTGGCGACGACGCGGGCCTTTGCGATGGAGACGCCATCGGCTTCGCTCATGCGAACGAACGGCAGGGTGCGGCCACCGCGTTCCCGAAGCGCCACAACGACGCGGCGGCGCTCCGAACGGTTCTCTGAGCGGCGACGGTCCTTGCGGTCCTCGACGCGGTTCTCTGGACGGACGTGGCCGCCGAAATAGGCCCCATCGATCTCGACTTCGCCTTCAAGGTTCTCATCTACCGTTTCAGCCGCCAGCGCCTCGCGGAGTTTATGGCAGAGCACGAACGCGGTCTTGTACTGGACATCGAGATCGCGGCTCAGCTGGACCGAGGACATCCCCTTGGAGCCGTTCACAAAGAGACAGATCGCCGCCAGCAGATCGGTGAAGGACAGTTTGCGCGAGGCGAACATCGTCCCGCTAGTGACGCTGAACTGCGCATGGCAGGCCGCGCACTTGAATTTCCGCCGGGTCGGAATGTCGTAGTGATCGAGGCAGCCGCACCGGGGACAAACCGGCTCGCCTTTGGTCGCGGGCCAGCGCAGTTTCCGGAACGTCTCATAGGCACGATCCTCACCGCCCCTATAGATCTCCTTGAGGGAAAGGGTGCGGGATTCAGCCGAGAGAAGGAAGTGCTGCGCCAATGATGTCTCCATATTCGATGCCTACGCCCCGGATATAGATACCATACGGCATCCTTGTCAATGGCTTTCGTATCGATTATGTATACCTTAGACGCAGAATCGAGGACATCGCATGGCGACGGACAAGGAATGGCAGGATCGCGTGAAGGGATTGCTCAAGGCCGAAGTGAAACGGCGCAATCTCAGTTATCGTGACCTAGCCGAGAAACTGGCGGCAATCGGCGTTTCAGAGACGGAATTGAACATCAAGAACAAGATCAGTCGCGGCGGGTTCACGGCTGTCTTTCTAGTCCAATGCTTACAAGCTATCGGCGTTCGCCAATTGATTATAGACGATGCAAATTGATCGGTAAGACGCGATGTCTCTAACATCCAACAATCCACGCACATCAGCGCTCAACAATGAATCCTTGAAGGCCGCTAGGAGAGCTAAGCAGGATGAATTCTACACACAGATTAGTGATATAAGTAATGAATTGAAGTACTATCGCACCCAGTTTTTCGGGAAAGTAGTCCTTTGCAATTGCGACGATCCGTTTGAGAGTAATTTTTTCAAATATTTCGCGCTAAACTTCAATGCCCTTGGTATCAAAAAGCTCATTGCCACAAGTTATACAAAATCACCTATCGTCGGTGGGCAATTGCCCCTTTTTGATATCGAGGGTCTCAAACCTGACGGTAAGGAACCATATGCAGTAGAAATTAACGAGGTGCCAGATATGAACGGCGACGGCGCAATTGACCTCGCCGATGTGGAATATCTACTCCGACATGATGCCAATGTGTCTAGAACGCTCAAGGGTGACGGTGACTATGGCGCAGGTGACTTCCGCAGTAGCGAGTGCATAGAATATCTAAGTCAGTCAGACATCGTTTGCACGAATCCGCCATTTTCTCTGTTTCGCGAGTATGTTTCCCAATTAGTTGATTTCGGGAAGCAGTTCCTGATTATTGGAAATAAGAATGCGATTGCTTTGAAGGAGGTTTTTAAACTTTTTAGAGAGAATCGAATTTGGTCCGGTGTCCGACCATTCTCAGGAGGGATGTGGTTCGTCGCGGATTACATGGGTAAGTATGAGAAAATTGTAGATGGTGTGAAACTAATAAATGTGCCAGCTATCTGGCTCACGAATATGGATAATCCGAAACGTCACGAGACTATCCCACTGTATAAAAGATATTCCTCTGATGAGTATCCAACCTACGATAATTATGATGCCATCGAAGTCGGCAAGGTAGCGGAAATACCATTTGATTACGATGGTGCGATGGGCGTGCCGATCACCTTCCTAGACAAATACAATCCTGACCAATTTGAAATACTCGGCATTACCGACAGGGATAACAACTCGGGGCTAAAGACCAAGGATTACACGGAAGCAGACGCCCCCAATCCAGGCGATCTAAATAGGCGCGGCGTCATCAAGGTTGGGAATGAGTACAAATCTACCTATGCCCGTTTATTGATTAAGCGAAGGCTGCCATGAAAATTGTTCTTAGAAACATTAGGATATCAGAACTCATCGCCGGATATGATGACAAAGGTGAGGAAGGAGTACATGGTTTTGGTGGGCGATTGAATATCCGGCCTGCCTATCAGCGTGAGTTCATATACAAAGAGAAGCAGCGCAATGCAGTCATTAGCACAGTTCGTCAGGGGTTCCCCCTCAACACGATGTATTGGGCCGTTGCGAGTGAGAACTTCGAGTTAATGGACGGGCAACAACGCACTGTCAGTATCTGCCAATATGTGCAGGGTGATTTCCCTGTGGATGTCGATGGATCACCGATGTTTTTCGTCAATTTAACGAAAGAACGGAAGCAACAGATTCTCGATTATGAACTTTCAGTTTATGTATGCGATGGTACGGACAGCGAAAAACTGGACTGGTTCAAAATCATCAATATCGCGGGCGAGAAACTGACCGACCAGGAATTGCGGAACGCGATTTACACCGGACCTTGGCTTACGGATGCCAAACGCTGGTTTTCCAAAAGCGGAGCGCCTGCATCTGCTATCGGAAGCAAATTGGTGAACGGCACACCCATTCGCCAGGATTTTTTGCAAACCGCCCTCGATTGGTTGTCCAATGGTGCCATCGAGCAATACATGGCTGAGCACCAGCACGACCCGAATGCCAACGAATTGTGGACTTATTTCAAGAATGTCATCGACTGGGTGAATCTCACCTTCCCGGCCCATCGCAAGGAAATGAAGGGTGTGGCGTGGGGGCCTCTCTACAACAAATTTGGGCAAGCCAAATTGGATACAAAGGAGTTGGAATCTCGGATTTCAGTTTTGATGCAGGATGAGGATGTCACGAAAAAATCGGGCATCTATGACTACGTACTAAGTGGCAATGAGCGGGCTCTTTCGATCAGGGCATTCACCGACAATATGAAACGCGAAGCCTACGAACGCCAGAAAGGGATATGCGTGGTTTGCGGCAAACATTTCCCCTTGGACGGTATGCACGCCGATCACATCACTCCTTGGTCCAAAGGCGGGAAGACAGCGGCGGGTAACTGCCAAATGCTCTGCGCAGATGACAATCGCAGGAAGTCCGCAATCTGATTGCTCCCTCTCCCCTTCTCCCGCATGATCTCCAGAAAAGAGAGAGGCAACTCAATAGGCTGCTCAGGATTTTCAGTTCAGGTCCGAAGGTATTTCGCAACGGATGCGGTCGCATCATCTACCGCAGCACGGAAAATTTGCTCTGAAAAAGCAGCGAAGCCTGCTAGTTCGTTCTTTTTACTCACGACTTGGACATACCTGTCTACTGCTGTACGAAATTCACTCCATATCCGTGAAAATTCTGCGTCATGGATCGTGATGCGATTCACAACCGCGCTCGTTCCGTGGAACGCTTCCTTCACGGAGTCCTCGTTCCAATTCTTGAAGAGGACGAATTCACGAATTTCGCTCGCCTTGTCGGCAATCTGACGTTTCGTATCCTCTATGAAAATGGCTTCCCGCTGAGCCCTTTCGTTCTCCAAGCGCTCCAGCCGAGCATTCAGGGTGTTGACCTCAGCATCAAATCTTCTTTCCGCATCGTTTGACATCTCGGCGGGTGACCGCACGAAGTTCCAGAAGTAGGACAAAGGGAATAGTAACCCTATAGTGGCGATAGCCGCTCCGCGAACGACCATTTCGTCACGACTTGCATCTTCTGACCCCCAAAACAGAAGAGCCGCCATGATTGCCACTGCGATCAACATACGCATCACGAATTGCCCCTTGGTGGTGAAACCAAAAAGGCCGCAACTTTCCATGAATGCCTTGCGGTGGACCCGCTTCCAATAGGCTCTTTGCATGACATGGAAGATGCCAGTGACAACTGAGATTGTGGAGTCTGTTTCCCTCCCGCATGATTGCTGGAAACGGGAGGGGAGATCATGCGCGCCATTCTTGTTGTGCTGTTCATGGGGCTATTCCTTGTCCAATCAGGGCAGGCCCAAGAGGAAACACAGGGCGAACAGCGGCAATCCGCTCAACAGCAGCAGCCAGCCTACCCGCCTATCCGTGTTGAAATCATCGAGGAGCATGCCGAGGCCGATACCCGCAAGCGCCGCGAAGCCGAAGCCCACCAAAACAATAAAGACGATCTTGTCGCCCAACAGGGAATGAATGCGGCTACGCAGGAAATGAATCTTGCCACTCAACGAATGGCGGATATCGCTGCTGAACAGTCCGATTTCATGCGAAGGCAAACTAATTATATCTGCATTCAAACTGCGCTTATGGGGATAGGGACGATTCTTCTGCTGGCAACCCTCTGGATAACCAGAAAGCAGGTTAATGACCAATGGCGAATCCACATCGAGCAAACCCGCCCCTTCCTTCGGTTCGATGGCGAGATCGCTGCCGAGGCCATGAACACGCCCACTGTCGGCCGCCAGATATTCATTCGCTTCAACGTAAAGAATGTCGGCGGAACGCCAGCCGTAAACGCCCGCGCTCATATCGGAATGTGCCGACCACGCTTTGGGTATGGGACTATCGAACATACCACCAAATTTGCGGAAAGCCGTCTGAATGAAAAAGGCATCGGGCCAGACATTATTCCTCAGGGAGAATCCAAAACTTGGGGTGTTGCAGAAGGCAAACCCCTCGACATCCCCGATAGTCCGTTCGGCGGCTTGCTGGCGTTCTTTTGTGTGACATACCAACGAGGGGGTGACCGCGCAGTCTACTACACTGCACGGCAATTGCGCATCGAACCCGAGGACGCTCAAGCGGCTTTCAAGGCGAACGGCACCGCCAAGATAAGTGTCAGCGTTGTTCCCGACGCAGACACCGCAACTTAGCCCCATCATCGCAACCAAAACGATCCCGATCATCCCCGCCTCCTACCGAAGGCCGAGCGATTGGAATCGCGGCGATTCAGGCTTGGTGCCGTTGATACATAAGGCCGCATCTCTGGGAAAAGACGCCGCATGCCGAGCTGATCGGCTCCGACACGCCGCCCGCCGGCCAGCTCATTTTCCCGCCAGGAATTCCGCGCCGCTCCGGATGATCTTCGTGTCCTCGGGGCCGATCGCGGTCTCGTCGCGGCCGGCATAGGGCACGGAGAGCAGCAACCGCCTCAGCACCGCGATGCGGGCCCGCCGCTTGTCGTTGGCCCGCACCACGGTCCACGGGGCATAGGGCGTGTGGGTGCGCTCCAGCATCAGGTCGCGCGCCCTCGAATAGTCGTCCCATCTGGCGATGCCGGCAAGGTCGATGGGCGAAAACTTCCAGTTGGTCAGCGGCGAATGGCGCCGGTCGTGGAAGCGGCCGAGCTGCGTTTCCCGGCCGATGTCGAGCCAGAACTTGAAGAAGCGGATGCCCTCGTTGACCGTCGACAGCTCGAACTGCGGCACGTCGTCGAGGAATTTCTCGTGCTGCTGCGGCGTGCAGAAGCCCATCACCGGCTCCACGCCGGCGCGGTTGTACCAGGAGCGGTCGAAGGTGACGAACTCGCCGGCGGTCGGGAAATGCACGACATAGCGCTGGAAATACCACTGCCCGCGTTCCGTCTCTGTCGGCTTGGGCAGGGCGACGTTGCGCGCCGAGCGCCAGTTCAGATATTGCCGCAGCACGGTGATGGTGCCGCCCTTGCCGGCCGCGTCGCGCCCCTCGAACAGCATCATCATGCGCTCGCCGCTGGCTTGCAGCCATGCCTGCAACTTGACGAGCTCGGTCTGCAACGCCTCCAGCGTCCCGTCGTACTCGCCCCGCTTCATCTTGTCGGGGTAGGGGTAGCCCCCGGCGCTGATCTCCCGGTCCTTCACCCAGTCCGGCAGCTTCGGGTCGTCGATGTCGAAGACGCGCTTCTTGCCGTCGATCTTTACCGTGAGGCCCGCATCCGCGCCCTTGCCCGACTTCTTCATGTGCTCTTCCTTCGCCGCCCCGGCATGTCATCTCGCCATGCTATCTTGCCATGCTATTGAGGGCGCGCATGGACGACAAGCAGGAGAGAAACGCGAACGACGCCCGGCTCGCAGCCACGGGGCTGCCGAACCCGACGGGAGGATTCGCCGCCGGCCTGCTTGCGCGCCTCAGCGCCGCGCGCTGGACGCTGGTCGCCGCCGTCGTCGCGATCGCCCTGCTGGGCTGGGCGGGCGGCGTGCCGCTATGGCTCGTTTTGGCGGCGGCGGCTGCGGTCGCCGTGGTTGCGGCGTTCGCGCCGGGCGGTCCGGTGCCTGTCGCCGAGAGCGTGCCAGCCCGCCCCGCGGGCGGCGTGCCGGTCGAGCGGCTTTCGGCGCTGCGGCTGGCCGAAGCCGTCGGCGACCCGCTGGTGCTGCTCGACGGCGGCGGGCTGGTGGTGCACGCCAACCGGGCGGCGCGCGACGCCTTCGGCCTGTCGCCCGGCATCGACCTTCTGGTGCGCTTTCGCGCGCCGGAGATGCAGGCGCTGCTGCGCAACCTCCTGTCGGGCAATGCCGGCGCGCTCGACTATGCCGAGCGGCTGCCGCTGGAGCGCATGCACCGCGTGACAGCCACGCCCGTCGGCGGCGGGACCGGCCTCCACGTCCTGCTTTTCAAGGACCAGAGCGAGGCGCGCCGGATCGACCGCATGCGCGCCGACTTCATCGCCAATGCCAGCCACGAATTGCGCACGCCGCTGGCTTCCATCGCCGGCTTCGTCGAGACGCTCAAGGGGCCGGCGAAGAACGACGCGGCCGCGCGCGAGCGCTTCCTCGGCATCATGCAGGACCAGACGTCGCGCATGGCGCGCCTCATCGACGATCTCCTGTCGCTGTCGCGGCTGGAGATGAAGCGCATGATCCGGCCGGGAGAGAAGGCCGATCTGGTGCGCGTGGTGCGCTCCGTCGCCGACGCGCTCGGCCACATCGCGGCCGATTCCGGCGTTGCCATCGCGCTCGACCTGCCCGAGGCTCCGCTGGAGGTTCCCGGCAGCAGCGACGAGCTGACCCAGGTGTTCCAGAACCTGTTGGAGAACGCCGTCAAATATGGCCGCTCCGGCGGCCGGGTCGAGCTGTCGCTGCGCCGCGACAATGCGAGCGGCCGGCCGGAGGTGGCCGTTTCCGTTCGCGACTACGGGCCCGGCATCGCGGCCGAGCATCTGCCGCGCGTCACCGAGCGCTTCTACCGGGGCGACGTGGAATCGACCACGTCGCAGAAGGGCACCGGTCTCGGCCTGTCCATCGTCAAGCACATACTGACGCGCCATGACGGCCGGCTGGCCATCGAATCCGAACCGGGGCAGGGGGCGACCTTCACCGTCTACCTGCCGGCGGGCTGAGAGTCCGTTTGGAAACCGGTCAGGGCGGTCTGCAAATTGCGTTTTTCTGCGCTCCGGTGCTCACGTACCTGATGTACGCTCCGCTCCGGTGCTCGCAAACCACCATTTTCGACTCGCCCTGACCCGTTTCCAAACGGACTCTGAGCGCTTCTTCTTCAATCCGTCATCGGGCTGGCGTAGGACTGGTCGAGCCGTCTGCTTCGCAGTCGGGAGGAGCATCGCCATGCATATCGTCCGCGCCTTCGACGAGGACCTGAAATATTTGACCGGCCGCATTGCCGCCATGGGCGGCCTCGCCGAGCGGCTGGTCGAGCAGTCGGTCGCCGCGCTCGTGGCCAGCGACGCGGCGATGGCCGCAAGGGTGGTGGCCGACGACGAGATCCTCGACGCCGCGCAGCGCGAGATCGACGACAAGGCGATCGCGGTGATCGCCCGGCGCCAGCCGCTGGCGGGCGACCTGCGCGAGGTGATCGGCGCCATGCGCATCGCCGCCGACCTCGAGCGCGTCGGCGACCTCGGCAAGAACATCGCCAAGCGGGTCGCCTCGGTCGCGGCGGAGCGCCAGCCGGTCCAGCTCTTTCGCGGGCTTGGGGCCCTGTCCGACCTCGCGCTCACCCAGTTGAGCCAGGTGCTGGACGTCTACGCCTCGCGCGCCGTGTCGAGCCTCGGCTTCGTGCGGGCGCGCGACGGCGAGATCGACGCCATGTACACCTCGCTGTTCCGCGAGCTGCTGACCTATATGATGGAAGACCCGCGCAACATCACGCCCTGCACCCATCTCCTGTTCTGCGCCAAGAACATCGAGCGGATCGGCGACCACGCCACCAACATCGCCGAGACGGTCTACTACATCGTCACCGCCGAGCAGCTTCCGGCCGAGCGGCCGAAGGGCGATGCCAGCCACGAGGTCAGGCTAGAGCCTGTTATGGACCATGGATGGAGGCTGCGTTGAGTGGCGAAGGACCGCATGACAGGAGAAAGGCGCAGGCCGGTATCGGGCATACCGGCAAGCCTTTCGACGCATCAGGCGGCCTTCGCCGCTCAACCCTTCGGGCTGCGCCGCTTTTGGCCCACCGGTTCGTCGCCGGTCTTGCAGGTATTCCCGATACCGGTCTGCGACCGGCTCCTGCCGGGCGGGCCAAAATCGGCAGCAGCGCAGCCCCATCCAGGGTTCATAACAGGCTCTAGGCTGTGGTGACGATTTAACGGCTTGGGATTCCCGCGGTCCTGCAAATC
>CAZVTK010000109.1:0-15765 GCA_964629765.1 uncultured Mesorhizobium sp.
GGCCGCGTCCTGTTCACCGGCATGGTGTTCGCGCCGCTGGTGATGCCTGAAGTGATCACCGGCCTGTCGCTTTTGCTTTTGTTCGTTGCCGTCGGCTTCGACCGCGGCTTCGTCACCGTCACGCTGGCGCACATCACCTTCACCATGTGTTTCGTCGCCGTGGTGGTGCAGTCGCGGCTCCTGTCCTTCGACCGCTCGCTGGAGGAGGCGGCGATGGACCTCGGCGCGACGCCCGTGCGCACCTTCTTCTCGGTCACGCTGCCGGTGATCCTGCCGGCGGTGGTGTCGGGCTGGATGCTGGCCTTCACCCTGTCGCTGGACGATCTGGTGATCGCCAGCTTCACCTCGGGGCCGGGCGCGACGACGCTGCCGATGAAGATCTACAGCCAGGTGCGCCTCGGCGTCACCCCGGAGATCAACGCGGTCTGCACCATCCTGATCGGGCTGGTGGCGACCGGCGTGATCGCGGCCTCCATCGTCAACAAGCGGCGCGAGGTGCAGCGCATCCGCGACGAGCAGGCGGCGCGGCAGGACGGCTGAGGCGCCCGCGCGGCTCTTGGAGACTGTTTGGAAACGGGTCAGGGCGAGTCGAAAATGATGGTTTGCGAGCACCGGAGCGGAGCGTACATCAGGTACGTGAAGCACGGGAGCGCAGCAAAACGCCATTTGCAGGCCGCCCTCACGCAATTTCCGGACAGTCTCTTACTGGATCGGCAGCCCGATCGGCGAGATGTAGGGCCGGCTCCACGAGCCGCCGACGAAGAAGGGCACGCTTTCGCCGGAGGTCCTGGCGATGTTGCCGGCCAGCGTCAGCCCGGCGCCGGGCAGGGGAACCACCCCCTGCAACTCGATCAGGCCCTCGCCGGTTTCGATCGCCGCTTTCTGGAGGCGCGCCAGCCCGTCCTCCACCACCGCTTTCAGGTTCAGCCGCGTGAAGGCGAGCGTGCCCTGCGAGACATCGGAGAGCGGGAAGAACTGGCCCGAGGCGGCCAGCCGCTGGAACTCGGCGAGGTCGATCCCCGGCAGCGAGCCCTGGCCGAAGCTCGCCGTGAAGGTGCCGGAAGCCGTCGACAGGATGTTGTAGAGCTCCGAGCCGCGGCCCTTGAGCGAGACGGAGAAGGTGCCGCGGGCAAAGGGCAGCAGGGAGCGCACCTGCATGGTGTCGGCGAGCTCGGCGGTGTCGATGTCCTCGCCGCGCAGCCGCACCTCCACCTCGGTGCCGCCCTCGCCGCGGTCCACCCGCATGCCCGCCTGCACGCTGCCGCCGAAGGCGCTCGCGTCGGAAATGTCGAAGGTGGCGATGCCGCGGCGGATCTGCGCGGTGGCGGCGAGGTCGGTGAAGCTGAGCGAGCCGGCCGAGGCGCGCTGCGCGGACAGCCTGATGTCGATGCCGATGCGCTCGGACACGCTGTCGTCGAGCGCCCGCCAGCGCCCCCACGGGTCGGGCGTCAGCGCCGAGAAGGCGGAGAGGAACGACTGGATGTCGAAGCTCTCGAAGGCGAGCGTGCCGGCGATCATCGGAATGTCCTGCCGCGGCTCGATTTCCAGCGTTCCGGTGGCGCGGCTGCCTTCCAGCGCGATCGCGGCGTTGCTGAGTCGCAGCCGGTCCAGCGTGCCGGCTATGCTGCCGTCGAGGGCGATGGAGCCGAGGGCGGCGCCCGGCACGTTCTCCCTGTGCGACCACTCCAGCAGCCGCCGCAGCGAGGGCGACGACATTTGCAGCTTGCCGTCGACATGGCCGCCTTCGTCGATGTCGGCCTTTCCGTCGAACGAGGCGTTGAGCAGCGGCGAGGTCACGGACAGGCGCAGCGGCGCCGTGCCGCCGGCGGCCAGCACCAGCGGATTGCCCGCCTCCGCGTCGATGCGCACGAGCTCGCCGCGCCAGATGCCGCTCGCCGAGACCGCCACCGGCCGCCGCAGCGACGGCCAGGACAGCCGGCCGCCGAGACTGGTCAGCATCTCGTAGGAGCCGATGTCGTCGTGAACGGTGACGCGGCCCTCGGTGAACTCGACAATACCGACGCGCTCGTCGGGAAGCCGCGCAAGGTCCGGATCCGCCGGCTCCTCGCCGATCAGCGCCTCGGCCATCGCGATGGACTGGCGCAGCCGGCCCGGAGGGTTGGCGCGTCCGGCGTCCGCCGCGCTCGGCGCGCGCAGATGCAGGATCGGCCGGGTCAGCGAGATCTGGTTGAAGACCACATCGCCGCCGAGCGCCGCGAGAGCCGACATCTCGGCCTCGATCACGTCGGCTTCCATGACCGGCACGGAACCGTCCTCGTCCCAGCGATGGAACGAGACGCGCGGCATCCTCGCCTTGAAGGTCGGCCAGAGCTGGAGCGAGGGCGCCGCCGCCATCTCGACGCGGTAGCCGCTCCACATGCTGAGCTCCAGCGCCACGCGGTCGCGCAGGAGCTGCGTCGAGGCGATGAACGGCAGGGCGAGCACAAGGGCCATGAAGGCGACGACCAGCGCCGCGAGCGCGATCACGATCTTCTTCACGGCGCCCGACGCCATAAAGCCTCGCCCTTGTACCCAGCGGCCCCGCGGAGCCGGAACGTCCCCGCCAAGGGGTTTAGCCTACATGCGTCGCATTTCAAACTTTTGTGGCGGGGGGATGGCGCGCGCGGCCCGTTAGGCCCGCGAAACCCGTATTCCCACGACTTGCGCGGCCGCCTGTGCCGATGCAAAAGCGGGCGCCAGTGGTGGAGGTGCCGATGTCTCTCGACAAGCCTTTGTGGACTCCTTCTGCGGAGCGGATCGCTTCGGCGCCCATGACCGCCTTCATGCGCCGCGCGGCGCAGGTTTCGGGCCTGCCGATCGGCGATTTCCGCGCGCTGCATGCTTGGTCGGTCGAGGACCGCGAGGCGTTCTGGTCGCTGGTGTGGGATTTCTGCGGCGTGATCGGCGACAAGGGCTCCCGCGTGCTGGTCGACGGCGACCGCATGCCCGGGGCACAATTCTTCCCCGACGCGACGCTGAATTTCGCGCAGAACCTGCTGCGCCGCAGCGGGCCGGACGAAGCCATCGTCTTCCGCGGCGAGGACAAGGTGCTGCGCCGCTGGTCGTGGGACGATCTTCACGCCATGACCTCGCGCATCCGCCAGTTGCTGGAGGCGCATGGCGTGAAGGAGGGCGACCGCGTGGCGGCGATGATGCCGAACATGCCCGAGACCGTCGCGGCGATGCTCGCCGCCGCCTCCATCGGCGCGGTGTGGTCGTCCTGCTCGCCCGATTTCGGCGTTCAGGGCGTGCTCGACCGCTTCGGCCAGATCGAGCCGTTGATCTTCATCGCGCCGGACGGCTACTGGTACGCCGGCAAGCAGAACGACGTGTCGGCCAAGGTGAAGGACATCGTCGCCGGCCTGCCCTCGGTGCGCGCGACCGTCCTCGTCGACTATCTCGGCACGGCGCGACAGGCGGCGACCGCGATTCCCGGCGCGGCATCGCTGGAGGACGCGGTCGCGCCCTATGCGGCGGGCAAGATCGACTTCGCGCAACTGCCCTTCTCGCACCCGCTCTACATCCTGTTCTCGTCGGGCACGACGGGCATCCCCAAATGCATCGTCCATTCGGCCGGCGGCACGCTCATCCAGCACCTGAAGGAGCAGAAGCTGCACACCGGCGTCCTGCCCGGCGACCGCTTCTTCTGGTTCACCACCTGCGGCTGGATGATGTGGAACTGGCTGGTGACGAACCTCGCCGGCGAGGCGACGCTGCTGCTCTATGACGGCTCGCCCTTCCACCCGGACGGCAGCGCCATCTTCGATTTTGCGCAGGCCGAGAAGATGACCTGGTTCGGCACCTCGGCAAAATTCATCGACCAGTGCCGCAAGACGGGGCTGGAGCCGAAGAAGACGCACGACCTGTCCTCGGTGAAGGCCATCCTGTCGACCGGCTCGCCGCTGTCGCCGGAGGGCTTCTCCTACGTCTATTCGCACATCAAGGACGACGTGCATCTCGCCTCCGTGTCGGGCGGCACCGACATCGTGTCCTGCTTCGTGCTGGCGGTGCCGACCGAGCCGGTTTGGACCGGCGAGATCCAGGGGCCGGGGCTCGGCATGGCGGTCGACGTGTGGGACGACGACGGCCGGCACGTGGTTTCGCAGAAGGGCGAGCTGGTCTGCCACAAGGCGTTCCCCTGCATGCCGATCATGTTCTGGAACGATCCCGGCGGCGCGAAATACCACAGCGCCTATTTCGAGCGCTTCGACAATGTGTGGTGCCATGGCGACTTCGCCGAATGGACCGGGCATGGCGGCATGATCATCCACGGCCGCTCGGACGCGACGCTGAACCCCGGCGGGGTGCGCATCGGCACGGCCGAGATCTACAACCAGGTCGAGCAGCTTCCCGAGATACTCGAGGCGCTGTGCATCGGGCAGGATTTCGACTCCGACGTGCGCGTCGTGCTGTTCGTGCGGCTGGCAGAGGGCGTCAAGCTGGACGAGGCGCTCGACAAGGCGATCAAGGCCAAGATCAGGGCCGGCGCCAGTCCGCGCCACGTGCCGGCCCGCATCGTCGCCGTCGCCGACATCCCGCGCACCAAATCGGGCAAGATCACCGAGCTCGCCGTGCGCGACGTCGTCCACGGCCGTACGGTCAAGAACAAGGAGGCGCTGGCCAATCCCGAGGCGCTGGAGCTGTTCAGGGATCTGCCGCAATTGCGGAGCTGAGGGTTAACGAAACGTATCGCGCAAATTTACCGTGGTTTCAGACCTCATGCCGAATCGTAAAGATTTCGGCGGCCCGGTAAGCTTCTGTTAAGCTGCGGCGGCGATGGTCGTGCATGAGTTTAGCGTCCTTGTCCGACGCCTCGTAGCGGACAAACCATCGCTCGGCCCACGTGTGACAGCCACTGAATTCCTGAGGGCGCCTTTGCGGCGCCCTTTTTCTTTGGCCCGCGATTCGCCCGCGGTCAGGAGATCGAGGCGCGCTCGTCGCGGGCGAGCGCGCGCGACAGCATGATGACGGGCACGGTCGCCGTGGCGATGATGAGCAGCGCGGCGAGCGCGGCGTCCTGCATCACCGCGCGCGACGCGTTCTGGTAGACCAGCGTCGCCAGCGTGTTGAAGCCGAAGGGCCGCAGCAGGATCGTCGCCGAAAGCTCCTTCACGGTGTCCACGAACACCAGAACGCTTGCCGTCAGGATGGCCGGGCGCAGCAGCGGCAGCAGCACGTCGCGGGCGCTGGCGTTGGCCGAGCGGCCGAGGCTGCGGGCGGCCTCGTCGAGGTTGGGCGGCAGCTTGGCGAGGCCGGACTGGATGCTGCCTTCGGCCAGCGCGAGGAAGCGGATCGAGCAGGCGATCACCACGGCGGTCGCCGAGCCGGTGAGCAGCAGGCCGGTGGACACCCCCAGCCAGTCGCGCATCAGGGCGTCGAGCCCGTTGTCGAAGCGGGCCAGCGCGAACAGCAGGCCGAGGCCGACGATGGTGCCCGGCAGCGCGTAGCCGAGCGTGGCGAGCCGCACCAGCGCGGCCGGCAGCCTGCCCCGGGCGCGGCGCGAGAATTCGATGAGCAGCAGCGCGGTCGTCACCGTGACCGCGGCGGTGAGCAGGCCGACCGTCACCGTGCTGGCGAGCGCGCGCGCGAGGTCGGCGTTGAGGAGGGCGAGGAAGCGCTGCGCCGCATAGTCGCCGAAGATGTAGAGCGGAACGCCGAGCCCGAAGGCGACGGGCGTCCACAGCCCGGCCGCCACCGCCCGGCCGCGCCACGATCCGAGCCGGATGCGCGCGGGGCGCGCGCCGACCTGGCTGGCGCGGATGTTGTGGAAGCGCTGGCTGCTTCTTGCCCAGCGCTCGGCCATCAGCAGCGCGAAGACGAGCAGCAGCATCACCATGGCGATCTGCGCCGCGCCTTCGAGGCTGGAGCGGTTGATCCATGTGGTGAACACGGCCGAGGTCATGGTGTTGACGCCGAGATATTCGGCCGCGCCGATGTCGTTCAGCACCTCCATTAGCACCAGCGCCACCCCCGCCACGATGGCCGGCCGGGCTACCGGCAGGAGCACGCGGAAGAACACGCGTCCCGGCCGCGCGCCCAGCGTGCGCGCCACGTCGGCGATGTTGCGGCCCTGCATGAGGAAGACGACCCGCGTCGTCAGGTAGACGTAGGGGTAGAGCACGCAGGACATGACCAGCGCCGCCCCGCCGACCGAGCGTACGTCGGGAAACCAGTAGTCGCGCGACGACGCGAAGCCGAACAGCGAGCGGTAGAAGGTCTGCACCGGGCCGGAGAACAGGAAGAACTCACCGAACGCATAGGCCGCCAGATAGGGCGGCACGGCGAGCGGCAGCACCAGCGCCCAGGAGAGGATGCGCCGGCCGGGAAAGTCGTAGGCCACCACCGACCAGGCGGCGGCGACGCCGAGCGCGGCGGTCGCAAGCGAGGTGAGGACGACCAGCGTCAGCGTCGTGCGGATCGCCACCGGCACCACGTTGCGCGCCAGATGCGGCCAGTCCTCGCCGCTGCCCGAGAAGGCGAGGATGGCGAGCGTGACGACCGGCACCAGCGCCGCCGCGCAGGCGAGCCCCGCCACGACGAGCAGCGCCGTGTGCCGCTCCCGGCGGATGGGACGCCTGCCGACCGCGGCGGCCGTCACGGGAGCCGTCACGGGAGCAGGGGTGGATGAAGGGTGGGTCAAGGCGACGGTCGCTGGAGCCGGTCAACACAAAAAGGCCGGAGCGCGATACGCCCCGGCCTCGATGTCTGCAAGCTTGCGCCGATCAGCTCGACGGGCCGTCATCGACGCCGACGCGGTCGACCATCTCGGAGGCCGCCTTGCGGTTCTTGGCGATCTCGGCGAGCGGCAGCGTGTCGGCGTTGAGCGTGCCGAAGTTCTTGATCACCTCGGAAGCCTCGATGCCGGGCGAGGCCGGGTATTCGAAGGCGAGCTCGGCCTGGATCTGCTGCGCCTTGGGGCTCGACAGGAACTGGATGAGCTTCACCGCATTGTCGCGGTTCGGCGCATGCTTGGCCAGCGCCGCGCCCGACACGTTGACGTGGGTGGCGCCGTTCTCGAAGGTCGGGAACTTGACCTTGATGGCCTCGGCCCAGCTCTTTTCCTTCTCGTCGGTCCCGGTCAGCATCAGGCCGACATAGTAGGTGTTGCCGAGCGCGATGTCGCACTCGCCGGCCATCACCGCGCCGGCCTGCGGACGGTCGCCGCCGCTCGGCTTCTTGGCGAGGTTGTTCTTGACGCCGGTCAGCCAGGTCTCGGTCTTCTCCGCGCCCCAGTGGGCGATGGCCGCCGAGATCAGCGCGAGGTTGTAGTCGTGCTGGCCGGAGCGCATGCAGATCTTGCCCTTCCACTTCGGATCGGCCAGCTCGGCATAGGTGATCGGCTCGTCGCCGACGCGGTCCTTGGAGGCGTAGAGCACGCGGGCGCGCTTGGTGACGCCGAACCAGTGGCCTTCCGGATCGCGGTACTCGGCCGGCAGGTTGGCGTTGATCGTGGCGTCGTCGAGCGCCTGGGTCACGCCCTTGTCCTTGGCGTTGGTGAGGCGCGCGATGTCGACCGTGAAGATCACGTCGGCCGGCGAGTTGGTGCCCTCGGCGAGGATGCGGTCCTCGAGCCCCTTGTCGAGGAAGAGGATCTCCGTCTTGATGCCGGTCTCGGCGGTGAAGGCGTCCAGCGCCGGCTTGATCAGCTCGGGCTGGCGGTAGGAGTAGATGTTGACGACGCCGTCCGCGAAGGCGAACGAGGGGACATAGGCGATGCCGGCGGCGATCGCCGCGGCGGCAAGGCCGCGTGCAGTCCTGGACATGGAATTCCCTCCTGGCTCTCGGGGCCTTGCCCCGATCCAATTTACTTGACCGTTTGAGTCAAGGATGCCGGGGCTTTTGGCGTGCCGGCCTCGTCCAGTCAACGGAAAACTCTTTGGTATCAGATGTTTGGAATTATTCTAAACAAGTCTTCTCATGTTTTCCGACGGTTGCGATTGTCGGCGTTCTTCTAACATTTTCGTGAGCGACGGCGGTGCTCCCGCCGCGGGCGCAATGCGTGGGCCGGTTACGAGACTGGGCGCGCGCCGGCGATCAGTGCGCCAGCACGCGGGTCGACGGGAAGGTGATCTCCACCAGCGTGCCTTCGCCGGGCGTCGACTGGATGGCGAAGCGGGCGCGGTTGGCCTCCACCATCGCCTTGGTCAGCGGCAGGCCGAGGCCGGTGCCGTCGCCGCGCGGGCGCTTCAGCGCGTTGATCTGCTTGAACGGCTTCAGCGCCTGCTCGATCTCGGCCGCGGCCATGCCGATGCCGGTGTCGCGCACCCGCATGACGAGGTCCCCCGCCGGCTCGTAGGAGGTCGACACGATCACCTGCCCGCCGGCCGGCGTGTAGCGGATGGCGTTGGACAGGAGGTTGAGCGCGATCTGCTTGACCGAGCGCAGGTCGGCCACCACGTCCGGCAGCTTCGAGGCGAAGGAGGAGCGGATGATGACGCGCTCGCGGTTGGCCTGCGGCTGCATCATCGCCACGGCCTCGGCCAGCGTTTCGTTCAGCGACACCGCCTCGTAGTTCAGCTCAAGCTGCCCGGCCTCGATCTTGGAGATGTCGAGCAGGTCGTTGACGAGGTCGAGCACATGGTTGCCCGAGCGGTTGATGTCGCGCAGATAGTCCTTGTACCGCTCGTTGGTGATCGGCCCGAACTTCTCGTCCAGCATCAGCTCGGAAAAGCCGATGATGGCGTTGAGCGGCGTGCGGATCTCATGGCTCACCCGCGCCAGGAACTCGGTCTTCTGGCTCGACGTATGCTCGGCCTGGGCGCGCGCCTGCGTCAGTTCCTCTTCGGTGCGCTTGAACTGGGTGATGTCGCGCACCACAGCGCAGAAACCGCTCTGCTCGGGCAGCCGGCCGATGGTCATGAACAGCGGGATGAAGCGCCCCTGCGCCTCGCGCCCGATCACCTCGCGCCCGTCGTTGAGCACGCTGGCGACGCCGTTTCCGGCGAGCCCGGCGAGATAGTCGCGCGCCGCGCGCTGGCTCTCCATGGCGAACAGCGTGGCGAACGGCTTGCCGTGCACCTCTTCGGACTCGATGCCGAACAGCGCCTCCGCCGGCCGGCTGATCGAGCGGATCGTGCCGTCGTTCTCGATCAGCACCACGCCGTCGGTGGCGGTGTCGATGATGGTGCGCAGCTCCGCCAGCCGCGCCTCGCGTTCCGCGCCGGCTTCCATCTGCGCGGCGCGCGTCTCGTCGGGTTTCAGCGACAGGAGCAGCGCCTTGCCGCCCTGCCAGGCGACCGATTGCAGGAAGGCGCTCACCGGCAGCTCGCCGCCGGCCTTCGTGCGCAGCATCGGCTTGCGCTCGCCGCCGTCGCCATAGGGTTCGGCGAACAGCGCGCCCAGCCCGCCCGCGCCGTCCAGCTCCTCCAGCGAGGCGTAGCCGGTGAGCTGGAGGAATTCGCGGTTGGCGAAATGCAGCGTGTCGCCGCGATGCACGAGGATCGGCAGCGGCAGCCGCGCCAGCACGGCCGTGTCGACGCCGCGAAGGTCGGGCAGCGGCGCGTCCTGCGCCGCTTCGTCGGGCGCCTCGGCCGAAGTCTGTTCGACGCCGGCCAGATCCGCCAATGACATAGGCGCCAGATCGGCCGTGTCACGGTCGATTTCGTCGTGCTCTGGCAATGCGCCATCGCCCGTTCCGGGTTCCTGCGCGGCAACAGCGCCGGTTTCGGCCGCCACGGTATCGGCAAGCGAATCGGGGCCCACATCGTCACGGGCCTGGGCGGCCATGTCGTCCGCCCGGGCTTCCAGCTCATCGCCCGCGATGCCGGCGAGGGCCGCAGCCTCGTCCTGCGCTGCGACAGCACCCGGCACATCGGCCCGATCCGCCGCACCCCGCGCAGCGTCGATGCCCTCCTCGGCCGGCTGCGCGGCAGCGGCTTCCGCTTCCTCGTCCCCGCTATACGCGTCGGGAGCGTCGACCGTGTCCTCTACGGCAGGGTCGGAGTCGGAGATTTCGCCGGTCGCGGGCGGCCGGTCCACAGAAGCCGCGATCGCCTCGTCGTGCTGCGCGGCCACCTGCATCTCGCCCGACGGCCGGTCGTAGCTTGCCGCCGCGAATGCTCCGAGATCGATGGTTTCGGTCGGCGCCGGATCGTGGTCCCGGCTCTCTACAACGGGCTCCGCAGGGAACTCCGGGCGGTCCGCAGCGCCCTCGGGCAGCGCTGCCGCGACATCGTGGCCGGCGGTCGCCGTTTCCGCCGGAAAGAAGTCGGCCGGGGGCGCAATCCCGTCGTCGTCGGCAACCGCGTCCGTCATCGCCTCGAAGACGGCCTCGGCAGGGATGGCTGGAAGCTCGGTCGCCGGGGACTCGATCCCGGCGGTCGCCTCGTGCTCCGGTTCCTCCTGTGCCTGATATGCCGTCGGGGACTCTTCGTCCTGCGCGGGCTCGCCGGCCGGGATGGGGGCGCTGCCTGTGCTCTCGGCCGCGACTGGCTCGCCGCCGAGCGGCGGCTGGAGGAATTCCGCGCCGACCGCCGGTCGCGCATCAGCCATGTCCGCCTGGACCTCTTGCGCCTCGCCGGCCGGCCCGGCTTCGCGCAGCACCGCGCTGATCTCTGCATCGGCGGCATCCAGCGGGTCGGGCTGCGGCGCGGCCGGCTCGTCGGCGAGGCCGCTGTCGCGCAGCCGGTTGCCGATCTCGCGGAAAATGTTCTGCTCGGCGGCCGAAAGGTCGCGCTGCGTCCCTGGCCGGCGTTCCGCCAGCCGGATCACCTTGTCGCTCTCGCGCCGCTCGGGCGTCGGCGTCACGGCAAGGGCCGGAACCTCGCCCCGGAACGGATCGGCCTGCGTGGCTGCGCCGTCATCGGGGGTTGCGCCCGCCAGCGCAAGGCCCAGCGCCTCCGGGTCGACCACCGCGTCGGCCATGCGCGCGACGCCGAAGCCGCGGAATCCTTCGAAATTGCGGTCGCGGTCGTAGACCGGCAGGGCGGCGAGGTCGACCGGCACGCGCAGATCCGTGCCGGTGACCGGCCACAGCACGGCGCGGCCCGACCAGGTGTCGCGCCGCGCCAGAAGGCCGGCGATCTCGCCCTGCGGGTCGAGGTCGAAGACCTGGGCGACGTCGACGAAGCGGCGGCCCATCACATCCGCCGCGCCGTCGCCGAAAGCGGCGCGGAACTCGTCGGAGATGGCGGTGAAGCGCCCGGCCGCATCCGTGCGCCAGACGAAGCGCACAGGCACCGAGGCGAGCTCGACCGGCGGGCGCAGGTTGCGCACCTCCGCCTCGTCCTCGCGTTCCGAGAAATTCTGGGCGGGCAGCGCCGGCATTTCCTCCGGCGTCGATATCTCGTCGCCCGGCGTTCCGGCGTCGGGCGCGCCGGCCGCTTCCGGGGTACGGACGCCGTTGAAATACCATGGCTCATGCGCCTCGGCCGGAGCCGCAGGCGCGTCGTCCCCGGCCGGCACGGTTTCGCCGGGTAGGGCGGCGGAAGGCGCGTCTTCGGGCGCGACGGCCGTTTCCGCCTCCGCGGCAGGCGCGTCCGTCGGCCCGGCGGGCTGGACCGGAGCGGCGGTGGCAAGGTCCGCCTCGTCCATCGCCTCGTCGACCACGACGAGCAGCGACAGCGGCGGCTCGTCGCGCAGCAGCACGATGCCGGCCGGAATGGTGCCGCGCGCCGAAGGCAGCGGCCGTTTCACCGTCCTGTCGGCCTCGCCCTGCACCTCGGCGGCGAGTGCGGCGAGCGTCGCCGGTCCGATTCCGAGCTCCGAAAACCCGTCGGCGGCCGCCGCCAGCCCGCCGGCGCCGTCGATCAGCGCCGCGAACTGTCCGTCGCCGGAAAGCCCGTCGATCGCGCCGGCCGGCTGCGGCCGCGCCGCGCTCGTGGCGAGCATGATGGCCGCCTCGCCGTCGGGCATCTCGATCTCGCTCGCCGAAAAAGCCGTGGTCCGGCTGAACAGCCCGCCGGCAAGCCGCAGCAGGAGATTGCGGTCGCGGCCGATGCGCGGGAACCCGGAGGTCGCCTCGATCTGCCGCCGCACCGGGCCGCGCAGCGCCGGGTCGGAGCCGATGAAGGACAAGAGGTCGCCGGCGCCCATCAGGCGCGCGCCGGCCCCGTTCGCCCACAACACGGTCGACAGGGTCGAGTCGAGCACAACGATGGCCTCGCCGGCCGCGAAACGCGGCCCGATCGAGGCGAGCGCCGCCACGTCGAGAAAGGAATAGCTACGCGAACTCATGGACCGTACGAGGTTCCCACGGGCCGTCCCGGCCCCTTTTCCTTTAACACATTGGTAATAAATCCGCGCCCGCCCGGCGTCCAGTTTAGAGCGCCGGTGAGATGGCGCAAATGGCAGGTTGGTTAATCCGCCGGAGCGGGCGCGCCATCGCCCGCGCGGTCCGTTTTGTCGCAGCGCAAAAGATTTTTGTTGCAATGCACAATCCGATCCTCTATCTGTTGGTCATCAAACGTCGCCGCCGGGATTGTCAGGGGATTTTTCCGGCAGGCGGGGCACAAGAACAGGACGGAAGAAATGACCAAGACCGCGACCAAACTGGCCGAGACGATCGAGTTTCCGGCGTTCAACACCACCCAGGCCACCGACCAGTTCCGCGCCTTCGCCGAGAAGGGCGTCGAGCAGTCGAAGGAAGCCTATGCCAAGCTGAAGTCCGGCGCCGAAGAGGCCCAGAAGGTCATCGAGGCGACCTACGAGAGTGCCAAGACCGCCGGCAACGAGCTGTCGCTCAAGTCCATCGCGGCGCTGCGCTCCTCCACCGAGGCCGGTTTCTCCCATCTCGAGGCTCTGGCCGGCGTGAAGTCGGTGTCCGAGGTGATCGAGCTCCAGACCTCGTTCCTGCGCAAGTCGTTCGAGATGCTGGTCGAGCAGGCCAAGGATTTCCAGTCCGTGTCGTCCAAGGCGGTGGAAGAGGTCGCAAAGCCGGCCAAGACCGCCTTCGAGAAGGCCGTCAAGGAACTGAAGATCGCCTGAGACGTTTCAGGCACAACAACTCGCGGGGCGGTATCCTCCTCCCACCAAACCGCGGGGCTGTAAGATCGGGAACCTCCTCCCTCCCGGTCATGCAAAAGGAAAAGACCCGGACCTCCTCCCCCGGGTCTTTTTCTTTTTGAGGCGCGCGAGCCGCGCACAGCGCCTTGCAACTTGCCGGCGTTTTCCGTAAACGACCCTCCATTCGCGCGGAACAACCGCTCCGCCGAGGCCGTGCCGTTGTAGCTCAGCTGGTTAGAGCGCCGGATTGTGGATCCGGAGGTCGCTGGTTCGATCCCAGCCAACGGTACCATTCTTCGCTTTCCCTGCAGATTCCCTCGCCGGTGCGCCTGCGCTTCGCCGGAACCATCGCGGCCGCCCGCTGTTCCTGACGCGGGGGCACGAGCGATGGAGGCCGACATGGCACATGAAAAGCCCCGCGACGGCGCGCCCGGCACAACGGACCAGCGGCCGCGCTGGGAAGGCCCGGAGGAGAACCGCCCGCGCGGTTATCTGCCTGCGAAGGACGATCCCGAGACCGACCGCGACGCCGCCGGCGAGAATCTGCGCGATCCCGTGCGCCGCAATCTCGGTGACGCCCTCAGGCGCAAGGAGAGCTGACATGGCACGCGAAATCCCGAACCGTGCCACCGCCACGCACGCGCCGCAACTGGAAGAGATCGACTGGGACGCGCTCGGGGCCGGCGAGATGGAGCCGACCGACACGCCCGCCAATGGCGACATTCGCTTCCGCGAGGAGAAGCCCGGCGACCTGCCGGACGAGGACGACGACAACGAATACCAGGAAAGCGACGAAGCTTTGCCGGACGACGCCGAAGAACGGACGATCGCCCGAAATCCTTCGCATGAAGGCGGCCGCTTCGATGAGGTCTGAGATGGCAAACCCGCCCCGGCCGAACCCCGCGCCCGAGCCGTTCCCCGGGCCGCTGCCGAAACCCGAGCCGCTTCCCGGGCCGCATCCGCTGCCGCCCGACCCGTCGAGGCCGCCCGTCCCCGGCGATCCGCCGATGCCTGCCCCGATCTGACGCAGCCGGCACGATTGCCGGCATCGTGTTCCGGCGTGCGGGTAAGGCGGGTTGTCCTCGCGGATATCGGATGGCACGTTGCCTGACGTCACGGGCGCTCCGGCTCGCGGCGATCTGGCAATTGTGGAGGCAACATCGTGAAAAGGATTTTGGGAGCGCTCGCATCGGCGGCGCTTGTCGTTTCGGTCTCGACCCCGGCCCTGTCGAACACCGTGGAGATGCGGGTAGGGCAGACGAAGCACATCACCGCCTATCGCGCCGACAAATGCGGCGCCGGAGCGCCGACCTTCAACCAGATCAAGAGCCGCCTGCCGCGCTCCAGCATCGTCGAATATTCGGACGGGGGAACCTCCAGCCGCGTCAGCGACCAGTGCAAGACGCGCGTTCCGACCCGTGCGGTCAATGGCAAGGCCGTCAAGACGGGCAAGGAAACGAGGCGCTACCAGTCGGGTTCCGTCACCATCGTGGTGAAGTAGGCGCGCCTGACGCTCCCGGCGCGCCGGCTTTACGGCGCGCGACGCTGGTTTCAGAACAGGCTGCCCTGATCTGTGCCCTTCTTGTCTGTACCCGGCGTTCGCTTCGCGGGCGCCGGGCGCGGTCTGGGCGCATCGCCGGCCGTCACCGCCGCGCGCTCGCCGTCGGCGAAGCGCATGGTGACGGCCTCGCCCGTGCCTAGCGCCGCCGCGCGTTTCACCAGCCTGCCCTCGGCGTCGAGCACCACGGCGAAGCCGCGCTCCAGCACCGACTGGTAGGACAGCGTCGAGACCAGCCGCGCGGCCTGCGCGAAATGCGCGCGCAGCCGCTGCATCCTTGTGTCGACCGTGATGTCGAGCCGCCGCGAAAGCCCGTCCACCTCGCTCCGGCCGCGCCCGATCCGCACGCCGATCTGCTCGAAGCGCAGCCGCCCCGACAGCGCGCCGACGTCGCGCCGGCGGTTGCGCAGCAGCGCGGCCGCACATTTCGGTAACTGGTCGCCTTCGCGCTTCAGCCGCTGACCGGCCTGCGCCAGCCGCTGCGACAGGGTTGCGGGCGACAGGCGCGCCTTGCCGAGCCGCGTCGCCTTGCGCTCCACCGCCGCGCCCAGCGCGCGCGATATCCTGACCGCGGCCTGGTCGAAGCGCATGCGCGGCTGCGCCAGAAGCTGGTCGGCCGAGGGCAGCGCCCGCGCCAGCGCGCGCAACATCTCGCGCTTGCGCTCGCGGCTGCGCGAGGCGCAGGCGCGCAGCCGCGCCGACAGGCTGGCGAGCGTCGCCTCCAGCTCGGCCTTCACCGGCACGGCGAGCTCGGCCGCGCCGGTCGGCGTCGGCGCGCGCACATCCGCGGCGTGGTCGATCAGCGTCCAGTCGGTCTCGTGGCCGACGGCCGAGATGACCGGGATGCGCGAGGCCGCCACGGCCCGCACCACCGCCTCGTCGTTGAACCCCCACAGGTCCTCCAGCGAGCCGCCGCCGCGCGCGACGATGATGACGTCGGGCGCCGGGACAGGGCCAAGCGGGTCGAGCGCGTTGAAGCCGGCGACGGCGTTCGACACCTCCGCCCCCGTCGTCTCGCCCTGCACGCGCACCGGCCATACGACGAGGCGCAGCGGGAAGCGGTCGGAGATGCGGTGGATGATGTCGCGGATCACCGCGCCGGTGGGCGAGGTCACCACCCCGATCGTCAGCGGCAGATAGGGCAGGGGTTTTTTGCGCGCCTCGTCGAACAGGCCCTCGGCCGCGAGCCTGCGCCGCCGCTCCTCCAGCAGCGCCATCAGCGCGCCGGCGCCCGCCGGCTCCAGATTGTCGATGACGATCTGGTA
>CAZVTK010000110.1:0-15569 GCA_964629765.1 uncultured Mesorhizobium sp.
ACCTTGCCGCCGCCGAACTTCACCTCCTCGCCATAGACGGTGAAATCCTTCTCGACCTCGACGAACAGCTCGGTGTCGGCCAGCCGCACCCTGTCGCCGACGGTCGGGCCGTACATCCGGGCGTAGGCCGAACGGGAGATGCGCGCGGGCATGGGCTATTCCTCAGCGGCTGGGTTGGGACTGGGTTGCGGCCGGCGGCGCCGGCATCGGGAGCGTAATCTTTTGTGACCAGGGCGATGGCGAGGTTTTGCGGAACCTCGCCCGTCCCGACGCATTGCCTACCCGAAGCCGCAGCGACGCAGCGCCATGAGGTTCGGCCGAGCGGCTCGAAGGGACGTTCAACAGGAGAATGACCATGAAGAAGATCATCGCCATATCCGCCGCCGCCCTGATGGGCACCTCCCTGATCGCGGCTCCCGCTTTCGCGCAGGTCAACCTGGATGTCGGCGGCGGTGCCGGCGTGACTGTCGACGGCGGCTCGGTCGGCATCGATGCCGGCGGCAATGCCAGTGGCAATGCAGGTGCCGGCGTGGGCGGCACGGGCGTGCAGCTTGGCGGCAGTGCCGGCGCCGACGTGAACGTCGACAATGAGGCGACCGCCGCCATCGGCGCCAATGTCGACGGCGCCATCGCGGCGATGGCCCGCGGCAGCGAGGCGGCGGCCACCATCGGCACGATGACCACGGTGTCCACGGTCAATGTGGTGAAGCTCGACAACGGTGCCAGCGCCGAAGCCTTCGTGACGGCCGAGACCGAGAACAAGGCTTCCATCGACGAGCTGCGTGCCTCGCTCGACGCCAACGCCTCGGTGAAGGCGGCGCTCGAGGCGCAGTCCGTCAACACCGGCGACGTGGTCGCGGCCGACGTGAACGCCGACGGCTCGCTGACGGTCTACGTCCGGTAAGCGACGCGAAACCGATCGCGGCGCGGGCTTCGGCCCGCGCCGCTTCGTCACGTCCGCAGAAGGCCCCGGAGAATGGAGATGATCCGAAGCCGCTTGCCGATGGCAGCCCTGCTCCTCCTCCTGCCCGGCGCGCCGCTGGCGCAGGGCCTCGACGCCGAAGGCGCTCGCGCGACGATCATCGACGCCCCCGTCGCGACCGAGGAAAAGACCGTCGCGGAAGAGGACGCGCGGATCGCGGCGGCGATTGCGCGCAGCGGCGAGAGCGCCGCCGAAATCCGCAAGCGGTTCAGCGTCGGCAAGGTGGACATCGTCTTCGTGCGCGGGCTGGCGGAGGCCGGTTCGCCGCTGGCCGGCACCATCGCCGACCACGCCGAGGCGCTTGCCTCGCTGCGCAAGGAGATCGAGGGCAGCGCCATCTTCTACCATGCCGTCGATTCCCACCGGGTGCTGCTGAAGGACGTGGTGGCGGTCGAGTTCGGCGAGGGCGGCGACGTCACCATCTTCGTCGCCGCGCCCGCCGCAGGATGACCGCCCGACCGGATCAAAGACCGGATCACAGCCTGCCCATCACCTTCTGCCTGAAGCCGTAGACCGTGCGGCCGCCGGCAAGCGGCACGAGGGTCACGTCGCGCTCCTGTCCCGGCTCGAAGCGCACGGCCGTGCCGGCGGCGATGTCGAGCCGCATGCCGCGCGCCTTCTCGCGGTCGAACGCCAGCCCGGCATTGGTTTCGTAGAAATGATAGTGGCTGCCGACCTGGATCGGCCGGTCGCCGGTGTTGGCCACCTTGAGAGTCACGACGGGAGCACCGGCATTCAGCTCGATCTCGCCGGGCGCGGTGACGATCTCTCCGGGGATCATGCCCAGCCTCCCAAGGCGAGCCAGACGCCGCCGAGCGCGGCAGCGGCGCCGGCGACCCGCGCGGCGATCAAGGGCCTGGGCAGCAGTCCGGCCGCAAGGCCCGCCGCATGCAGGATCGCCGTCGCCGCCGCGAAGCCGGCCGCGTAGGACCACGCGCCGGCCTCGCCGATCTCGCCGCCATGCGCATGACCGTGGAAGAAGGCGAAGAAGCCGACCATGGCCATCGCGGCGGCCGTCGGGACACGGAGCGCGATGGCGGCCAGCAGGCCGATGACGACGACGGAAGCGAGGATCGCCGGTTCGGCGAAGGGCAGCGGCAGGCCGAGCAGCGCCGCGCCGAAACCGGCCAGCATGGTGCCGACGAAGGCTGTCGGCACCAGCCACGGCGCGCGTCCGCCCCGTGCGTGCGCCAGCAGCGCCGCCCACAGGCCCACCGCAACCATTGCGAGGATGTGGTCGGCGCCGGACAGGGGATGGCTGAATCCGGCGAGGAAGGAGCCGTGCTCGCCGGGGTCGAGATGCGCCGATGCCGGAACGGTGCCTGCGGCAAGGATCAGGAGGGTGGCGAAGGTTTTTCTCAACATCGTGGTTCTCGCGGTCTCGGTGCGGTCCGGGTGAAGCTCTTGCATGGGTTATTCCCCTGCCGTCAGCGGGCGCGGCCCCCGGATCGGCTCGTGCACGGTGACGAGCTTGGTGCCGTCCGGGAACGTCGCCTCGACCTGCACGTCGTGGATCATCTCGGCGACGCCCTCCATCACCTCGGCGCGCGTGATCACATGCGCGCCCGCTTCCATCAGCTCGGCCACCGGCCTTCCGTCGCGCGCGCCCTCGACGACGAAGTCGGTGATCAGCGCGATCGCCTCGGGATGGTTGAGCCGGACCCCGCGCTCCAGCCGGCGCCGCGCCACCATGGCCGCCATGGCAATCAGCAGCTTGTCCTTCTCGCGCGGTGTCAGGTTCATGCGCCCCCCGTCAGCTTGACCATAATTTGGGCAGTGCTGCCCCGTGATTGAGCATGCCGATGAGCGGCACCAGCCGCCGGCGCAGCGAATATCCGTCCGCCGCGACCAGTCTCGCAAGAAGCTTGCCAGTTCCGGCCACGCACCAGGCGCTCGCGCTGCCCGCGCCGGCGCAGATGTCGCGCGCCGCCGGCAGCAGCGAAGCCGCGTCGTCGCCCACCGCCAGCACGGTGGCGAAGGCGGTGGCGCCGCCGAGCACGGCCGCGCGCCCGGCGAGCGCGGCGATGTCGGGACCGAAGGCCAGCTCGTCCGCATGGACCAGCGCCCCGCCGCGGCGCACCCGCCAGCTTTCGCGGAAGCAGGCGCGCCGCACGCTCTCGCCATGGGCCTTGCGGCCGAGCACCACGGCCTCCACCAGCAGGGCCGCGGCGTCCGGGGCCAGCGCCACGTCCAGCCGGCGCGACAGGGCGCAACCGTCATAGAGGATCGTTTCCTGCGGCAGCCAGGCGATCCGGCCGCCCGCGCCGACCCGGATCCCGGCGCCCACCCGCGCCTCGCCGCCGGCCGAGCGGTAGATCTTCTCGCTCGCCTGCGTCGTCGTGGTCAGCACCGCGCCGGCGCCGATGTCGACCTGCCAGTCGAGCCGGTCGCCGCCGGTCAGGCCGCCCGCCGTGTTGATCAGCACCGCCTCCAGTCCGGCCTCCTCGCCGCGCGGCAGGCGCAGCTTGGCCGCGCCCTCCTGAAACAGCCGGGCGAGCCGCGTGCCGCCCGAATCGGCCTCGACGGCGATGCGAGCGCATCCCGCGACGCGCTGCGAAGCCAGCCTCGAAAGGTCGGAAGGGACGGAGTTCATCGGGTCCAGCGTTTCATTGCGCCGGCCGCGATGCAAGCTCCGGGCCAGCTCCGGGCCATGCCGGGGCAGCGAACGGCGCTCGCCTGACCTTGCGCTCTCTAGGTGAATCTCTATCTAGAGCGGGCTTGCGGCAGGAGCCGCGCCACATGAGGGACTTCCATTGAACGACCTGTCCGCCTTCCCGGTCGCCAAGCGCTGGCCGGCGCAGCATCCCGACCGCCTGCAACTCTATTCCTTCCCGACGCCCAACGGCATCAAGGTTTCGGCCATGCTGGAGGAGACCGGCCTCCCCTACGAGGCCCACACCGTCAACATCCTCAAGAACGAGACCCGGGACGCGGAATTCCTGTCTCTCAATCCCAACGGCAAGATCCCTGCGATCGTCGATCCAAACGGCCCCGGCGGCAAGCCGCTCGGCCTGTTCGAGAGCGGCGCCATCCTCGTCTATCTCGGCGAGAAGACCGGCAGGCTGCTGCCGGCCGACCCGGCGCTGCGCTACGAGACCATGCAGTGGGTGTTCTTCCAGATGGGCGGCATCGGGCCGATGTTCGGCCAGCTCGGCTTCTTCTGGAAGTTCGGGGGCAAGGCGATCGAGGACAAGCGCCCGCTGGAGCGCTACCGCGACGAGTCGAAGCGCCTGCTCGGCGTGCTGGAGAGCCGGCTGACCGGCCGCGACTGGATCATGGGCAAGGACTACACCATCGCCGACGTATCGATGTTCGCCTGGGTGAACACGATGCGCGGCTTCTACGAGGCGGCCGAGATCGTCGGCCTCGACACGATGCCGCGCGTCACCGACTGGCTGGACCGGGCGCTGGCCCGCCCCGCCAGCCAGAAGGCGCTGAACATTCCGCCCCGGCCATAGGCCCAAGACGCGTTCAATCGCGGGGAAACAGGCGCGCCAGCGCCTTTTCCAGCCGCGACCGCTCGTCCGGGTCGGTGGTCGCCGGCATGACGAAGCGGTTCATGAAGGCGCGGGCATCGGGAAAGGTCACGATGCTCGCCTTGCGCAGGGCCGACAGCGTCGACAGCAGCGCGTTGCCGTCGCATTCCTCGGGCCGGTACTCCCAGAAGCTGCCGTTCGCACCCTCGACCTCGGTCATGCCGCAGCGCTCCTGCGGCCCCGCGTCGCGCCACATCAGCGACAGGATGTCGGTGAGCGCCGACGGGTTGTTGGCATAGTAGGAGTGCATCAGCATGTCCTCGCCGATGCTGGTCATGTCGATGGAATCGACGGCCGCATCGTGGAGGATGTTGCGGCCGCCCTGCCCGGCGCGCACGGCGTCGCCGTGCAGCTTGCGCGAGACGGCGAGCGCCCAGTCCTTGTCCGACGCATAGAGCGTCAGCCGCTGCGCCGCCGGCCTGATCGTGCCGGCCATGGCGGCGAACAGCCCCGCATCGAGGTCGGGCGCGGTGAACAGCACCTGGTCGAAGGCCGGCGGCTCGCCCTTGTGGCGCAGGGCATAGAGCTCCAGCGCGTCGGTCAGAGCGCGGTTGCCCATGGAATGGGCGATCAGGTGAATGCGCCTGGCGCCCGACAGCCTGACCACGTCCTCGAGAAACAGCGTCAGCCGTCGCCCCGACAGGTTCACCACAGCCGTGTCGGCGATGTAGGACAGCAAGGAAGCGCGCGACGGCCAGGAATAGAGGATCGGCAACCCGTCGAAATTCATGTCGTAGGCCATCTGCGCGGTGCGCTGCGCGGCCTCGAAGAAGGGCACGTTGAAGCCGTGGACGAAGACGAAGGCCGAATCGGCGCCCGTCTCGCCGAGCTGCCCGCGCATCTCAGCGAACACGGCGTCGCCGTCGCCCGGCGTCACCGACCGGAGCACGACGTGCCGCGCGGGATCCTCGCGGAAGGTGAAGCTCCAGATGGACGGCCGCTCGATGGCGCCCGGCAGGTGCTGTTTCGGGATCGACACGACCGCCGTGCCCAGCTCCAGCTCGCCGCGGTCGCCGCCGTAGAAATCGTTGGGCTCGTCCGAGCCGGTGCGGGCGCGGTCGGTGGCATAGTAGATCTTCACCGCGGTGAAGCCTTCGTCCGGCGTGGCGCCGAAGATGGAGCGGCTGGCTTCCCCGGTTGCAGCCCGGAAGGCGGCGACGGCGTCGATTGCGGCGCTTTTCACCGCCTCGCTTGTACCGGCGGCGGTCGCCTCGATGCGGGCGGCGACCTCTTCGCCCTTCTCCGTCAGTCCCGCGGCCGTCAGCACGACCAGCAGCCGCGTCAGCGCCTGCGTCGCCGCCGGCCGGTCGCCGACGGCGTCGTAGGCCGCGGCGGCGCGTTCCAGCGGCTCGATCAGGCGCGGCGAGGTCGCGCCGCCCTCCTGCGCCGCGACGGAATCGGCCACGGCCATCCAGGCGTCGGCGGCGGCCGTCGTGCGTCCCTGCTGCTCCTCCAGCAACTGCGCACGGCGCACCAGCAGGTCGTGGCGAAACCGCGGGTCGGCGGCGGCTGCGAGCGAGGCATCGACCAGCGCCAGCGCGCGCGACATGTCGCCTTCGGCGACGGCCTGCTCGATACGCACGCCGTCCAGCGGGTCGGGCACCTCTGCCTGAACGGGCATCGCAGCCAGCGCGCCGAGCACCGCCGCGGCAAACCGGAGCCGCATGAGCTTCAAACGCGAAAAAACGCCCGCCGACATGACGATCGCCCTCAACCTGCCCGGACCACATGGCGCGTCCGGCGCGCGCGACCGCGGGAGTTCGGTCATTGCCGCCGGGATCGGCGATTATCGGGCGACGGGCACGACTTGTCCATGGCAGGCCGGAGAATGGGAGGGGCGGCTGCCTTGCGGAAAGGATGGGCCGGCGCGCGCGGATTGCGCGTTGAAGGCGGCAAGCTCATGGGCTATGTAGCGTCGCGGTGCATGCGCCGCGACGGATGCACCCGTAGCTCAGCTGGATAGAGCGCTGCCCTCCGAAGGCAAGGCTGAGTCAAGTGTGCTGTGGGTGAAGGTCGAAAAAACTGAGGGAAACCAAGCGATTGGCGGAACTCGGAGGAAGCAGAGAAACTGCTTCCGTGGTCACGGAAGCGCCGCGGAAGCAAACTGAAGGAAGCTGTAGAGTACGAACGACCACAATCGGCAGTGCCTTGGGCCCGCACCGTTTGCGATCGTTTGAAAGTTGGAATCGAGATTGACCCTGGTCGACCTCGGACACTATCTGAAGATAAATGCACCCATAGCTCAGCTGGATAGAGCGCTACCCTCCGAAGGTAGAGGCCTCAGGTTCGAATCCTGATGGGTGCGCCACCCTCTTTCGAGGATTGGCTTTGAGGGTCGAGCGATTGCTCCCCGTTCCAGATTTACCGATCGCTGCAACCCTGTCCCGCGGCTTTTCGCGTTTGTGGCTTTAAGGCGGGAAATCCTCCCACGCGGCCGATTAGCTCGCTGCGACCCGCGTCTGTAACCGAATCGTTCCATTGCCACGGCTGACGACGGACTGAGAGCGACGGATAAACCGGTCTAAATCCGCCTTAATCCTAGTAAATCCGGTTTACTGGATTTCGCGTTTGTGGAATGATTGGCGCGCGAGTGTCGGTCGGAGAAAGTGCGCCATGTCTGATCGGTGGATGTCCGTCGACGAAATCGCGAACTACCTAGGGGTGAGTAAAGACACCATCTACGGGTGGATAACGAAAAGAGAAATGCCCGCGCACAAGGTCGGAAGACTTTGGAAATTCAAGTCTGATGAGGTCGATGACTGGGTAAGGGCAGGAAAAGCATCTGAAAACGACGGCGCGCAGCCTGCAAGGGATGCGCAAGAAACGGGGAAACGCACCTCGGGGAGGAAGGGATGAGCGAGGTAGCGTGTATCGACCTGTTCTGCGGCGCGGGCGGCTTGACGCATGGCCTCATTCGAGCCGGCGTCCCGGTCGTCGCAGGCATCGATGTCGATACGGCGTGCCGCTATCCGTTCGAGACCAACAATGGCGCACGCTTCCTCACGAAGGACATCAAGAGCGTCAAGCCGTCGGACCTGAACAAGCTGTATGGCGATGCGAAGATACGGATTCTGGCGGGCTGCGCTCCATGCCAACCGTTCTCGACCTACTCCCAGCGTTACGACACCCTGACCAGCCCGCGCTGGCCGCTACTGTATCAGTTCGCGCGTCTGGTGAAGTCCGTTCGTCCGGACATCGTGACCATGGAGAACGTGCCCCTGGTCGAAAAGCACGCCGTCTTCGACGACTTCGTCGCCACCCTTGAACGGCAGGGCTACAAGGTCTGGAAGAGCGTCGTGGATTGCACCCAGTACGGGTTGCCACAGACCAGACGGCGTATGGTCATCCTGGCGAGCCTGATCGGCCCCATTGAGTTGATCTCGCCGACCCACAAGAAGCCAAAAACCGTCATGGACGCGATCGGAAAGCTGCCGGCCATCGGTGCGGGAAGCGTCCATGACGACGACGCCTTTCATATCTCGTCCAGGCTGTCGGATTTGAACCTCGAGCGCATTCGCGCTTCCCGCCCCGGTGGGACGTGGCGTGATTGGCCCGAGCGCCTGGTCGCCGAATGCCATCGGCGGGAAACGGGTCGCACCTATCCGGGCGTCTATGGACGGATGACCTGGGAAGATCCGTCTCCGACGATCACCACGCAATTCTACGGCTTCGGCAACGGCCGCTTCGGCCATCCCGAACAGGACCGAGCGATCTCCCTGCGGGAGGGGGCGATCCTGCAAGGGTTCCCGAAGAAGTACGCCTTCGTGGCAGATGATGACCCGACCCACTTCAAGGCGTTGGGCCGGATGATCGGCAACGCGGTCCCCGTCGCTCTCGGCGAGGCGATCGGTCAAAGCATCGTGACGCATCTCGGCGTCGGAGCGCAAACGAATCGAGCGAAGAAGGGAGCCACCGCGGATGCCGCGTGTAAGCCCCTCGTCGCATGAGGCGAGCCTCCGCATGGCTCGGGTGCGGCAGAAGGGCACGGACGCCGAACTCTCTTTGCGCAGGGAACTGCACGCGAGAGGGTTGCGCTATCGTTTACATGTCCCGCTGCTGACCAAGCCGAGGCGCGTCGCCGACATCGTGTTTCCCCGCACCAGGATCGCCGTCTTCGTCGACGGCTGCTTCTGGCATGGGTGCCCGGAGCACGCTTCCTGGCCGAAGAGCAACGCGCAATTTTGGCGCGATAAAATCGAAGCAAATCGCGCCCGAGATGCGGATACCGATCAACGCCTCGGTGCTTTGGGCTGGCGCGTCATCCGCGTATGGGCGCATGAGCGCGCCGGCGAAGCAGCCGAACGCATCGAAAACGTCGTTCGAGGCGGGAGCGGACTGCAATGATCGTCGGAAACGCGAGCAGCGCGGCGACTCAGATCGCTCATCACACGATTCCTGAACCCGGTCAGTTGGTCGAAGCGCGCCGCCGACAGTGGATCGTGTCGGAGGTCGATGGCGGATCGACGGCGCCGGGTCTTCCTAAACGCCACCTCATCCGATTGACGTCGATCGACGAAGACGCCCTCGGGGAGGAAATCGAGGTCCTTTGGGAGTTGGAACCCGGCGCTCACGTCATCGAACGAGCCGGCCTGCCACGCATCACTGGCTTGGATGATCCGGCATCCCTACAGGCGTTCCTCGATGCCGTCCGATGGGGCGCCGCCACTAACGCCGACAGGGCCTATCTCCAGGCCCCTTTCCGTAGCGGCGTCAGCATCGAGGACTTCCAGCTCGATCCGTTGGTGCGAGCCATCGACATGGCCCGCACCAGCCTGCTCATCGCGGATGACGTCGGCCTCGGAAAGACGATCGAAGCCGGCCTGGTGATCCAGGAAATGCTCCTCCGCCACCGTGCCCGCACCGTGTTGGTGTTGTGTCCAGCGTCCCTTCAGGAGAAGTGGCGCACGGAGATGCAGGAGAAATTCGGCCTCGACTTCCGCATCGTCGATACCGAGTTCGTCAAGCGCCTGCGTCGTGAACGTGGCCTGCACGCCAATCCGTGGACCTCGTTCCCTCTCCTCATCACGTCGATGGATTGGGTGAAGCAAGGCGAAGGGCTGCGCCTGTTCCGGGACGCTTTGCCGCCCACCGTCACCCATCCTCGAAAATTCGATCTCCTGGTCATCGACGAAGCGCACAATATCGCGCCCACGGTCGGGCACTACGCGGTCGAGAGCCTACGAACCCGCTTGGTACGCCTGCTCGCACCGCATTTCCAGCATAAGCTGTTTCTGACCGCCACGCCCCATGACGGCTACACCGAGTCGTTCACCGCTCTGCTCGAACTGCTCGACGATCAGCGTTTCGCCCGAAACGTCCTGCCGAGTGAGCCCCAACGCGCTCGGGTCATGGTGCGGCGGCTGAAGAGCGACCTGGTGGATTCGAACGGCAAGCGGCTTTACCCGGTGCGGCGCCTCGAAGGTCTCCCAATCAAGTATGAAGATGACGAGAGGCAGATCCGGCATCTTCTCGGCGATTACATATCGTCACGCGAGAATGGCGAGGGCGGCGCACGAGCCGTCGATCGCTTCGTTCACCAATTGCTGCGCAAGCGCCTCGCGTCGTCGCCCGCCGCGTTCGCGGCAACGCTGGAAAAACACATCGCGACGATCGAAGGCCGTCCGTCGGCCGATCAGACCCGGCGTAAGCTGGACGATCGCATCCTTCGCCGTGCCATATCGAAGGCCGAAGAAGACTATGCCGACGACGCATTGCGCGAGGCAGCGGAAGACGACGCGCTCAGCGAAGCCGGCAAACACATCCGGCCGCCCAGCGAGCAAGAGTCGCGGATGCTGGAACGCCTGCGCTCCTGGGCGAAGCAAGCATCACGCAGGGCGGATTCCACGGCGCGCGCGATATTGGAATGGCTGACCGAGCACCTCCAGAAGGATGGCGAATGGACGAATGAGCGGGTCATCCTGTTCACCGAATACCGGACGACGCAGCAGTGGATGCAAGAAACGCTCGTGTCGCACGGCTTCGGCGGCGACCGGCTGGCTCTGATCTATGGTGGTATGGACCACGACGAACGGGAGGCCGTGAAGGCGGCGTTCCAGGCCAACCCTTCGGAATCGCCAGTCAGAATCCTGTTGGCGACCGACGCTGCGTCCGAAGGCATCGACCTTCAGAACCACTGCCACCTGATGATCCACCTGGAAATTCCATACAATCCCAACGTCATGGAGCAGCGAAACGGGCGCATCGACCGCCACGGCCAGCGTTCCAGCGAGGTGGTCATCTGGCATCCGGTCGATGACGAAGGCGATCACGGACAAGACATTCTGCGTGCGCTTCGGAAGCTCGACGCCATGCGGGCCGACATGGGGAGCGTCAACCCAGTCATCGCCCCGCAGCTCCCGGACCTGATCGAGGGGCGTCGGCGCGATTTGGATACGCGGCTCGCCGAAGCTCGCATGGAAAAATCGCGGCGCTTCGTCAGGGCCGAACGCGACCTCCGGGATCGGGTCGCAAAGCTGCACGAACGCCTCGCTGAGACCAAGCACGAGCAAAATCTCACGCCCGATCACATCGAACGGGCGGTGAGAGCGGCTCTGCGCCTTTCGGACAAACCTGACCTCGGAGCCACGTCTCTGCCCGGCGCTTCAGAGGGGACCGTTTTCACCATGCCGACGTTATCCGGGTCGTGGACGCGGTGCTTGGAAGGTCTGGAGCATCCCTATACGAAGAAGGTCCGCCCCATCACGTTCGACCATGACGTGGCGAAGGGGCGCGATGACGTCGTTCTGGTGCATCTCAATCATCCCCTCGTCCAGATGAGCCTGCGCCTGCTGCGCGCCGAAATCTGGGCGCGGGACGACGTGAAGAAGATTCACCGCGTCTCCGCCCGTTCCTTGCCCGATAGCCAGCTCGAAGGCCCCGCCGTCATCGTGGTTTCTCGACTGGTCATCACCGGCGGCAGCCATCACCGCCTGCACGAGGAACTAACCGAGGCCGGCGGGTATCTGCGTGACGCCGGCTTCCGCCGCGAAGACCGCGTGACGGAGGTGCGTCGATGGCTCCAGGATTCCGCCCCCGCCGTCTTGCCCGACACGACCTTCGCGGCGCTGCGCACCCGCTTCGATAAGCAGCGTGACTCCATATTGGGATCGGTCGACGCGCGCTCCAAGGACCGCCTGCGCTTTCTGTCCAATTCGATCGACACTCGTAAGGAACGTGAGAGCGATGACATCCGGCAAGTGCTCGACGATCTTGATAAGGCTCTGCGTGCCGAACTCGTCGCCGACCGCGAGCCGCAACAGCTCTCGCTCTTCTCCGAGGACGAGCGCACCCAGCTCCGGCGTGATCACGCTGCCCTAGAAGCGCGCCTCGCCCGTATTCCGCTGGAGCGGGAGCAAGAGGTGCGCGCCATCGAGAACAGATATTCCAATATCCGGGATCATACCTTTCCCGTCGCGGTCATCCTGCTCGTGCCCGACTCCTTGACGAAGGGGCAGTCTCAATGAGCACCAACCACGACTGGCTCAACCTCATCGAGGTGTCGGGACCGTTCCTCGCGGTGCCCGTTCTGCGCGAGGTGCTTCCCCAGGGATTGGAAGCCCTGACCTCCGGCCGCCCGCAGCGGCTGCGCGCGACCTATGACGAATGGCGTGATACCGCCGATGCGGACGATGCCGACCTGCCGGCGATCCATTCGGCGTGGATCGACGAGGTTCTCCAGAGCGCCCTGGAGGTGGATGATCAGGTTGTGCGCCGGGCGGCGACTTTGCCGGAGCGGCTGAAGGTGTCGCTGCCCGAGCATGGCATCACGATCGCGCCCGACCTGGCGATCGTCAATCCGACCCAGGGCGACGCCCCGCTGTTGCTCGTCCAGCTCTACGATCCCGACACCGATCTCGACGCCACCCGGAATTACGACGGACTGGTCACGACACCGGGCGACCGCATGGTGGCGCTGCTTCGCGCCGTCGGATGCCCGGTCGGCCTCGTGACCAATGGCGAACGCTGGATGCTCGTTCATGCCCCGGCCGGCGCCGTCGCGAGTTTCGCCAGTTGGTATGCCCGTCTTTGGGGCCAGGAGCCCGAAACGCTCCGCGCCTTCGTCAGTCTGCTCGGGGTTCGCCGGTTCTTCGGGCCGGAAGCCGAACGGCTCCCGGCGCTGTTCGAGCGGTCGTTGAAGCACCAGGACGACGTGACCGACGCGCTCGGTGAACAGGTCCGTCGCGCGGTGGAAGTGCTGGTCCAATCCCTCGACCGCGCCGACCAGGACCGTAACCGGGATTTGTTGCACGACGTCGATCCGAAGGAGCTCTACGAAGCCGGCCTCACGGTCATGATGCGGCTCGTCTTCCTGCTGGCGGCGGAAGAGCGTGGTCTGCTCCTGCTCGGCGATCCCCGCTACGACGCCTTCTATGCGCTCTCCAGTCTGCGTATGCAGTTGCGCGCCGACACGGAGGAGATACTCGAACGCCGCCGCTCGGCATGGTCGCGGCTGCTCGCCCTGTTCCGTGGCGTCTATGGCGGCATCGACCATCCGCTGCTGCGGCTGCCTGCCATGGGCGGCTCGCTCTTCGACCCTGATCGCTACCCATTCCTCGAAGGCCGCAAGAAGGGCACGAACTGGCGGAGCGATCCCGCCGAGCCCCTGCCGATCGACGATCGAACGGTCCTGCTCCTGCTGGAGGCGATCCAGACCTTCGAGGGGCGGACGCTGTCCTACCGCGCGCTCGACGTGGAACAGATCGGCCACGTCTATGAGGGTCTCCTCGAACGCACGGTGCAGCGCATCGATGACGTCACGCTCGAACTCGAAGGATCGGCCAAGGCCAAGAATGCGCGCGTGGCGCTCGGGGAGATCGAGTCCGCGCGTCTCGACGGTGCCGCCAGCATCGTCGATCTCCTGAAAGAGCGGAGCGAGCGTTCCGAACCCGCTATTCGCAACGCCGTCAGCCGGGAGCCGGACGAGCGCGTGGCGGCACGGCTGCTCACCGTCTGCCGCGGCGATGTGGCCCTGCGTGACCGCATCCTGCCCTATGCCGAACTCCTGCGGACGGACCCGTGGGGATACCCCCTGGTCCATCACGCCGGCGCTTTCGTCGTCGTCCTCGGCGCCGACCGGCGCGAGAGCGGGACGCACTACACGCCCAAGAGCCTGACCGAGAAAATCGTCGAGGAGACGCTGACCCCGATCGTCTATCAGGGCCCAGCCGAAGGCGCGGCGCGCGAGGATTGGAAGCTCAAGGACGCCGACGAACTCCTCGACCTCAAGATCTGCGATCCCGCGATGGGGTCGGGCGCGTTCCTCGTGCAGGCTTGCCGCTGGCTCGCCGACCGGCTGGTCGAAGCCTGGTCCGACATGGAAGCGGCGGGCGGCCAGATTGACGACGAAGGCCGTACCCGCCCCGAGGATGACACGGCCGGTTTCGAGCCGCTGGCGCGCGACACCGAAGAACGCGCCATCCTCGCGCGCCGACTGATTGCCGAGCGCTGCCTCTACGGCGTCGACAAGAATCCGCTTGCGGTCGAACTCGCCAAGCTGTCGCTGTGGCTGATTACGCTCTCCAAGGGACGACCTTTCGGCTTCCTCGATCACAACCTGCGGAGCGGGGACAGCTTGCTCGGCATCCATGATCTCGGCCAGCTCATCGAGCTGGACATGAGGCCGAAGGGCAAGGCGCAGCTTCGCCTTTTCGGCCGGACCATCCGGTCGGCCGTCGACAAGGCGCTCGCGCTCCGCAGCCAGCTTCGCTCGATCCCTATCCGCGACATAGGTGATGTCGAGGCGATGGCTGCGCTCGACGCTCAGTCGCGAAGCGAACTGGCTCTGCCAGAACTGATCGCCGACGCCCTCGTTGGTATCGTGCTGGCCGACAAACGAGCCGCAAGAATTACGACTCTAGCGACCATGGCAGACGAGGCCGTAGCCGGTGACGCGAATGCACGGATTCACTTGCTGCGGCGGGCAACAGCCGACCTTTTGAATGATGCGCCAGATGGGGTGGCACGACACCCTTTCCATTGGCCACTCGAATTTCCGGAAGTCTTCGTTCGCGATGATGGTGGGTTTGATGCCATGGTCGGCAATCCGCCTTTTTTGGGAGGAAAGCGCATCACCGGCGCTGCCGGAACGGCCTTCCGCGATTGGCTAGTCTTTCACATAGCCGAAGGGCGCCGCGGCTCTGCGGATCTTTCTGCGTACTTCTTCCTACGCGCGTGGAGCCTTCTGCGTAACAGTGGTGGGTTTGGGCTTCTTGCAGTGAATACGATCGCTGAAGGCGACACACGTCAGGTTGGGTTGGAGGCCATGGTGGGCGCGGGCGCAGTCATACATGCTGCTTACCCGAATGAACCTTGGCCGGGAAAAGCGGCGGTTGTTACGAGCCGTGTCCACTTGCGAAAGAGCGCTTGGAATGGGCCGCGTTCTTTGCTCGGGAGATCAGTTCCATTCATTTCAGCGTACCTATCGGAACGAGAGGAATGGAGTCCTCAACGCCTGAAAGTGAACGCTCGCACGACCTTTCAGGGATCGGTCGTAGTCGGCATGGGCTTTGTCCTCACGCCCGAGCAAGCCCAGGATATGCTTGATGCCGACCCGCGCAACCGGGACGTGGTCTTCCCTTATCTGAGCGGAGAGGACGTCAATTCGAGCCCCACGCACGAGCCAAGCCGTTGGGTAATTTGCTTTTGGGATTGGTCCGAGGATAGGGCGCGATCGTATGATAAGCCATGGAGATGGATTGAAGAGCGCGTACAGCCAGAACGCCAACGCCGAGACGCCAACGGCGACTATGTGCTTCGAAAGCCACTACCTCAGAGGTGGTGGCAATACGGAGACAAGCGCCCCGGTCTTTATCACACTGTCGGGAGGGGAGGTCATTTTGAGCAGCACCCGGACGACTGGGATGCGACAAGGGAACCTCATCGTGAGGTCTTGATTTCTGCGCTCGTCGGAAAATACTTTAACCCTTCTGTCGTTTCAAACGACGCAATCTTCAATCATAAATGTATTGTTTTCGGAGGTCATCGTGCCAACGCGTTGGCTGAGAACGGCGGTGAGAAAGTCGACCACGGTAGCGGCGGGATAGTCCTGCTGC
>CAZVTK010000111.1:0-15164 GCA_964629765.1 uncultured Mesorhizobium sp.
CGTTGGCGGCCATCGCGGCCCAGATCGCCTTGCTGGCCTCGTAGTGGCGCGGCTCGGTGGTGCGGATGAAATCGTCGTTCGACGCGTTCAGCGCCGCCGCCATGCGCCGGAACTCGGCGGCGTTGCGGTCGGCCAGCTCGCGCGGCGAGATGCCCTCCTTGCGGGCGGTCTGCACCATCTTGATGCCGTGCTCGTCCGTGCCGGTCAGGAACATCACGTCCTTGCCGTCATGGCGCTGGAAACGGGCGATCGCGTCGGTGGCGATCAGCTCGTAGGCGTGGCCGATATGCGGCCTGCCGTTCGGATAGGAAATGGCGGTGGTGACGTAGAACTTCTCAGCAGGCATGTTCTGCTCGGTCTCTTCGGAACGCGGGTCAGATAACGCATCGCGCGCGCGATGGCTATCGGCTGAAAAATGGTGCCGATCCACCCGGGCCCGCGTTGACGGTGCGTTGAAAAGGAAGCGCCGGACGAAGCCCGTTCAGCGGGGCATTCGGCGGCCAGGGCGCGCCCGGAAGCGCAAAGCGCGCGCGTCTTGCGTCGTCATTGCCAGCCTCCCGGTTCGCGTTTCGCCTGAACCCACATAGGACGAAAGCGGCTGCCGCGCCAGATAATATCTCCGGGCCGTCAGCCGCGCAGCGCCGCATGCACCCGCGACAGGCTGCTGGTGACGTGCTGGCGGCGGTCGAGATTGTAGGTCTCGGTCTCGGCCGTCGCCTGGTCCAACTGCGCCCAGGCGTCGGCGAGGCGGTCGGCCGCGCGCGCGTCGCCGGCGGCGCCCTGCCGCAGGGCAGCCTGCGCCAGCACCTCTTCCAGATGCCCGATGAAGAGCTGGAACTGCTGCTCCTTGTCGCGCCCGGTCACCGCGTCGGCGATCCGCGCCGCGTCGGCGACGCCGAAGCGCCGCTCGGCGAGCAGCGAATCGACCGCGGCGGCGATCTCCAGCCCGCCATATTCGGTGAGAAGGATCGCCATGCGCGGGCTGCCGCCGGCGCGGCGTAAGAGATCGTCGCGCTGCGCAGCCTCGGCCGGGAGCCCCATGCCGAGCCCTTCCAGCACCGCCGCCACCTCGCCGTCGGCGAGCGGCGCCAGCGCGACGCGGCGGCAGCGCGAGCGGATCGTCGGCAGCAGGCGCCCCGGCTGGTGCGCGACGAGGGCGAAGGCCGTGCGCGGCGGCGGCTCCTCGAGGTTCTTCAGCAGCGCGTTGGCGGCGGCGACGTTGAGGTCGTCGACCGGATCGACGATCACCATGCGCCAGCCGCCGTCATGGGCGGTCTTCGACAGGAAGCGGCCGACGCGGCGCACCTCCTCCACGGTGATCACCGTCTTGAAGCCTTTCGTCCGCTCGTTCTCCGGCCGGGTCAGGTGCAGCACCGAAGGATGCGCGCCCTGCGCCACCGCGCGGAAGGCGCTGCTGGCCGGATCGGGTGCGGCAAGCTCGCCCGGCGCGGTCGCCGGATCGGGATGGCGCAGCAGATGGAGGGCGAGCCGGAAGGCGAGCGTCGCCTTGCCGATGCCCTGCGGGCCGGTGACGAGCAGCGCATGGTGCAGCCGGCCGGCCTGGTGCGCCTGCGCCAGTTCGCGCGCCGCCTCGCCGTGACCGACCAGCAGGCCGTGCTCGGACGGCTCGGGCACGCCGTCCAGCGTGTCGTGGCGCTCGGGCGCGATGCGCGAGAAACTCATGCCGGCGCCGCCGCGCGGCGCGCCTCGTCGGCGGCGGCCACGATCTCGTCGACAATGGCGCGAACCGCCGCCGCAACCTGATCCTCGGAGCGCCCGGCATCGATGACCGCGCATCGGTCCGGCTCGGCGCGCGCAATGGCAAGAAACGCCTCGCGGCGGCGCCGGTGGATGGCGACCTGCTCCTTCTCGTAGCGGTCGGCGCCCTCGCCCTCGCCGCGCCGGGAGACGGCGCGCGCCAGCCCCTCCCCCGGCTCGACATCGAGGATGATGGTCAGATCGGGCCGCATGCCGTTGACGGTGACGCGCTCCAGCGCGGCCATGAAGGCCGGCTCCAGCTCGCCGGTGACGCCCTGATAGACGCGCGACGAATCCATGAAGCGGTCGCACAGCACGATCCTGCCCGCCGCCACGGCCGGACGGATCACCTGCTCGACATGGTCGGAGCGCGCGGCAGCGAACAGGATCGCCTCCATGCGCGGCCCCATGGGCTCCGCCGCGCCCGAAAGCAGGACGTGCCGCACGGCCTCCGCGCCGGGCGAGCCGCCGGGCTCGCGGGTGGTCAGCACGTCGCGTCCCTGCCCGCGCAGATGCTCGGCCAGGCGGCGCACCTGCGTCGACTTGCCGCCGCCCTCACCGCCTTCGAACGTGACGAACAATCCGCGCCCCAAGCGCCGTCCTCCGTGCTCACGCGCCTATCTACGCAGCCTTGCCAGAGGTTCCAAGGGGTGGCGGTTCCAAGGGGCGGAGGTTCCAGGGCCGCTCAGCGCATCCAGCCGACGAGCAGTTCCTCGATGGCGCCCAGCGCCCGCGACGACAGACTGCCGAGCGGCACGTCCTCGGCGGCGTAAAGCCGCGTTTCCTGCACCACGGCATCGCCCACCGAGACGCGCAGCGCGCCGATGTCCTGCCCGGCCGCCACCGGCGCGACCACCGGCCCGCGATAGACGATGCGCGCGCTGACGCGGTCGCGACCCGTGCGCGGCAGCATCACGGCGATGGCGGCGGGCGCCGAAAGCTTCACGCCGCCCTTCGCCCCGCCATAGACCTTGGCCTCGCCGACCACCTCGCCGGCCGCGTAGGCGTCGACGCCGGAGAACGCCTGCATGCCCCAGTCGAGCAGTTTTCGCGCCTCGCTGGCGCGCTCGTCGTCGGTGGCGAGGCCGCTCATGGCGGCGAACAGCCGGCGCCCGTCGCGCGAAACCGAGCCGACGATGGCGTAGCCGGAGGCGTCGGTGAACCCGGTCTTCAGCCCGTCCGCGCCGATATCCATCGCCAGCAGCGGGTTGCGGTTGCGCTGGAATATCTTGTTCCAGGTGAAGTCGCGCTGCGAATAGAAGCGGTAATATTCCGGATATTGGCGCCACAGATGCTCGGCCAGCCGGGCGAGCTCGCGCATCGTCACCACCTGCCCCTCTGCGGGCAGGCCGTGCGGATTCTTGAAGACCGACTGCGTCAGGCCCAGCTCGCGGGCGCGGCGCGTCATGCGCTCGGCGAATTTCTCCTCCGAGCCCTCCATGCCCTCGGCGAGCACGATGCAGCCGTCATTGGCCGACTGGATGATGACGCCCTGGATCAGGTCCTCGACGCGCACGCTCGACCCGAGCGCGGCGAACATGGTCGACGTGCCGGACGGCGCGCCGCCGCGCCGCCACGCATTCTCGCTGACCTTGAAGGCCGTATCCATCGTCAGCTCGCCCGATTTCAGCGCATGGAACACCACTTCCATGGTCATCAGCTTAGCCAGCGACGCGGGCGGGATGAGCTTGTCGGGATCCTTGGAGAAAAGCGTCGTGCCGGTGCCCGCGTCGATCAGGATCGCCTGGCCGGCCTTGGTGTCGAACTGTTGCGCGCCGGCGGGCTGCACCAGCCACAGCAGCGCGGAGGCAACATAAAGAATGGCGCGTATGCCATTGAAGTCACAGCGCATTGTTTAATCCGATCGACAGGATGCGGGCAGACTACCAATCCGACCCGGCGAGCGCAACCGCGGCGGCGCCCATGCTCACCTGTTCGTGACTCGGGCCCCTATTCCCGGACCAGGAACGCGTCCTCGGCGCCGCGCCCGCACGCCAGCTCGGCGAGGTGTGCCGTGTCGGCGCCGCGCAGCTCGACCGTGAGGGCATCGGCCTCGATGGTCATGCTGATGCGCCCGAGGCCGGCCAGCGCGGCGGCCATGCGGTCTGCCTCGGCGCGCGAGGCGTAGGTGCCTGCCAGCACATAGTCGCCGCTGGCCGGCGCCGACGAGACGCCGCCCATCCGCTTCCACGAGGCCCGCACGTCGCCTTCGCTGACCGCCGGCGCGACGGCGGCTTCGATGGCGCTGGAGGCGGCCGCGATGCGGCTGTCGGCATAGGACAGGGCCGCGGTGGCGACCGGCCTCGGCGCGAAGACGTCGTAGGGCCGCTCGGGCGGCACCGGGCCGAGCGCGGGAAGCACGGCGTCGCCGGGCTGGACCTCGCTCCAAACGGTGCCGGGCGCGGAGACCGCCACGGGCGCGGCAACGGCCAGATTCGCGATCCGGGCGCCGGTCGCGGGCGGCAGCGGCTGGCCGGAGGCAGCGGCGGTGGCGAAGAGCGAACGCTTCGCCGTGGTCGGCGTCGCGCCGTTCATGGCGATCATCACGCCGCCCGGCAATCCGTCCTCGATCAGCCCGGGCTTGTCGACGCCCGACCGGCCCGGCCGGTAGGAGGCGATCAGATAGTTGTCGTCCTGCCCGTGCAGCGGCGCCCGGCCGACATATTCGACCTTCACCTTGGCGACGCCGGCATGCTGGTAGTCGAGCAGTTCGGCCGCGCGCTTGGACAGGTCGATGACGCGATTGTTGGCGAACGGGCCGCGGTCGTTGACGCGCACGATGACGGAGGCGCCGTTCGTCGTGTTGGTGACGCGGGCATAGGACGGCAGCGGCATGGTCGGGTGCGCGGCCGTCAGGTGGGTCATGTCGTAGACCTCGCCATTGGCGGTCAGCCGGCCGTGAAAGGCATCGCCGTACCAGGAGGCCGCGCCGGTCCTGGCGTAGTTCGGCTCTTCCTTCGGCTTGTACCACTGGCCCTTGACCTTGTAGGGCTTGCCGATCATGTCGCGGCCGCCGCCGCGCGGCAGGCGCGTGCGCAGGCTGGAGACGCGCGGGCTCGCCTTCACGCCGTATTCGCTCTCGGCGAAATATTCCTTGCTGCCCGACGAGGGGGCGGACGCGGTGTCGGGCATGGGCGACGAGGTGCAGCCGGCGAGCAGCGCGGCCGAGACGACGAATGCAATTCCGGCCGAGGTTCCGAACCGGCCGAGAGGCGACCGCCTGTACTGCTGCATCCGGACCAGTCCCCACTTCCCTCGGCACGACACGGAGCCGAAAACAACAGCCGCGACGCCCGGAGTCCAGAGCCCCCTGCTCCCGATGGGATTCATTCGCAACAATTGCTTAGCGTCCTGTTAACGCAATCGGGCGGCATCAAGGCTGATTTGTGGCAGGACACGAAGGGCCGGACGAAACGAGGCGGGACGCCCGCCAGCCGTCAATGAAGCTTTCGGAGCCAGAGGTTGCCGCCGGCGTTCCGGGTGAAGAGCGGCATGGCCTCGTGGACCCGCTCCCGGTGGGCAAGAGCGATGTAGTGGCTGAAGAACACGATCTCGTAGGCGCCGTTATGCATCAGGAAGGCGCGCAACGCGTAGATTTCGTTCCACGACCTGTTCTCCCGGAAGAACCATTCCTTCGGGTATTCGAAAGGATAGAACATGTCATGGAAATGGATGAGCACGCCCGGTTTCAGGCGCGGCAGCAGCGTGAACAGCTCGAAGTGCACGTCGCTGCCGGCCTTCATCACATGGGTGGAGTCGATGAACAGGAAGTCGCCCGCCTCGAGTTCGTCTGTCACCGCCAGGTCCAGATCCTGCACCCCCGAGGCGATGACGCGGTGGCGCTCCCGATCCTCGGGGGTCATCTTCGAATGCAGCAGGTCCGGATAGGGCTCGACGAAAGTTATCTTCGTCGCTCCGCCGAAAAAGCGTTCGTTGATGTCCAGCATCATGGCCGAGGAATAGCCGGAGCCGACTTCCACGATCCGCCTGGGGCGAAACTCCATCATCATCGTCGCAAGGGTGATGGCGTCGCCGTAGCTGTAATGCGGGTTTTCGTAATGATAGCGCAATCCTTCGGACGGCTGGTCCTGAAACGGCAGCCGGGGATAGTGGGCGCTCAGCCGCGCAAGCGTGGCCAACTGCCCGGCCTCGTTCATGTCGATCGCTTCGGGAGCCCTGGTCCGGTCGAAGATGGAATGGCGCTTCTCGAGCTCGGCCGTATCCACCAGCGGCGAATAGAAGTGGCCGGGCGGAACCCAGGTTGCAGGGCTGATCCTGGTCCGGATGTCCTCCACGGCCGCCGACAGGTCAGGCCGCGCCCGAAGTTCCTGGATGCTCTGGAAGATGCCGTGGAGTTCGGCACGGGCGCGCTTCAGCTTTGAGAACAACAGACCTCTCCTGATTGCGGACGAGGTTTAGCCGAACCCGCGCATCGCTCCAAGCCCTTCCGAATTTCGTACCTCTGATCGGGTGGAGCGGGAACAGTCGATGAACACGGTCTTGCAAAACCGCGACGGACAAAACGCCAGTTGACGAATTGGCCCCGGGTCTTGAGAAACGACGCGCGCGGGCGTGGCGGAACCGGTAGACGCAAGGGACTTAAAATCCCTCGGCCTTGGCCATGCGGGTTCGATCCCCGCCGCCCGCACCATCTTTTCTCCTCGCGCTCCCGCGGCCGCTTCGCTCGGGTTCGATCTCTTCCCTCAACTCCAGCCGAACCTGTCAGCCCGCCTTGCCTGTCAATGTCCGGCCCGCAAACGCCCGGGCCGCCACGCGGCGCACCAGCGCGGCGATCTCCTTCGCATGCGAATATTGCGGCATGTGGCCGGTGCCTTCGAGGAACACCGCGTCGAGCCCCGGCATGGCAGCAAGCAGCGTGCGGCCGTGTTCCTCGGCGGAGAGAACCTTGTCCGCCGTGCCGAACGCCATGCCCGCCGGCAGGGTGATCTCGCCGTAGCGTTTCGCCACCTCGCGCACGTCGCCGCCGCGCGTCGCCACGAAATCGGTGGCCGCGGCGTAGAAATGGCTGGGCTTCAGCGCCAGCATCGCCCCGCCGCGCACCATGAAGTCGGCCGGCGGCACCTGCGGCGCGAACACATAGGCGTGGGTGGCGGGCGCGAGCTTGGCCGCATTTGGCGCCGAGATCGTCTCGGCCACCAGCCGCCGCAGCCAGCGGCGGCGGATGTTCAGCGCGCCGAAGGCCGGCGGCACCTCAGCGGCGAACCGGGTCAGCGGCGAAACCAGCACGATGCCTGAAATCCGGTCGGGAAAATCCACTGCCAGCGCCAGCGCGATGGCGCCGCCGAGCGAATGGCCGACCACGAGCGGCCTTTCCATGCCGAGCGCGTCCATCAGGGCGACGAGGAACACCGCCTGCGCGCGGGTGTCGCCCGGCCGGTCGTGTGGCCGCGTGGAATAGCCCGAGCCGGGCCGGTCGATGGCGACGACGCGGAAATCGCCTTCGAGCTCGGCAACCAGCGGGTCGAAATGCGCCTGCGTGCCGCCGAGCCCGTGCACCATCAGGATCGGCGGGCCCTTGCCGCGCTCGACATAGTGGATGCGGTTTTCCCCGACGGTGACGAAGCGTCCGCGCGGCGGCACCAGCCTTTCGGCGCGGCGTCGGATGCGCCAGCTCACCCACAGGAGATAGGCTGCGACCAGCGCGGCGGCGACCAGCAGCGCAAAGAGAATGGCGCCGATGACCCCCGCGGCGCCCAACGGCTACTCGGCCGGATCGCGGGCCGGGTCGCGCATGTCGCGGCGGATCGCCGGCGTGCCGCCGACGAGGCTGCGGTAGAAGCTGACCTTGAGGAAGGGGCTGTCGCGGCTGAAGGCGCGGTCGGGGAAGATGTGGAAGAAGCGGTAGCCCATCGAGGAATATTGCGCGGCGACGTAGCGCCGCGCCTCCGCGCCGAGCGCGCCGTAGGCCGACCATTCGAGCACGGTGCGCTGGCACCACGAGCGCTTGTAGCGCGAGATATGGCGCGGCAGCAGCGTCGGCGCGGCGGCCAGCGTGTCCATGACCTTGCGCGAATCCTTGATGCGCGCGGTGATGTCGACCACCGAGATGATGAAGCCGATGCCGGCCATGATGCGCACCGGCAGCCAGAATCCCGGCAGCGTGATGATCGCGAGATTCATGCACAACAGGAGGATCGGCGGCCAGACGGCCAGAATGGAAGCTGCTGTTCGCCTCAAACCGAAATATCTCCCGTCGATTTGCCCCGCGACGGCATATCAAATGCCGCCGCCACTATCCAAGCGCCGAATGAGAAGAAAGTCATCAGCGCAGTGCAGGCGTTGCAGCCTTGCCGCAATGACCCGGCCGGCTGACCTCCGGGATCGCCCCAGATACCCATTGTCGCGGCCGGCGACCGGGCGTATCTGCCGTTGAAGGCGGAGGCAAGGCGTTGCATGGCTGAGATCGTGACTGCGGCGATGGTCGTGATCGGCGACGAGATTCTCTCGGGCCGCACCAAGGACCGCAATATCGGGCATCTGGCGGACGTGCTGACCGCCGTCGGCATCGACCTGCGCGAGGTGCGCATCGTCGCCGACGACCAAGACGACATCGTGGCGGCCGTCAACGCGGTGCGGGCGCGCTGCGACTACGTGTTCACCACGGGCGGCATCGGGCCGACGCATGACGACATCACCGCCGACGCGGTCGCCGCCGCCTTCGGCGTGCCCTGCGACTACGAGCCGCGCGCCTACGCCATGCTGGAGGCGCACTATGCCGCGCGCGGCCTCGACTACACCGACGCGCGCAAGCGCATGGCGCGCCTGCCGGCCGGGGCGGACCATATCGACAATCCGGTGTCGCTGGCGCCCGGTTTCCGCATCGGCAACGTCCATGTGATGGCGGGCGTGCCGGCGATCTTCCAGGCCATGCTCGACAATGTGCTGCCGACCTTGCGCACCGGCGCGAAGCTGCTCTCGGAGACGGTGCACTGCCCCTATGGCGAGGGCACGATCGGCGACCGGCTGGCGGCCATCCAGAAGGCGCATTCCGAGACCATCATCGGCTCATACCCGAAATATCTGGACGGCGCGTTCTGGACCGAGCTGGTGGTGCGCGCCCGCGACGCCGGCAAGCTCGCCGCCGCCCGCGCCGATATCGAGGCGATGCTCGCCGCCATCGCCGACGCGCATCGATGACCGCCCGGCGGGTCGCCCGGCGCATCGATTGCGACGTCGCCATCGCCGGCGGCGGACCGGCCGGCATGATCGCGGGCCTGCTGTTCGCGCGGGCGGGCCTTAAGGCGGTGGTGCTGGAAAAGCATGCCGATTTCCTGCGCGATTTCCGCGGCGACACGGTCCACCCCTCCACGATGGAGATCTTCCATCGGCTGGGCCTGCTCGACGCCTTCCTGAAGCGGCCGCACCAGCGCATGGACCGGGTCGGCGTGCGCTGGCGCGGGAAGCGCATCGCCACGGCCGACCTGTCGCACCTGCCGGTGGCGGCGCCCTACATCGCCTTCATGCCGCAATGGGAATTCCTCGATTTCGTCGCGCGGACGGGTTCGGCCCTGCCCGGCTTCGGGCTGGAAATGCGCGCCGAGGCGACCGGGTTGATCCGCGCCGGCGACGGCGCGGTGGCCGGCATTACCGCGCAAACGCCCGGCGGGCCGCTCGACGTGCATGCCCGCCTCACCATCGCGGCCGACGGCCGCAGCTCCCTTCTGCGGGCGCAAGCCGGCCTTTCCGTGCGCACGCTGGGCGCACCCGTCGACGTGCTGTGGTTCGCCCTGCCCCGGCACGCCGCCCCGGCCGAGGATACCCTGCTCAACGCCGCGCCCGGCACGCTGGTGGTGACCATCGACCGCGGCAGCTACTGGCAATGCGCCTTCGTCATTCCGAAGGGCGGGCTGGATGCGATCCGCGCGCGCGGCCTGCCCGACCTTCGGGCCCGTATCGCCGAGGCCGCGCCGCATGTCGCCGCCGTTGCCGGCGAGCTGAGGAGCTGGGACGACGTCAGGCTGCTCACCGTGGCGGTCGACCGGCTGGAGCGCTGGTCCGCACCGGGCCTGCTGGTGATCGGCGACGCCGCCCACGCAATGTCGCCCATCGGCGGCGTCGGCATCAACCTCGCCATCCAGGACGCGGTCGCCGCCGCCAACCTTCTCGTGCCGGGCCTGCGCGACGGCATGCCCGCCGAAGCGGAGCTCGACCGGGTGCGGCGCCGCCGGCTCTGGCCGACGCGCGCCACCCAGTTCTTCCAGGTCCAGGTGCAGAACCGCCTGCTCGCCCCGCTGATCGCCTCACCGACCGGCGGGCGGACATCCGACGCGCCGCCGCTGCCGCTGCGCATCGCCGGCCGCGTGCCGCTGTTCGGGCGCCTTCTCGCCAGGGCGGTGGGCATCGGCGTGCGGCCGGAATTGCCGGACCCCGCCATTTTCGAAAAGGCCGTTTTCGGGCAAGATCAGGCCGGCGCTTGATCCGGGTCAAGGCTGGAACCGGGCACGGCGCGCAAGGATTGTTTCACGGCCAACCGCGCTTAAACCGGGAGTTTCCCCCATGCAGCAGCCCCAGACCATGCAGCCAAAGACCATTCTGGCAGTCGTCAACAACGAGGCCGAGCTAGACCGGGTGCTCGCCCGCGCCGGCGCGCTGGCGGATGCGTTCGGCGCCTATCTCATCGTCGCCCATGGCGGCGCCGTGCCGCTGCCGGCCGCCTCGCCCATGGGCTTTCCCGACACCGGCCTCATCGAAGCGTCGATCGAGGGCGCGCGCGAGCAGGCCGACAACCTCAAGGCCGCCGTCGACCGCAGCGCCGACCGCTCCGGCCGCGCCGTCGAGTGGCGCTCCTTCCTCGGCTTCACCGGCGACGCCCAGCGCCAGCTCGCGGGGCTCGCCCGCGCCACCGACCTGATCGTCGTCCAGCAGGCCGATCCCGAGGGCCCGGTCCAGGCGGCCGGCGGCGACACGCTGCTCTTCGAGACCGGCAGGCCGATCCTCTTCGTCCCCTATACGGGCCCCTATGCCGGCATTGCGAACGGCACCTTCCGCCGGGCGGTCGTCGCATGGAACGGCACGGCCGAGGCGGCGCGCGCCGCCTTCGACGCGCTGCCCCTGCTCGCGGGAGCCGAGAGCGTTTCCATCCTGTGCGTCGACCCGCAGGCCGGCGCCGGCGAGGCGCCCGAATTCGCCGCCGCCGAGATCGCCGAGGCGCTGGCGCGCCACGGCATCAAGGTCACGGTGGTCAACGAGCCCTCCGGCGGCGTGCCGCCCGGCACCGTCATCGAGAACTATCTGGCCGAGACCAGCGCCGACCTCCTGGTGATGGGCGCCTACAGCCAGTCCTGGCTGAAGCAGGTCTTCTTCGGCGGCGCGACGAAGACGCTGCTGTCCTCGATGCCCGTCGCGACCCTGATGTCGCGCTGAGAGCCTGTTGAGACCGGCGGGGCGGCGCCACGCCGCCCCTTGCGAAACGGCGGCACTTGCCGCTAGTGCGGCATGCATTCCTTCCTCGCGCCCGGAGTGCAGCCATGTCGCTTCCCGAAAAGGCTTTCCCCGTTTCCTGGGACCAGTTCCATCGCGACGCCCGCGCGCTCGCCTGGCGCCTTGCCGGCGTCAACGGCCAGTGGAAGGCGATGGTGTGCATCACGCGCGGCGGGCTGGTGCCGGCCGCCGTCATCTCGCGCGAGCTCGGCATCCGCATGATCGAGACGGTGTGCGTGGCCTCCTACCACGACTACACCTCGCAGGGCGAACTGAAGGTGCTGAAGGACATCACCCCTTCCCTGCTGGAGGACGACGGCGCCGGCGTGCTCATCGTCGACGACCTCACCGACACCGGCAAGACGGCGGCCATCGTGCGCGCCATGCTGCCGAAGGCGCATTTCGCCACCGTCTATGCCAAGCCCAAGGGCCGGCCGCTGGTCGACACCTACGTCACCGAGGTTTCGCAGGACACCTGGATCTATTTCCCGTGGGATATGGGCTTCACCTACCAGAAGCCGATCGCCGAAGACCACCGCGGCTGACCCGCGCGCCCGGAGCCAGAGCTGGACAAGCCCGGGGCAAGCCCTGCGGGCGACCATGGCGGCAGGTGAATCTTCACCGTGTCGCCATTTTCGCGTTGCATGCGGCATTCGGCCTTATTAACAGGTTGTTAACTGCATTTTTCCTAAGCTGGCAAAGGAAATCCGGGGCCGGATCGGTGGCCATGATTCTCTCTCATACGACCCGCAATCGCTGGCGTGACCGGCTGCGCACCCTGTTCGGCGGCGTTCCCTGCCGCGTGCAGGTCGCCGCTCTGCCCTGGCGTCTCACCGAGCGCGGCGTGGAGATCATGCTCGTCACCAGCCGCGGCACCGGCCGCTGGGTGCTGCCCAAGGGCTGGCCGGAGCGCAGCGAGGAACTGTTCGACGCCGCCGCCCGCGAGGCCGCCGAGGAAGCCGGGCTGGCCGGCGCGGTGGCGCGGCAGGAGATCGGCCGCTTCTATTACGAGAAGCGCCTCGCCTCGGGCGCCGAGTGGCGCTGCGAGGTCCATGTGTTTCCGCTCGAGGTCGAGCTCGTCGCCGAGAAGTGGCCGGAGCGCAAGCAGCGCAAGCGCGGCTGGTTCACCGTCGACGAGGCCGCCACCCGCGTCAGCGAGCCGGATCTGGGCGAGCTCATCGCCGCCTTCGCGCTCGATCCCCGGCGTCCGGCCGCCGCGCTCGGCGCCTGATCGCCGGCTTTTGCCGGCTCAGGCGAAAGATCCGTGGATTTGAAACGCTTGCGCGGCTGCGCGCTTGCTCCCGCGGAACATCGCCCCTAGAGCTGCCCTCGTCTCCCACCAAGGACGATGATGGCCGACACAATCGACCCCAGCCGGATCGACCACAGCCGGAAGGCGACGCTCGACAAGGACCTCGACAAGCTGGTCCATGTCGAGGAGGCGGCCAATGTTCTCGCCCGCAGCCTCGTCGGCCCGGGCTTCGGCCTGCTGTTCCTGGCGCTGACCGCGGTCGCCACCGCATTCTGGTTCTCGGGCGAGCCCGGCGTCGTCACCATTGTCGCCGCCGCCGCCATCGGCGCCTACATGGCCATGAACATCGGCGCCAACGACGTCGCCAACAATGTCGGCCCGGCGGTCGGAGCGAAGGTGCTGACCATGGGCGGCGCGCTGGTCATCGCCGCTATTTTCGAGGCCGCCGGGGCGCTGATCGCCGGCGGCGACGTCGTCGACACCATCTCCAGGGGCATCGTCGCGCCGGAGGCGGTCCCCGACGCCGCGTCCTTCGTGCGGCTGATGCTGGCGGCGCTGCTGTCCTCTGCGATCTGGGTGCATCTGGCGACATGGCTGGGCGCGCCCGTGTCGACCACCCATTCTATCGTCGGCGGCGTGCTGGGCTCCGGCGCCGCGGCCGCCGGCTTCGCCGCCGTGGACTGGAACGTGATGGCGGCCATCGCGGCAAGCTGGATCGTCTCGCCCGTGCTGGGCGGTATCGTCGCTGCGGTGGTCCTGGCCTTCATCAAGGCGGCGATCATCTACCAGGACGACAAGCTCGCCGCTGCCCGCCGCTGGGTGCCGCTGCTGATCGCGCTCATGGCCGGCTCGTTCGCCGCCTATCTGGCGACCAAGGGCCTGGGCCGGCTCGTCCGTCTCGACGGCTTCTCGGTCGCTTTCCTCGGCGCCGCCGTCTTCGTCGTGGCCTGGGGGCTGTCTCGCGGCCACGTCATCAATGTCTCCAAGGGGCTGGAGAACCGCAACCAGTCGCTGCGCAAGCTGTTCCGCCTGCCGCTGATCATCTCGGCGGCCCTGCTGTCCTTCGCCCATGGCGCCAACGACGTCGCCAACGCGGTCGGCCCGCTCGCCGCCATCGTCGCCACATCCACGGGCGGCGCGATCGAAGCGCAGGTCGGCATCCCGCTGTGGGTCATGCTCATCGGCGCCGTCGGCATCTCGATCGGCCTGCTGCTGTTCGGCCCCCGCCTCATCCGCATGGTCGGCGAACAGATCACCCGGCTGAACCCCATGCGCGCCTTCTGCGTCGCGCTCTCGGCAGCGCTCACCGTCATCGTCGCGTCCTGGTTCGGCATGCCGGTCAGCTCGACGCACATCGCCGTGGGCGCGGTGTTCGGCGTCGGCTTCTTCCGCGAGTGGTACACGGCCAATTCGAAGCGCCGGCGCGCCTATCTGGAGCGCAAGGTGAACCGCGACCGCGCGACGCGCGAGGCGCTGGGCCCGGGCCGGGCGCCGGATAGCCCGAAAGCCGACGAGGACGAGCGCGACCTGGAGGCCGACGGCCTGCCCCTGTCGCGCGAGGAGGTGAACCGCCGCCGGCTCGTGCGCCGCGCCCATGTCACCACCATCGTCGCCGCGTGGGTGACCACGGTGCCGGCCTCGGCCGCGCTCTCCGCCGCCGTCTATCTGGTGCTGCGCGCCTTCTGACCGCCGCGCGCCGTACCGTCCTTGCCGTCCACAGGCCCGCGCCCGGCCGCCACTGACGCTGCGGCATCGGCTGCGCTCGCATGCGGCCGGCGGTCCCCGAAATCCACACCCTTGCCCACAACATATTGGGTGTCACAAAACACGCACAAACGACTCCTTGACGCTGGCCGCCGAGTCGACCTTTATTGGCCATGCGCCCATGACGCGGCGTGGCCGGCGAGGTTCCTGTTACCGGCCCTGTTCCCCGGATCGTCCATCTCCTGTCAGCCCGCGCCTGCCTCGCGGCAGGCTGGCAAGACGCTGTTCCGTGTCGGTTGTTCCTGACACGTTCTGGCAGGATCGGATGTGGCGTAAAGGAGCTGTTAATACTATATTTAGCGTTTGCGGCCCACGCTCACGCTAGATACGGTGAAATTCCTCGACAGAGGGAATCACCGAACGGGTGGGGTAGTTTGCTTCGGCTTGCCTTCAAGGGCAGGATGCGACGGCGTCTTTTGCCGTTGCCCTGCGCAAAGGTCCGGGCCGGTGGAGTGGGACGCTGACGGACACGCTTCCGGCAGCATGGATGCGGGATACGCCTGCCCGCGGCCGACGAGGTGGCCGCTGTGGACAAGGCGCTATATATAGGGACTGAGGACTGACACGATGCGCATCGAACGGCGATTCACCCGGGCCGGTCAGGACGCCTATGCGGAGATCGAATTCCGCAAGGCCGTGAGCGAGATCAAGAACCCGGACGGCTCGGTCGTCTTCCGGCTGGCCGACATCGACGTGCCGGCACAGTTCAGCCAGGTCGCGGCCGACATTCTCGCGCAAAAATATTTCCGCAAGGCGGGCGTGCCCGCGCGGCTGAAGCGCGTGGAGGAAAACTCCGTCCCGTCCTTCCTGTGGCGCTCGGTCGCCGACGAGGAGGCGCTGGCCGCCCTGCCCGAGGACCAGCGCTACGGCTCCGAGACCGATGCGCGCCAGGTCTTCGACCGGCTCGCCGGCACCTGGACCTACTGGGGCTGGAAGGGCGGCTATTTCG
>CAZVTK010000112.1:0-15118 GCA_964629765.1 uncultured Mesorhizobium sp.
GCATCGGCATGAACACCGACCACACGCTGGAGGAAGTCGGCCAGCAGTTCTCGGTGACGCGCGAGCGCATCCGCCAGATCGAGGCCAAGGCGCTGCGCAAGCTCAAGCACCCCAGCCGGAGCAGGAAGCTCAGGAGCTTCCTCGACAGCTAGGATTTGAAAGGGCGCCGCGAGGCGCCCTTCGCGTTTTGGGGGACGGAATCGCCACCGGTTGCGCCCTGTGCTATCATTTCCGCCATGAACGAGCTTCTGCGCCCCGACCAATTCCAGCCGGAGATCACCCAGGCAGCCGACGGCATGCCGCGCCGGGCATGGACCGTCGCCGAGATCGAGGCGATGGTGGCGGCCGGCATCATTTCCGAGGACGAGCGCTTCGAGATGATCGGCGGGGAGGTTGTGCCGATGCTGCCCAAGGGCGGACGCCACGAGATGGTGAAGGTGGATCTGAACCGGCATTTTCAGCGGATCGTGCCGGACGATATCAATGTCGCGCAGGAAACCACGCTGCGGCTCGACGACAGGAGCTTTCTCGAGCCCGACTTCACCGTCTATCCGCGCTCGGTCTATCCCGGCGACTTGCGCGGCCATCATGTCCTTCTCGCCGTCGAGGTGGCGGACACCAGCCTGCGCTACGATCTCGGCCGCAAGATCGGTATCTATGCCGCCTTCGGCATTCCCGAAATCTGGGTGATCGACGCCGACACGCTGGTCGCCCATGTCTTCCGCAAGCTGGGCGCCGAGGGCTATCGGGAGAGGTTTGAGGCCGCGCCCGACCGGACGGTGGCCGCGGCGCTGGCGCCCGAAGTGTCGATGAACCTTGCCTTGCTCGGCCTGAAGCCGCTCTGACGGGTTGCTCCGCCTGCCATGCGTGCTATGGCACGCGCGGCAACCTGAAGGAGCTTGACCCATGACCATCGCCCGCCACCAGACCAACCAGCGCATGAGCCAGTTGGTGACGCACAACGGCACCGCCTATCTCGCCGGGCAGGTGGCGGACGACACGAAGGCGGATGCCGGCGGCCAGACGCAGCAGATCCTCGACAAGATCGACGCGCTGCTGAAGCTCGCGGGCTCGGACCGCACGAAGATCCTCTCGGCCACGATCTGGCTCTCCGACATGCGCTATTTCCCCGACATGAACGCCAAGTGGGACGCCTGGATGCCGCAGGGCGCCGCGCCGGCCCGCGCCACCGTCGGCGCGCCGCTGGCGACGCCCGACCACAAGGTCGAGATCGGGATCATCGCAGCGATCTGAGCGGCGGGGTCCTTCTCTGCCCCCGACGGAAAGAACGTTCGATTGAGGCGATGAATCGCATCGAACTAATCCGTTGGATGCATCGGACGTAGACCATTATTGCTGCCGGCATGATCGAAGCCGGCACCAACGTTTCCACCAATGCAGTTCCCGCGCGCGACGGCGCGGGACCGAAACCGGCGAGCGTGCTGCCGGGGCTTGCGCTCGCCGGCGGCATCGCGCTCGCCGCGATGGCGCTGCAATATGCCAGCGGCGTCTCCTCGCTCAGCCCCCTGATCGTGGCGGTGGTGGTCGGCATGGCCGTCGCCTCCACGTTCGGCGTGCCGGTGGCGGCCAAGCCGGGGCTCGCCCTGGCGGTGCGGCCCGTGCTGCGCTTCGCCATCGTGCTGCTCGGCATCAAGCTGACATTCGCCCAGGTCGCGTCGATCGGGCTGGGCGGGGTGGCGGTCGTCGTGACGACCGTGTGCGCCACGTTCGCGGTCACGCTGCTGCTCGGCCGGCTGCTTTCGGTGGAGTCGGCCACGGCGCGCATGATCGCGGCCGGAACCTCCATCTGCGGCGCTTCGGCGGTCATCGCGACGGGCGCGACGACGGGCGGGCGCGGCGACCAGGTGGCGACCGCCGTTGCCTGCGTAACGCTGTTCGGCACGGTGGCGATGCTGACCTATCCGCTGCTGGCGGGGCCGCTCGGCCTCGACCAGCACGCCTACGGGGTCTGGGCGGGCGCGAGCGTGCACGAGGTCGGGCAGGCGGTGGCCGCGGGCTTCGGCGGCGGCGTCGAGGCGGGCGAAACCGCGACGGTGACCAAGCTGGCGCGCGTGCTGATGCTGCTTCCCGTGCTGCTGGTGGTCGGCCAGATGGTGCGGCGCGACGCGCCGGTGGGCGGCAAGCGGCCGCCGGCGGTTCCCGGCTTCGTGCTCGGCTTCGCCGCGATGGTCTGCCTCAACAGCGCGGTCGACCTGCCGCCTGTTCTGGTCGATGTGCTGGCGACGGCTTCCACCCTGCTGATGGCGACGGCGCTGGCCGCCGTGGGCCTGACCACGGATCTGCGGGCGCTGGTCCGCAGCGGGGCGCGCCCGCTCGCCCTTGGTTTTCTGTCGTTCCTGTTCGTCGCGACTTTCGGCATGATGCTGGTCAAGACACTCCTGTAGCAGCCGGGCTTCCAGGCGCCGGGCATGTGAGGCGCGATTGACCCTCGAACAGCTCCGCATCTTCGTCGCGGTCGCCGAGCGCGAGCATGTGACGCTCGGCGCCCGCGACCTCAACCTCACCCAGTCGGCCACCAGCGCGGCGATCGCGGCGCTGGAAGCGCGCCACGCCACGCGCCTGTTCGACCGGGTGGGGCGCAGGATCGCGCTGACCGAGGCCGGCCGCATCTTCCTCGAGGAGGCGCGGGCGGTGCTGGCGCGCGCCGGCGCCGCCGAGGCCGTGCTCGCCGACCTGTCGGAGCTGAAGCGCGGCGCGCTGTCGGTCGCGGCGAGCCAGACCGTCGGCGGCTACTGGCTGCCGCAGCGGCTGGGCAGCTTCCGGCGGCTTTATCCGTCCATCGACATCTCGGTCTTCATCGGCAACACGCAGGCGGTCGCCGCACAGGTGCGCGAGGGTGCCGTCGACATCGGCATCGTCGAGGGCGAGGTGGATACGGCGCGGCTGACCGTGGTGCCGGTGGCGCAGGACGAGATGGTGGTGGTGGTGGCGCCGGGGCACGAATGGACGTCCGGCGGCGCGCCCGACCGGCAGGCGCTGGCGGCGGCGCGCTGGGTGGCGCGCGAGCGCGGGTCGGGGACGCGGGCGACGTTCGACGCGCTGATGCGCGCCTCCGGCATCCGGGAAACGGGCGAGCCCGTGCTGGAGCTGCCGTCCAACGAGGCGGTGCGCGGCGCGGCCATTGCCGGCGCGGGGGCCGCCGTGCTGTCGCGGCTGGTCGTGGCGGACGCGCTGGCGGTCGGGGCGCTGGTGGCGGTCGGTATCGACCTGCCGAAGCGCAGCTATCTCGCGCTGTTCCATACCGAGCGCCACCAGACGCGCGCGGCGGCGGAGTTCCGCCGCCTCGTCGGCGCCTGACGCGTTGCGCACGTTCGTCGAATTGTAGCTTTTGCGCTAACCGCATCTTAACCAACGCTGCGGATTCCGCGTTGGGAAGCCGGCCCGGTGCACCATCCCTAGACGATCAGGTGCTATTGCGGCTGGATGCGCAGGACCGTCGACATCATCGGCGTGAACTTCATCGACCAGCCATTCGAGGCGGCGCTGGCCGAGCTCGGACGCGCGCTCGACGGCGACGCGCGGCGCAGCGTCTTCTTCGCCAACGCCTCGACGCTCAACCTCGCGGCGGGGGACCCGGACTACGCGACGACGCTCAACCGCGCCGACTACGTCTATGGCGACGGCACCGGCGTACGCTGGGCGGCGCTGATGCGCGGCGTGCGGCTCCAGTCCAATCTCAACGGCACCGACCTCGTGCCGGCGCTGCTGGCGCGCCGGCCGGGCCTGCGCGTCTTCCTGCTCGGCGGCACCTGCGACCTGATCGAGGCGGCGGCGGAAGGTTTTGTCCGGCAGTTTCCCGAGGCGGTGCTGGCCGGCAGCCATCACGGCTATTTCGATCATTCAAAGCCGCAGCCGGTGATCGACGTCATCAATGCGGCCAAGCCCGACCTTTTGCTGGTGGGCTTCGGCAATCCGCTTCAGGAGCGCTGGATCGGCGAGAACCGCGACAGGATCGACGTGCCGCTCGCGGCCGGCGTCGGCGGGCTGTTCGCCTACTGGGCCGGCACGCTGACGCGCGCCCCGGCGTGGTACAGGCGGCTCGGCATCGAGTGGGTCCACATCCTCATGCAGCAGCCGCACAAGGCGCGGCGCTACCTGCTCGGCAACCCGGCCTTCCTCTACCGCATGATGGCCTGGCTGACGCGCGACACATCCGGCTCCGGCAGGGCGGCATGACAGAGACGAGCGAGCATTCGGTCGGCGCGCGGCGCTGGGCCGCGAAGAAGGCGGCGCGGCTGGCCGTGGCGGCGACCTCGCTGCCGCTGACGCTGCTGCCGGTCCATGCCGGCCGGCTGCGCGTGCTGACCTATCACCGCTTCGCCGACGAGGCGCGCTCGCCTTTCGCCGTGTCGCCGGCCGTGCTGGAGCGGCAGATGTCGTATCTGGCGCGCGCGCGCCTCGCGGTCGGCTCCGAGGTCGCGGCGGCGGTGGTGGAAGGGCGCATCGCCAATGCGCGCGGCGCGCTGGTGACGATGGACGACGGCGACCCCTCGGTGATCCGCACCGCGACGCCCATCTTCGAGCGCCACCGCATTCCCTATGTCGTCTTCGTGGTGCCGGGCCGCATCGGCCGCGCCGACCATATGAGCGTCGCCGAGCTGCGCGCGCTTTCCGATCTCGGCGCCGAGATCGGCTCGCACACCATGACGCACCGCTCGGTGACGTCGCTGTCGGCGGGCGAGCTCGCCGACGAGATCGTCGGATCGAAGCGGGCGATCGAGGACATCACCGGCCGGGCGGTGACGAGCTTCGCCTATCCGTTCGGCACGCTGCGCGACTTCGACCGCCGCACGGCGGACGCGCTGCGGCTGGCCGGCTACCGCCTCGCCTTCACTTCGCAGCATGGCGCGCTGGCGGCCGGGCAGGACCCGATGATGCTGCCGCGCGTCAAGGTGGAGGGCGGCGACCCGGACTGGATGTTCCGGGCCGCGACGGCCGGCGCGCTCGACCAGTGGAAGCTGGTCGACAGCGGGCTCTCGGGCTTGCAGAAGCCTGTTTCGGCCGATCTCGCCGGAGTCGCGAGGGGAGCCGGCCGCGCCGCCTGAAACGCGGCTTCGCGGTTTTCCTTCCGCCCGGTTTTCCTTCCGGCCCGGCCCCGCTATGGTTCTCCGCAAACGGAGGCAAATCATGTCGTTCTGGAAGAAGCTGTTCGGCGGCGGCGGCGCAGCGGAAGAGGCGCCGGTCGCGGGCAAGGAAATCGAGCACAAAGGGTTCACCGTGCGCGCCACGCCGTTCAAGCAGGACGGGCAGTGGCAGTGCTGCGGCGTGATCTCGAAAGAGGTCGACGGCGTGGCGAAGGAGCACAAATTCATCCGTGCCGACCGCTTCGCTTCGCTCGACGACGCTGCCGACGTGTCGCTGCGCAAGGGCCAGCAGATGATCAACGAGCAGGGCGAGCGGGTGTTCGGAGGGTGAGACGGTGAGCCTCAAGGGCAAGACGCTGTTCATTTCCGGCGCGTCGCGCGGGATCGGGCTGGCGATCGCGCTGAGGGCCGCGCGCGACGGCGCCAGCGTGACCGTGGCGGCCAAGACCGCCGAGCCGCACCCGAAGCTGCCGGGCACGATCTACACGGCGGCAGAGGAGATCGAGAAGGCCGGCGGCCGGGCGCTGCCGGTCGTCTGCGACATACGCGACGAGGCGCAGGTTGCGGACGCGGTGCAGAGGACCGTCGAGGCGTTCGGCGGCATCGACATCTGCGTCAACAATGCCAGCGCGATCCAGCTCACGGGCACGCTGGAAACCGACATGAAGCGCTTCGACCTGATGCACCAGATCAATACGCGCGGCACGTTCCTGGTCTCGAAGACCTGCATCCCGCACCTGAAGAAGGCGCAGAACCCGCATATCCTCAACCTTTCGCCGCCGCTCGACATGGACGCCAAATGGTTCAGGAACCACACGGCCTACACGATGGCGAAATTCGGCATGTCGATGTGCACGCTGGGCATGAGCGCCGAGTTTGCCAAGGCGGGCATCGCGGTCAACTCGCTGTGGCCGCTGACCACCATCGACACGTCGGCGATCCGCAACCTCCTGGGCGGGGCGACGGTGGCGGCGATGAGCCGCTCGCCCGACATCATGGCCGACGCCGCCCATGCGATCTTCCGCCGGCCGTCGCGCGAGGCGACCGGCAATTTCTACATCGACGAGCTGGTGCTGCGCGAGGAGGGTGTCACGGATTTTACGCGTTATGCCGCGGAGGCCGGCGGCAAGCTCGCGGCCGACTTCTTCGTGCCCGACCATGTGTTCGGGCAGACCGACACGCAGCTCATGCGCGCGCTCGGCTGACGCTCCGCACGGCGCAGAGCGTCAGAATTCGGCGTAGGCGGTCGTCGCGTGGCGCATCGCCGCCGACGCATCGCCGCTGCCGGCGGGCGTGAATGCCGCCTTCATGCTGGAGACGAGATAGTCGAGGCTGGCGCGGCGATCGTCGGGGATCGCGCTTTCGTGCCCGTTCGTGAGGCGCGCCGCGGCTTCGGCGAAGGAGGGCGCGTTGGGCTGCGTGACCGAGGCGGACATCCACTCCCCGCCATCGACGCCTTCGCCCGCACCCGCCGCGTTGCCGCTGCCATGTTCCGCATAGGCGGCCGCTGCGCCACCCGGCGTCTCGCCGCCCTTTCCGCTGCCGTCGGCGCCGTTGCGGGCAAGCGGCGGCACATAGGGACCGGAGGCGCGAAAACCGCCGGTGGACGACGCGCCCGCGCCGCTCGGCGAGGTGGATGCGACGGACGCAGCATTGGGCGGCGGCGGCGCGGCCGGCGGAGCGTTGCTCACGTCGGTTCCCGGCGCCGTGCCGGCGAGGTTGCCTGCCAGCGGCCGGACGAAGGTGGCAAGCGGATCGAGCATAAAGGGCCCCCATGCCCAAGGTCGTTTCCAAGGTCGTTCAGGGCGTTCTACATGGGGGACGTTGCGGCCGGGTTCGCGGGCGCGCCTGCATTTGAGGCGAAGTTTATGCAACCCTGAAAGGGGAGCCCGGCCGGGGAGGGGGACCGGCCGGGCTGTGCCTTGGCCCCGGCATGAGAGCGCGCCGGGGACGGGGCAGGGAACGGCTTTCGCCGCAGGCGTCGCGGGGAGGGGGGAACCACGCCGCCTGCCGAACAGATCGGGACCGAATTATGGCAATTCAAGTGCCGCAAGGGGTCCGCGATCCTTGATGAAACGGCGGAACCGCGCCGAGGTTCCGCCGCAGACGTGTCAGTTGGCGCCGGCCACCGGCGCCACAAGCGGCGTGATGCGGCGGATGGCGACACGGCGGTTGTCGCGGCTGGGCTCCTGCGTCGCCACCTTGAGGTAGCGCTCGCCGTACCCTTGAGTGACGAGGTTCTCCGGCGGGATGCCGAACACGTCGGTCAGCGCCGCCGCGATGGTCTCGGCGCGCCGGTCCGACAAAGCGAGATTGGCCGCGTCGGTGCCCACCGCGTCCGTGTGGCCTTCGATCAGGAAGGTCTCGGCGGGATTTGCCGCGAGCATGCGGTCCATGGCGTCGGCGACGGCCTGGAGCTTGCCGACCTCGCTCTCGTCGATGGAGGCGGACCCGAAGGCGAAGGTCAGCGTGTCGAGGTCGATGCGCCGGACCGTGTCGCGGATGCGCGCCGAATACTTCACCTCGTCGATGGAGTAGAGGCGGCGCACCGGCTCCACCGGCGGCTGGTCGAGGAAGGCGTAATAGTCGTCGCGGTCGCGCGCGCGGCGGGCGTCGAGTATGTACTCGCTGACGGGAATGCCGAGCCGCAGCGGCGGCAGGTCGCGGCCCGGGTCGCGCCAGGCGCGGTCGCGGCGGTCGCGATCCCGGTCGCCGGCATAGACGAGCACATATTCGCGGCCGTCGGGCGCGATGCGCGAGCGGCGGACGACGTCGCCGTAGCGGTCGCGGATGGTGACCACCTCGCTGCCGTTCGCGCGCACGATCGTCTCGCGGGTCCAGCCGCCCGGCAGGTCCTCGTAATAGACCTCGCGGGCGCCGCGGCCGATGCGGCCGCGGTCGTCGCTCTCGACCACGAGCTGGCGCCCGATCTCGAACAGCAGGCGACCGCCCAGTTCGCGCACGAACTGCTCGCCCTCGCGGCGCTGGCGCTCCGTGCGGCGGCGCTCGACCTCGGCCTCGTCGATGCGCTGGCCCTGCTCGGCCGTGGCGGGCTCGATCTCGGCCGGCCGCGCGGCGGCCTGGGCCTCCGCGTCGCTCGCCGGTGGAGGCGGGGGCGGCTCGGTCGGCGCGGCCTGTTGCTGCGGCGCGGGCTGGGCCGTGCCGTCCACCGGCTGCGCGGGCTCGGTCGCGGCCTCCTTGGCGCTGTCGAGCACCGGCGCGGCGTTTTCCGGCAGAACCCCTTCCGGGTCCTGCGCGGGGTCGGCCGCGACGGGGGGCGGCGCCGGCTGCGGCTGGGCGGCGGCGCCGTCGGCAGGCGGCTGCGCGGGCTCGGACGCCGGCTGTTCGGAGGGGACCGGCTCGGGTGCGGGTTGCTCCGTGGGCGCCTGATCGGGCGCCGGGGCGGCTTCGGGCGCGGGTGCAGGCTGCTCTGCGGGAGCCTGTTCCGGCGCTGGAGCGGCTTCGGGCGCGGGTTCCGTCACGGGATCTTCCGCCGGCGCGGCCGGTTCCGCCGGAGCGGGAGCCGGTTCGGGCGCAGGCTGCTCCGTTGGCTCGGGGTTGGGCTGCTCTGTGGGCGCTTGTCCGGGTGCCGGTGCGGTTTCAGGCGCGGGAGCCGGCTCCTCGGCGGGTGCGGGTTCGGGAGTCGCGGGTGCAGGCGCGGGTTGCTCCGCAGGCGCCTCGGGGGCGGCTTCGGGGACCGGCTCCGGGGTTGGCGTCCCCGCGGCCGGTGCTTCCTCGGGCCGGGGCGGCTGCGGTGCAGCCTCCAGTGCCTCGATCTGTGCTTCGATCTCGGCGCGCTGCTCGGCGGTCAGCTCCTCGTCCGCCAGACGGCGGCGCAGCTCGTCCACCGATGCGGCCTGCGCCAGCACCAGCGGGCGCTCGGCCGTGGTCGGCTGGCGGCTGAGGGCTCCCGCCATGGGGGCGGCCAGCACGGGCGCGGTGATCAATAGTGCGAGCGCCGTGCCGGCGCTCAGCATCCTTCTGCTGGTCATGGCTGTTCTCCCGGTTTCGTGATGTCCCGTCGGGTCGGAGAACCCCCGGCGGCCGGTTTCGTTCCGATTCCCGCCGGAGCCCCGCCCGCCTTCCGCTTGACCTTATGGCCGGCGGAGGCCAGATGGGGGCCATGAAGCCGTTCTGGGCCGTCAAGACGCTGGAGGAGATGTCGCCCGCGGAGTGGGAATCGCTCTGCGACGGCTGCGGCAAGTGCTGCCTCGCCAAGCTGGAGGACGAGGACACCGGCGAGATCTACTTCACCTCCGTCGGCTGCCGGCTGTTCGATGCGCAGCGCTGCCGGTGCAGCGACTACGAGCACAGGCTGGAGCGGGTGCACGACTGCGTGAAGCTGACGCCGCAGAAGGCGCGCACGCTGGCCTGGCTGCCGTCCTCCTGCGCCTATCGCCGCATCGCCGAGGGGCGCGGGCTGGCGTCCTGGCACCCGCTGGTCAGCGGCCGGGCCGAGAGCGTGCACGAGGCCGGCATCTCCATGCGCGGGCGGCTGACCGGGCTCGAAACCGACATGGCCGAGCCGGAAGACTATTTCGACCATCTGCTGCTGGAGGAACCGTGAGCCGCGACCGGACCGTGGAGACGCTGAAGCGGCTGTTTGCCGCGCTCAACGCGGGCGACCGCGACGCCACGCTCGCCTGCCTCGGCGGCGAGGTGGTGTTCGACGCGTTCGGCGGCGGGCGCGAGATCGGCCGCGAGGGCGTGCGCCGCGTGCTGGCCGAGCGCGCCCATGCGTTTCGCGAATCCTACCGCGACCTCGTGCTGATGACCGAGACGAGCGGCCGGCGCGCCGCCGCCGAGTTCACGCTGCGCGGCCTCTACCAGGCGCAGGCGGACGGACTGCCCGCCGCTTCCAACCAGCCGTTCTCGGTGCCGGGCGGGGCGTTTTTCGACATCGAGGACGACGGGCGCATCGCGCGCGCCTCCTTCATGATCAACCTCGCCGAGCTCACCCGCCAGCTCGCACGGTAGGGATTTTCGCCGCCTCCGCGACATGAACTCCACATGAACATGCAATTCCGGCCGGGTTCAGGCCGGCGGTGCGATCGTCTCCTCATCAACCGGCGCATCAAGCGCCCCGCCCAGAGGAGACCATCATGTTCAACAAGATCAAGCTCGCCGCGCTTTCCGCCGTCATCGGCCTCGGCGCCCTTGCCGCCGTCCCCGCCACCGCGCAGGCCGACAGCTTCTATTTCGGCATCTCGCCGAGCGGCCCGTCCTTCGGCTTCCATGCCGGCCCCGGCCGTCCGGGTCCGGGCTGGGATCGTCCCGGCCGCGGCTGGGACCGCCGCGATTGCAGCGTCCGCGAGGCCCTGCGCAAGGCCGACCGCATGGGCATCAACCGGACCCACGTGCGCGGCGAGAACCGCAGCGTGATCCGCATCGGCGGGCGCAGCCACGGCCGCGCGGTGACGGTGACCTTCGCCAAGGCGCCGAACTGCCCGGTGGTCCGCTGACGCTGCGGCCCGCGGCCGGAGAGCTACCGGCCGCGCGGGCTCGGAAAGCAGAAGGGCCGGCCCGGCTTGCGCCATCGTAAGACCGGGGCAAATCCGGGCCGGCCCTTTTTATGTCCCGCCGTTTTGCGGGGCCTATTGCGACAGGCTCCAGGTCACCTGCACCTGCACGCGATAGGTGTTCTCGCCGGCCTCGACCGGCACGGCGTCGGCCGCTTCCATGCGCAGCATCCTGCCCCCGGCCGGGCGCGGCGGCTCGTATCCGCCGGCCTCGACGATCTCGACCAGCGCGCCGAGCCTGACGCCGGCGGCCTGCGCCAGCACTTCGGCGCGGGCGCGCGCGTCCTCCACCGCGAGCCGGCGCGCCTGCTCGACCGCCGGCTTGGGATCGGCGTTGCCGAAGGCGATGTCGCCGCCCTGGTTGACGCCCAGCGTCACGGCCGCGTCGATCACGCTGCCGACGCGCGACAGGTCGCGCAGCCGGGCGGTGACGGTGTTGGCGACGCGGTAGCCGACGATGCGGGGCGCCTCGGCGCCCCCGCCGGGCTGCGGATAGACGTAGTCGGGCTGGACCGACAGGCCGGCGGTCTGGAGGTCGCGCGCGGCTATGCCCTCCTCCTTCAGCGCCGCGATGACCGCGGCGGTGGCCTCGTTGGCGGCGTCGAGCGCGGCGCGGGCGGTCTCGGCCTGGCGCAGGACCGACAGCGTCACCGTCGCCATGTCGGGCACGATGGCGACTTCGCCGATGCCGGTGACGGCCACGCGGGGCGCGTGCGGGGGCTGCTGCTGGGCGGCCGCGGGCGCGGCGAGCAGTGTGGCGGCGAGCAGCGCGGCTGCGGCTTGGGTGGGGAACATGCTGGTCTCGATGCTTCTATCGTATGCTTCTGCGGCGCCTCGCCCGGTTCCGATCGTCTGGCTCGATGACCCTGCTTGATCGTCTGGGCGTCTCGCGCCCTGGACGTCGCCGGGGCGCCTTTCCCTGGCGCGGACCGCGCCGCGGACGGTTGCCGCCGTGCGAGGCTGCTATACGCAGATTGCGGGGCGATTGGGGCGAACGCAACGGCGGCTTGTGCCGCGCGGCAAAAGCCACTAACTCAGCGCGCGTGGGGCCTGTAGCTCAATGGTTAGAGCCGGCGGCTCATAACCGCTTGGTTGGGGGTTCGAGTCCCTCCGGGCCCACCATTGACTAAGTCATTTGAGCCGCCAAATCATGGATGCCGCATGCCACAATCACCGCGGACGCACCAGCTCGAACTTTAATCACTATGGTCTTGTTTTGGCAGAAAAAAATTGAACGTCTCAAATGTGATAAAGGCGCTCTGCCACTAAAATGACACAGAGTTGCCACTGTTGCATGGGCGATTTCGCAACCCGATCTGATTCATGTGCCCCGCGCTGTGCCGGGAAAAAAGCGAGGCCACTGCAGCTGCCATTTGCAGCGGACATTGGCAGCACAGCGGGTGCCAGTTGCCGTCAGCACTTATTTGTTTCGAGCAGGTTCGTGTTTTCGGACTGCCGGAGCGGCCAGGCCGGCCGCCGGTATCCGGAGCCCGGGGCCATCCTCCTCGCTGGGCGACAGGAAGTTCACACCCCGTGCTTCAAGCGCTTCCTGAACCCTCGCGATCGATTCTTCTGACACACTCTGCGGCTTCTCGATCCGCACGAGAGTCCTCTCGCTGACCCCGGCCTCTCGAGCCAGGTCCTCGTGAGAGATGTCGAGCGCGACCCGGGCGGCGCGCAGTAGCTGGTAGGGAGCTCTCATGGCTCCTTCTAGCTAGCGCCGTTCCCCGACTCCAGTCCTGCCGGTGCGGCGGCGCTTCATCGGTTGCCGGCAGAAAAATCGCCGTGGGCGTCTGGACGCCCTCAGCAGCGACGCCTTATGCCTGCGGCAGCTGAGGACGCGAATCAAAGGATTCGCGTCGGCGGACGGCACCGCAAGGCGAAGGGGACACCGATGACGACGTTCTACCCCGGCGAACGAGAACAGGGCGAGCGCTTCGAGTGCGAGTTTCGTAGGCTGTCCGCGCTGTTGGCGGACATGTCCGTCCTTCGCAGCGGGGCCTCTCCTGCGGATCTCGCCAATGGAGAACCTCCGTTCCTCGACGGGTGGGTTGTCGCGCAACGGCCGATACCCTGTCTGGTCGGCCTGTCCTCCGGACATCCCCGTCTCGTCGGGACGGGAAGGCCGATCGCCACCTCGGACCTTTGGCTGATGTCCGCCGACAACTCTTGGGCCCGCACGCTGTCGCGGTGGTACCGACTGGGTCGTCCGGCCGGACACATGGGCGATCATTCGTGACGGGCGCGGCCATGGACGATACGACGCGCGCCTATCAGGCCTTCAAGCGTCGCGAAGTCGCGGTCAGGTGTGGTGCGCGGTTGCCGACCGAGGAAGAACTCCTGCGGGGGATGCCGTTCTTCCGCGACGATTTTCGGGAGGACATGCGCGAGTACGGCGATCGGCTGGCTCGCCGGCTGCGCAAGCGGCAGCGACACGACCTCCAGCCTGCCGTCGCCTGCCTGGAGGAACTCACGGTCGAGCAAAGCCTCGACGGCGTTCAAGCCTTTGCGGCGTCCCTGGATCGCATCAAGGACAAGTCCGGGCTCCCGGTCAGGGCTGCGCAGCTTCGGTGCCTCATGTACCAGGCTGGCTTCGGATCAGCCGATGCGGCTGCCGCAATTGCCGGCGAGATGGCCCTGGTGGCGATGAAGGACGCGGACACCGGTTACAAGCCACAGATGCTGTGGCGCGCATTGGCCTGGTCGGCATTCTCCCGCGACATGGCCGAGCAGCAGCGATATGGGCGATACCACAGCAATGCGAGAGGTCTGGAGTTCCAGCACGACCTGCAGACTTACTCGTACCTCTTCAAGAACGTGATCCGGCGAGCGAGCCCGGAAGAGAAAACGCCACCAGCTTCGAAGCACTCGCCGTCAGGCGCTGCAGGAGATCAACCGACCCAGTCCGGCGACGCGCCGTCCAATGGCAGGGTTGTCGTGTTGCGGGAGGTCGGCAATGCATCTGCCAGGGGTCACGACGTCTCCAAGGATTTCGAGAAGATCGTTGGTCAGCGCCTGCCTGTTCCGGTGCTACCGGACCTCGCTGGTGTCCGGGCAAACCTCGCCGCAGAGTTCCCCTATGCCACGTCACTCGTCGACCAGCTTCTGACAGGCCTCGCTGGGCGCAGCTATCTGCACATGCGCCCGACGATCTTCCTGGGGCCGCCCGGCTGCGGGAAGTCCCGCTTCGCACGAAGGCTCGCGGAAGAACTCGGCGCCCCCTACGAGATGATCCCGTGCGGCGGCATGAGCGACAGCGGGCTCGGCGGAGCGGCACGGCGCTGGTCAACCGGGGAACCCAGTCTTCCCATGCTTGCGGTGCGGCGTCACGAGTGCGCCGGCCCGGTCATCATCCTCGACGAGATCGAGAAGGTCGGGACCGGACGTAACAACGGCAATCCACATGACGTGCTGTTGGGCATGCTGGAGCAGGAAACGGCGAGCCGCTGGCATGACCCGTACATCCAGGCAAGCTGCGACCTGTCCCACCTGACCTGGCTAATGACGGCCAACGAGGTGTCAACAATTTCCCCGATCCTGCGCGATCGTTGCCGGGTCCTACGTTTCCCCGAGCCTGGACCCGAGCATCTGCCGCACCTCGCCATCCGCATCATGGAGCGGGTTTACGTCGAACGGGGCCAAAGTCCGCGTTGGGCGACCCCGCTGGAAGGATTCGAGCTCGAGGCGGCAGCCTCGGTCTGGAGCGGAGGTTCCATCCGGACACTGGAACGCATCGTAGAGCAACTGGTCGAGGCCAGGGAGCGCGAGAGGCCCCTGCAATGATGGTCGGGCGGGCAGCTGCAGCCTGCGCACCCCGGCAAATCGATTCCTTCTGTCCGCCGTCACACCAAGGAAAGGAAAAGGCATGACCGCACGTCCGAAGCATCAGGCGCACAGGCCGGAACGCAGCGAATCCCTGACCAGGCGGCTTGCGATCCATGAAGCCAGCCACGCGGTGACCCGTCTTTGCCTTGCCCTCGACACCGTCACCGAGGTCACCATCGAGGCGCCGCATGGCGGGTACGTCAACGCCCGCACCGACGTCTATCCCGAGAACACGAGCGAGGTTCTCTCGGCCCACCTTTGCCTGATGCTCACTGGCCGGGCGGGCGAAGAGGTGTTCCTGAAGAGCGTCGGCGCCAACAACAATGGCGAGGCGGTCGGAAGCGACATCGAGGTCGCCACCAAGCTTGCCTACGACATGGAAACGTCGATGGGTGTTGGGCAGAAGATGCCGCTGCTCTTCCGGCGTTGCAAGGATTGGGCACATCACCTCGCCACGAACGCTGAACTCGCAGCCGATGTGAACAAGCGCCTGGAGGGCGCGTACGAGGAGGCACTGGGACTCGTCATGAAGCAGGCCGCTGCCATCGACTACGTCTACGGTGAGCTTCTCCGGGACGGCACGCTGAAAGGACCCCGGCTGGACGCGGTGCTGGGGGTGTCAACGGCGGCGCAAAAGTCGGCCATTGGGCGGCGCAAAAGTAGGCCACT
>CAZVTK010000113.1:0-15032 GCA_964629765.1 uncultured Mesorhizobium sp.
AATGCCAGAACTACTTCAAAGCCGCAGGATACATCTGAATGCACGTTGCTCTAGCGGCCTGATCCAGCGCGATGGGGCGCTGCGCGGTCCGGTCGGCGACGGCTGACGGCCTCGTGCCGCTTCCAGAGCCTGATCACCGCCTTGTCGTCAGGGCCGGAGACATGGGCGGCGCAGGACGCTCCGTCAGATACCGGACGAGCGGCGGCTGCTCGCCGCAGTGCAGCGCGCGCACCCGGTCGAGCACCGCCGCGTCGGCATGGGTGAGCCTGTGGCGGTGGCGGACATATTCGGTCCAGTTCGGTACGACGTAGCTTTCGATCCATCGGTCGGGGCGTTCGAGGTCGCGGGCGAGGGACCAGCGCCGAGCCCCGTCGCGCCGGCGCACGCGCCGTCGGTCTGCCATGCCGGCGACGAATTCCGTCGCGTCATCAAGCGCGACGATGTACTCGACAGTGACGCGGATGGGCCCGGACCCGGGCGCGGTATCCAGCTTCGGAAGGGTTCCGCGGTTGAGCGGCTCCAGGTTCAGGGGCTCGGCCGGCGGCAGCTTCAGCGGACCTATGCCCATCAACGCGCCGGCGAAGAGCACCGCTCCGATGGCGCCCAAGGTTGTCTGGACACCATAGGCATCGGTCGACAGGCCCCATATCCAGCCGCCGAGCGCCATTCCGCCGAACAGGAATACGTGGAAGAGCGACAAGCTGCGGCCCACGACCCAGCGCGGCGAGGAAAGCTGAACACTGACATTGTAGGTGGCGAGCGCCAATACCCAGGCGCTGCCGTAGAGCACAAGCGCCGCGAAGCTCAGAGCCGGGAACGGACTGACCGCCAGCACCGTGGCGCTCGCCCCCGTGGCGAGCAGGGTGAGCCGCGCCACCCATTCGGTGGAGAGGCGCAGACGGGTCCACGCGAACAGGACGCTGCCGGTCACCGCGCCGACGCCGAAGCCGGCCAGCAGACCGCCGAACAGCGCAGCACCGCCGCCGAGCACGTCGCGGGCGACCAGTGGCAGCAACGCCTGAACCCCGATGGCGGCAAAACCGAAGACCGAGGCGCGGAGCATGAGCTTCTGCAGGTTCGGCGACATGGCGACATAGCGGACGCCCGCCGCGATCGCCCCGCCAAGTGCTTCGCGCGGCAGCTCGCTCGGCCTCGGCGGTGGTGTCCAGCGGGCGAGAACCACGATCAGGCCGAAATTGCTGAGAGCGTTGAAGGCAAACGCCGCGGCGCTGCCCGCCGCGGCGACGATGACACCCCCGAGCGCCGGTCCGACCGTCCTGGCGAAGTTGTTGGCCAGGCCGTTCAGCGCCACGGCGGCAGGGAGGTCGTTGCGCGGCACCATGTCGTGCACGGCAATCTGCCAGGCCGGCGTATGCATGGCCAGGCCCGAGCCGAGCGCAAACGTCATCCCGAGCAGGAGCCAGGGCGACATCGCACCGGTGTGAGCAAGCAGCGCCAGCATGACCGACACGAGGAACATGAAGGCCTGCGACAGCAGCATCACCCGGCGGCGGTCGTAACTGTCGGCGACGGCGCCTGCCAGCATCGAGAACGCCATCATCGGCAGCACGGAGGCCGATTGCACGAGCGTCACCATGCCCGACGAAGCCGACAAGGTCGTCATCATCCACGCTGCGCCGACGGCCTGGATCAGGATGCCCGTGCGCGAAAAGAAGCTGGCCACCAGGACGGCGCGAAAGATCGGGTGGCGAAGCGGCGCGAAGGTGCCGGCTGAGACGAGCGGTCCGGCGGTTCCCATGGGTTGGCTTAGGCGGCGATCGCTGCGGGTACGTTCGGCTGGGCCGGCAACCGATACGGGGCGCGCTTCGCTGTCCGGCCTTTCGACATGCTACTGTATCCCATCGGCGCCGTCTCCTCCATACTGCAACTGGCGGTAAGCCCTTTCGCGGCGGCAACAAGAGGCGCCAGCGGCGATGTGCTGCAAGACAGTCCAATGCCGGCGGCGCAGCGAAGAAGCTTAGGAGAGCTATGGAATTAGCGCAAGTGACGACACGCTGTGGCGGATGCTTCCCTCCCCCGGCCAGCCCGGTCCGCGGGAGGGCGGCCGCGCTTCAGTCGTGAGTTGCGCCACCTTACGGGCATTGCTATGGGATCCCAAAATGCGTTCAGAGCGACGATGCAGAGGGTAGCGGGTTGGAACATCGCAGGCTGGGAAGCTCGGACCTTGTCGTGTCCTCGATCGGTATTGGGGGCGCCAATTTCGGGCGTCAGCTCGATGCACCGGCGACCGATGCGGTCGTCGCGGCAGCAATCGATGCCGGGGTGAACTTCTTCGACACGGCGGAAGCTTACGGCGCCGATGGCGAATCGGAGACGCTGCTCGGGCACGCCTTGCAGGGGCGCCGAAGCCAGGTCGTGCTCGCCACGAAGTTCGGCCATCCCATGACGATGAGCATGGGCGGACGCGCCGGCCGGGCAAATGTCCGGCGCGCGCTGGAGAACAGCCTGCGCCGGCTGCGGACCGACCATGTCGACCTGCTCTACCTGCACTTTCCAGACCCGGACACCCCGGTCGGCGAAACGCTCTCGGCGGTCGCCGAACTCGTGGCCGATGGCAAGGTGCGCCATGCCGGCGCCTGCAACGTCGACGCAGGACAGGTAAAGGAGGCCGCCGACGCGGCGAGCAGCGCCGGGGTCGCACCGTTCGTCGCCATCCAGAATCTCTACAATCTGCTGGAACGCGAAGCCGGCAGCGACGTGCTGCCCGCCTGCCGCTCGCACCAGACGGGATTCATCGCCTTCTCGCCGCTCGCCAAAGGCCTGCTGACCGGCCGCTACGCGCGGGACAAGGCGCCGCCCGAAGGCTCGCGGCTGGCGCTTGACGGGCGGGCGGCCACCGACGCGGAGATGGACAGGGTGGACCGGCTGGCCGATTTCGCCAGGGCTCGCGGCGTCTCCCTGCTGGAAGTCGCGCTCGGCGGCCTGACGGCGGAGCCGGGAGTGACATCGGCGCTGGTGGGCGTTTCCAGCCTGGAACAACTGCGCAGCATCCTCGCCGCCGCATCCTGGTCACCTTCGCCCGCGGATATGGCGGCCATGCGGGCCGCGGCAGGAACGGAACGTCCGCAATGACGAGATACCGTCCCGAGAGCCTTGTCCGCTTCGCCGCCACGCTGCTCGACCGAGCCGGAATGGAGAGAAGCAGGGCAGATATCGTCGCCGAAGTCCTGGTCGAGGGAGACCTGCTCGGCCACTCCACACATGGCCTGGAGTTGCTGCCGCGCTATCTGGAAGAAATCGCGTCCGGTGGCATGTGCGTCGCCGGCGATCCCGAGATCGTATCGGATCGCGGCGCCGTTGCGGTTTGGGCCGGGCGCAAGTTGTCGGGGGTGTGGCTCACCGTGGCGGCGCTCGATGAAGCGAGCCGTCGCGCCTCCGCATACGGTATCGGCGCGATCGCCATCCGCCAGTCGCACCATATCGCCTGTCTGGCCGCCTATATGGAGCGGATCGCCAGCCGCGGCCAGGTGGCCATCCTCGTCTGCTCCGACCCCAGCGTCGCCACGGTCGCGCCGCACGGCGGCAGCGACGGCGTATTTTCGCCTGATCCGATCGCACTTGGCATACCCACCGACCGCGACCCGATCATCATCGACATGAGCACGTCGATCAGCAGCATGGGCATGGCCAACCGGCTCGCCCGCAGCGGCGAGCGTTTTCCCGGCAAGTGGGCCCTGGACGCCGACGGCAACGCCACCGACGATCCGGCGGCGATATCGACCAAGCCGGCGGGTACGCTGCTTCCGACCGGCGGCGTCGACCATGGCCATAAGGGCTACGGCTTGGCGCTGATGGTCGAGGCGCTGAGCCAGGGACTGTCGGGCGGCGGCCGTTCCGACCAGCCCGGCGGGTGGGGAGCAAGCGTATTCGCGCTCGTCTGCGAACCGGAGCTTTTCGCGGGGCTGGCCGCGTTCAACCGCGAGCTCGGCACGATTGCGGCCCTGTGCAGGCGATCGCGGCCCGCGCGCGGCCATGACGCCGTGAGGCTGCCCGGCGAGCGAGCGCTGGAGCGCAAGCGCAGCGCGATGGCAAGCGGGCTCCAGCTCTTCCCTGGCATCATCGAGCGGCTTGAGCTTTCGGCCGAGCGTCTGGGCGTCTGCGAACGTCCGGTGGCGGTGGCATAAGCGGCTCCGCCGGCCGCTCCTGCGATGTCGGCGCTGTCGTCCCTCATCGCTGCTGGTGCGGATTGGCAATGCTACGCCGTGGCGCCGACGATGATGTCGAACCCGGTATCGATCGCCGCGGGCGATCCGCGCCGGGCGCCCCGCTCCAGGATGAGGCTCACGGCCTGCCTGCCGATCTCGCCGCGCCGGGAGCGGATCGAGCTCAACGGCCGGGGCAGAGACTGCCCGATCTCCAATCCGTTGAATCCGAAGAGGCCGAGCCGTTCCCTCGGTGCGATGCCGGCCCCGAGGCAATGGAAATAGCCGCCCACCGCCATGTCGTCGTTGGAGAACAGCACAACGTCGAGATCCGGCGTCTCGGCAAGCAGCCGGGCGAGCCCGTCGGCGCCCAGCGGGATGGAACTCGGCGCCGGAAGGAGCACGCTGTGCAGAGACTCCAGACCGGCGTCGGCGAGCGCCGCCGTCACCCCCTCGAGACGGCGCGCGGCGCGCCTGTCCGCTGCAAGGTCGTGGCCGACATAGCCGAAGCGCCGGTAGCCGCGCTCCACAAGATGGCGCACCGACGCGGCGCCTGCCTCGCGGTGCGAAAGACCTATCGCCACATTGAGCGGCGCCAGGTCGATATCCATGATCTCGACGAGGCAGCCGCCATAATTCTGCAACGCGCGGCTCGTCTCGCTGCGGTGATCGAGCCCCGTGACGATCATGCCGGCCGGCTTCCAGGTCAGCATGGAGCTGACGACTTCGTGCTCTTTGTCGAGGTCGTAGTCCGTGATGCCGATGACCGACTGAAAACCCTGCGCCGCCAGAGCCGCGTTGATGCCCTGCAACACCTCGCCGAACACGTTGTTGACGACGGACGGGATAACGACGCCCACGAGGTTCGAGCTGTCGGACGCGAGCGCGCCCGCCACGCGGTTGGGCATGTAGCCGGTGATGCGAACGGCATCGAGCACGCGCTGCCTCGTGCCCTCGGCAATGGGGCCGCGATTGCGCAAGACGCGCGAAACCGTGATCTCACTGACGCCGGCTATGCTGGCGACATGGGCGAGCGTGATGTTCATGACACGTCGATATAACGCGTCGCGCACAGGTCCGACAGGCCGACCGCGGCGCTCGCGGCCGCCAACCGTTTCAGGCGGCTGCCGCGAGGATGCTGCGGATCGCCGCCTCGTCGATGTCCTGGCCCTCGCCGAGGGGGATCTGGCCAGCCTTGCGCACATGTTCGGCCACGGCGCCGGCGTCGATCCTGACCGGCGCGACGTCGCGCAGCCGGACCGGGCAGCCCATCCTCGCGAAGAAGTCACGCGTCAACGCGATGCCGTCCTGTGCCGCGGCACGGTCGTCAGTCGCGTCCAGGCCCCAGACGTTGCGGGCATAGCGCGCCAGCATCGGCAGCTTCGCCTCCACCTGGTGCTCGAACACGCTCGGCATCACCATCGAGAGCGTGCGCGCGTGGTCGATGCCGTAGAGCGCGGTGATGGCATGCCCGATCATGTGGGTAGACCAGTCCTGCGGGACGCCGGCGCCGATCAGGCCGTTGAGTGCCTGGTTGGCCGCCCACATCACGGTCTCGCGGGCCTCATCGCTGTCCTCTTCGATCAGCCGCGGTCCCCACTCGAACAGCACCCGCAGCAGCACCTCGCTGTATCCGGTTTGAACCGGCGCGCCCGCCGGCCTCGTCAGGTACTGCTCGAGGACATGCGTGACGGCGTCGACAACGCCGTTCTCGAGTTGGCGCCGGGTGAGACTCTTCATCGTGGACGGATCCAGCACCGCAAATCGTGGACGCGCCGCATCGCAGTGGAATGGCAACTTCAGGCCACGTTCCTTCCGGGAGATGACCGAAACCGGATTGCTTTCCGAGCCCGTGGCCGGCAGCGTCAGCACGGCGCCGTTCGGCACGACGCGCTCCGGCAGCTCGCCGGCAAAAAGCCTGTCCCACGGGTCGCCGTCCGTCATCGGAACGATGGCGGCGAGGAACTTCGCCGCGTCGATCACCGAGCCGCCGCCGACACCGAGTACCAGGTCGCAGCCGTGCTCCCGCGCCACCCGCGCGGCTGCCAGGACGGTCTCGTATTCCGGATTCGGTTCGATGCCGCCGAACTCCACGATCGTTCGTCCGGCAAGCGCCTCACGGACCTGCGCATGCACGCCGTTCGCCATGATGCTTCCGCCGCCATAGAGCAGCAGGACCCTGGTGTTGGCCGCCACGAGGTCGGACAGGCCGGCGATCTGACCGGCCCCGAAGAGGATGAGCGTCGGGTTGTTCAGCCTGAACTTCATGGATATCTCCTGACTGTCGAAAACCGCATCGCGGTCACGCTGCGGCGTCGCCGATCTCCTCGACCAGGGCGCGGAGGCGGTCGAGGCAACTGCGCGTGCCGGCCACCTTTGGCCGGAAGTGCGTCTCGATCGATATGAAGCCGTCGAAGCCGTCCGCGACGAGCGTCCGCAATGCGCCGCGCCAGTCGATGACCCCGTGCGCCACGCTCTCTCGCGCGCCGGTTGCCGGATCAATGCGGCCATCCTTGAAATGGACGTGGCGGATATAGGGGCGGACAAGATCGAAACCGTCCGGGAAAGGCCGGTCCTCGCCGCCCTGGAAGGCCGCGACCGGATCCCAGTTGATGCCGATCGCGGGATGGTCGACGCGCCGGACCATGTCGGCGGGCCGACCGGTCGGTTCGGTCACCTCGACGAGCAGTTGCATGTCCGCTTCCGCGACCATGACGGCTGCTTCGCGCAGCACGTCGATCATGGCATCGCTGGCCCGCGGCGACGGCAGATGATCCATGCGCGGGAAGTTGAAGCAGATGATGTTGCGGGTTCCGAGGCGGCGCGCCGCCTCGATGCTCCGGGGCAGCAGCGTGTGGAGATCGTGCTCCAGCCTGGCCCGCGCGGCGTTGGCCTGCTGCACCGCCGCGATATCGCCACGCCGCATGAAATGAACAGGACCGGCCGGCGCCGGAAAGGCCGACTGGAACAATCCCGGCGACAGCGCCGCGACCCCGAGGCCGAATTCATCCAGCAGTTGCGGCAGGCGATAGTGCCAGTAGTCGGAGACCACCGGGAAGCGCTCATCGGCGATGCCGCGCAGCTCGACATGGTCGACGCCCCAGGAGCGGATGATCTCGAGCGCCGTTTCGGGGTCGCTGCTCACCTCGTCGGTGATGATCGATATCTTCATTGCGTCACTCCTGTTCCGCAGCCGGTTCAGGCGGCTTGCGGGCGCCCCGCCTTCAGCCGCGCCGCCATCTCCTGTGCCTGCATGGCGAGCCGCACGGTCAGGAAGCTGCGCTGCTGGGGGATCGCCGTCTGCGTACGGTCACGCACGTCGTTCAGCAGCCGCGGCCCGAACGGCAGCGCGACATTTCCGACATCGACGAAGCGCGCGCCTTCCCGGTTGACCAGCAGCAGATGCTCCGCGCCCGGCCGTCCGGACGGGTCTATATATTTGCGGGTCTCGATGTAGCCTTCGGTGCCGAGCACGAAGAGACGGATGTCGCCGGGCGCGTTGAGCGCCTTGGGCGAAAGCCAGTCGACGCGGAACCAGCCGCGGCCGCCGTCGCCGACGAGCGAAACCTCGCCATAATCCTCGAACAGCGGATGCTCGGGATGGCCGCCATTGCCGGCAAAGGCACTCACCACCTCGGCCGTCGTCGAACCGGTGAACTGCAGGAACTGCTCGATCTGGTGCGCGCCGATATCGCCGATGATACCGGCCGACGTCGCGGGATCGAGGAACCAGCCGGGGCGCACATGCGCGCCGAAGCAGTGCGGTCCGAGCCCCGTCGTCTGGATCACCTTGCCGATGGCGCCGTCGCGGACCAGCTCGGCCGCCCTTACCGTGCAGCGACGGTCATGATGCTCGTTGGTGAAGAACGCCCAGATGCGGCCCGTTTCACGCTGCGCCTTCTCGATCGCGTCGAGCTGAGCCTTGCTGACGCAAGCCGGCTTGTCGGCCAGCACGTCCTTGCCATGCCGCATGGCGCTGGCCGAGATCCCCGCCCGCTCGGCAGGAACGGCGGCACCGCCGATCAGCTCGATGGACTCGTCCTCCAGAATCTCCGCCATCGACCGTGCGACGGGAACGTCGGGATAAATCCCCCTGAACTCCGCCACGAGCGCAGGCTTGTCGGAATAGGCGGCGGCGAATTCGGCACCGGCCGCGAGGAGCATCCGTGCGTGGATATAGGCATGATCGTGATCGAGTCCGACGATCGCGAACCGAACCTTGCGCTTGGCCATCGGCATCTCCTCTCCCGCATCCCTCGTCCGCGCCCCGCACGGCACCGTTGCCGCGCCAGCCATCGGCACCGTCTCTACCGGATCGCCGTCAGACGAGCCTGCCGCCGTCGATCTCGAAGGCCGTGCCTGTCACCATCGCGGCGTCGTCCGACACCAGGAACGCGGCCGCACGCGCGACGTCGCTTGCGGTCAGCAGACGGCCAAGCGGGATGGCGGCGATCCGCGCGCTCTGCTCCTGCGGAGATGCGCGTACGTTCTGCTCTTGCAGCATCGGCGTATCGGTGGAGAAAGGGTTGATCGACAGGACCCGGATGCCGAACGGCGCGAGTTCGAGGGCGAGCGACTTGCTGAACGCGATCACCGCGCCCTTGGACGCGGAATAGGCTGACGCCCCGGGCCGCGGGCGGATGCCGGACGCCGAGCCGGTATTGAGTATGACCCCGGAGCCCTGGCGCTTCATATATGGCACCACGTGCTTGGCGCCGAGGAAGACGCTGCGCAGATTTACGGCGATGATCTTGTCGAAGAAGCTGTCTTCGATGGACTCGATGCTCGTCGGGCTCATCGAAATTCCGGCATTGTTGTGCAGGATGTCGATACGGCCCCAGTGCTCCGCAACGCGCCGCGCCATGTCCTCGACATGCGCGGAAACCGATATGTCAGCCTCGATGAAGATCGCATCCCCGCCGCGATCGCGTATCATGCCGGCGGTTTCCTGCCCGTCGTCGGCGGCACGGTCGACGACGGCGACGCGCGCACCTTCTCCGGCAAAGGTCAGCGCCGTCTCCCGACCTATTCCGGATCCGCCACCGGTGACGATGGCGACCTTTTGCTCCAGGCGTCCCACCTCAGCCGTGCCCGCATTCGACATAGGACTTGAGCCGCGAGATCACGCGCGGCCAGCTCTCGGTCAAGCTGGCCAGCTTGGCGCTCCCATCCCCGAAGCCGCTCTGTTTCAGTGTCAGCTTGGTCATGTCCTCATAGGGCTCGAGCCAGAAGTTCGCCGTCGAACGCGGCTCCGACGCAAGCTTGAGCCGCATGTCCTCACTCATGCCCGTGGCACGGGCGAGCTCGGGCGTGGTTTCGTGCCAGGTGTAGGAGAGCTGGCGCGGCGGGTCGAACGCCTTCACCAGCGATTGCGGATCGGCGACGGTGACGCCGGCATAGAACCAGGTGATGGAAGAGCCGACGTTCCAGTCCGACGTGAGTTCGGCGCCCCAATAGCGACGCGTGTGCTCGGGTTTATGGAGCGCGTCCCACAGCCGCTCCTGCGAGCCCCGGATGTAGATGCGGTAGACGAACTCAAGTTCGCTCATGAGGTCGCTTTTCAATCTGCGTCCGGCAGGCGCCGAACCTTGAGGGGACCGGGCACTCATGCCCGGTCCGGTTCCTGCGGCCAAACTCAACCGGCGATGGACTTCTCGTACTCCTCGCGGATACGGTCACCACCCTGCGCCTTCCAGTCGCTGACCAGCTTGTCGAGATCGCTGATCGGCTGGCGTCCGGCCGCGATGCCCGACACGCGATCGAAGATCAGCCGCTGTAGCTGCGCGCCCGACCTGGAATCGGTCGGCGAATAGTGGCCTTGCGTCGGGTCGGTGACGCCCGCCTCGATGAGCCCGCGTTCCTCGGCCGAGGCGAACTCGGCGTATTCCGGCACGTCCTGCGAATAGAGCCACGGCGCCGGGATGCCCAGGTAGCCGACCTGGTTGTTCGGGTAGCCGGGGAAGTCGGCCATCCCCTGCGGCGTGAAGATCGGCGCGCCATCCTCGTTGAAAGTGTATTGCTGGCCCTCGATGCCGAAGCGCGTGATCATGAACTCCTCGCTGCCGAACGGAGAGGCGAGATAGTTGATGACGCGCAGCATTTCCTTCACGCGCTCGGGGCTGCCCTTCTTGAGAGTCACCCAGCCGAAATGGCCGGGTCCGAGCAGGTTGGTGCCAGGGCCGCCGTCATGGCCGAAGGGCGGGATCGTCCGATAGGTCTGCCCGATGCGCTTTGCCTGGTTGACGTAGAGCTGCGCATAGGCGTTCCACGCGTTGGCGCGCATGACGATCTTGCTGGCGAAGAGGTCATTGGTGAGGTCGGGATTCGCCTTGACGTCCGGCGAGACGTAGCCGGCCGCGACCAGTTCCCTGAGATAGACGAGGGCGGCCTTGTACTCCTCCGTCTCGATGTCCTTGACCAGACCGCCGCCGGAGCCCAGCCGCCAGTTGTTCGGCGCATTGAAGACGCCCTGGAACCAGCTCATCGAATAGGGGCCCGTCGTGGTGTCGTTGGTGACGCCGAGCGCCCAGCGCCCCTGGCTCGGATTGGTAAGCGCCTTGCAGAAGGCCTTGAAATCCTCGGCGTTCTTCGGATAGGCGCCGGCCATGCCGAGCTTTTCCAGAAGCGAAGTCTGGACGTACATGGGCCAGCCGGTCACCGGCCGCGAGATGGGAATGCCCCAGAGCTTGCCGTTGATGATGCCGGCGTTCCAGGACGAGGACGGCAGCGCCGCGAGGTTCGGATAGTCCTTCACCGCGTCGCCGCCCAGGTGCTCCGTGAGGTCGGCGCAGGAGGCGTTGACGAAGGCGGCGATGTTGGGAAGCACCGGCACGATAGAGATGTAGAGCAGGTCCGGCAGGTCGCCGCTCGCGGTCACCGTGCCCCATTTGGCCGCGTAGTCGGCCTGCGGAACGAGCGTGACGTCAAGATTGGCGCCAAGATTCGTGTTGAGCTGCTGCCAGGCGGTGTTGCGATCCATCGGCGTCGGGATCGCGTTGACCCAGAAGGTCATGCCGCGGATGGTGCCCCCGCTGGCAGGTGTCTCCGAAACCGACTTCACCAACTGCCTCGGGAATTTCGTGTAACCCGGCTCCGCGCCCGCGGCGTTGCCCGGTATGTCCGGCGGCGCGACATTGGCCGGATAGTAGTTGGGGTAGGCCGACGAACGGACCGCCTGTGCGCGCGCACGGCCCAGCGAGAGCGGCGTGCCGTTCAGCGCAAGCGCGCCGACACCGGCAGCCGACATCGCCAGGAACTTGCGGCGGTCGACTTCATGGTTGCCACTATTCGACATGTCATTCCTCCCATTGATTGACGTCGTTGACCCGGCCGACAGGGCAATTTCAGCCCTTGATGGCGCCCGAAAGCACGCCGGCCGTGAAATATCGTTGCAGCAGCGGATAGACGATGAGGATGGGTATGGTGGCGCAGACCACGATGGCCATCATCAGCGATTGCGGCACCATGGGCGCACCTTCGCCGGCGCCTGCCGCAGCGAGGCTCGACCCTTGCAGCACGTACATGCGCACGATCATCTGCAGCGGCCAACTGGAGTTGTCGTTGAGGTAGAGCAGCGCCCCGAAGAAGGCGTTCCAGTACGCGACCGCATAGAACAGGCCGATCACCGCGATGACCGGCTTGGACAGCGGCAAGACGATGCTCCAGAGAATCCTGAGCTCGCCGGCGCCGTCGATGCGCGCGCTGTCGATCAGCTCGGAGGGTATGCCGAGGAAGAACTGGCGCATCACGACGAGATTGAAGGCATTGATCATCACCGGCAGGATCAGCGCGGCGTAGGTGTCGAGCAGACCAAGTTGCCTGACGATCAGATAGTTGGGGATGATTCCGGGCGTGAAGATCATGGTGAACAGCACCATGTACACAACGGCCCGCAGCCTCAGGCGGCGCTGCGCCAGTCCGTAGGCCATCAGCGTCGTCATGGTGAGGCTGACCAGAGTCCCCACGACCGTCACGCCGACGCTCACCAGCATCGCGTTCGCCACCACGCCGTTCTGGAAGATGGTCCGGTACGCGTTGAGCGTCGGATCCTTGGGGAAAAGCACGAAGCCGCCCGCCTCGATGATGTTGACGTCGCTGGCGAGGCTGGTGGCGATGACCGTCAGGAACGGGAAGACGACGGCGAAGACCACCGCCACCAGCACCACCACCTTCGCGATGGTCAGGATGCGCGAAGGCGGAGCCATCCAGGCCGGCCTCTCCTGATCTGCCGGGACGGTCATCGGGTCGACGGCGGCGGCGGGAGCAGACGAGTCGCTCATGCGGTTTTCCCCGCAAAGATGCCGGTATCCCAAAAGCGGTGCGCGATGCGGTCGGCGACGAGGACCATGGCCGCGCCGACGAGGCCCTTGATCAGGCCCGCGGCCGCCGTCAGGCTCCATTGCCCGCCGACGATGCCGTTGTGGTACACATAGGTATCGAGGACCTCACCGGCCTCGGGGCCGACGAAATCGCGTTGAAGCAGGATCTGCTCGAAGCCGACGGACAGGATCTGCCCGAGTTGGAGGATCGCCAGCAACACGGTGATACCGATCAAGCCGGGAAGCGTCACGTGCCATAGCTGACGCCAGCGACCGGCCCCGTCCACGGCCGACGCCTCGTAGAGTTCCTTGTCGATGCTCAGCAGGGCGGCGAGATAGATGATAGTGCCCCAGCCGGTCTCCTTCCACACCAGTTGCAGGACCATCATCCATTTGAACATGTCCGGATTGGTCATCAGATCCGGCGGGGAGATCCCGAGACCGCGCAATTCCTGCGCGATCAGGCCGGTTCCGCCGAACATGGTCTGGAACAACGAGACTATGATCACCCAGGAAATGAAGTGCGGCAGATAGACGACGCTCTGCACGAAGCGGCGCAGCCGCACCGAGGTCAGGCTGTGGATGATCAGCGCGAGCACTATCGGCGCCGGGAAGAACAGCAGGAGCTGCAGGCCGGCGATGATCAGCGTGTTGGCGACGGCGCTCCAGAAGCGCGGATCGGCAAACATCTGCCGGAAATTGTCCAGCCCGACCCAGTCGCTGCCATTGAATCCCAGGAACGGCAGGAAATCCTGGAAGGCGATGACGTAGCCGAACAGGGAAAGGTAATGAAAAACGAGAAAATAGAGGACGCCCGGCAGAACGAAGAGCAGGATCGTCCAGTTGCTGCGCAACCCTTCCAGCAAGCCCGAGACACGGCCGCTTTCAGCGGGGTGCGGCACGCTTGCTGGCGGTTCCGGCGTCACTGCGGCCACTGAAGTTCTCCCACCTCAGCCGATTTTACTCCGAGGCCGGCGATTTCAGTTCGCTTCGGCTCGGGACTTATGCGATCCCTGACCAGATTCAGGATCCCAAGTGCAACGCTATGGGATCCTGAATTGATCTGCAACCGCTATTAAGCACCTTTTTTCGACGAAATTGTATCCCGTATGGAGTAGGATATGTCAGATCAAGTGAAGCGTGTGCTGCTGTCGCTGCGCGACGAGATCGCCACGGGCAGGCTTCAGCCGGGCGCGCGGTTGGTCGAGGCGCAGGTTTCCAGACGTCTCGGCGTGTCGCGCACACCGGTGCGGCCCGCGCTGCGGCTGCTGGCCGCCGAGGGGCTGCTCGAACCCGCGGGCGCGCGTGGCTTCCGCGTCAAACCGGTCGACGAGGAGCGCATCCGCGTCGCCATTCTCATGCGCGGCGTGCTCGAGGGTTTCGCAGCGCGGGAGATCGCCCACAGGAGCATCGACCGCGAGTCTCTCAAGACGTTGCAGCGGTGCCTCGACGAGGGCGACAGACTTCTGGCGGACGGCACCATGAACGAGGACAATGCGCTGGAATACATCCAGATGAACGCGCTGTTCCACGCGACGATCAGCACCGCATCCCGCAGCGACCTGATTGCTTCCTTTCTCGACCAGTGCTCGAACGTCCCTTTCGCGGGCACCAACTATCTTGCCTATGATCGCGAGAACGCGAAGGCGGAGCATCTGCGCTTCGCGATCTCGCATGCCCAGCATCACGCCATCGTCGCGGCGATCGTCGAGAGGGACACCGGACGCGCCGAAATCCTTATGCGCGAGCACGCCAACAACTCGCTGCGCTATGTCGGACTTCTGCGCGACGACGCGCGCTCGTCGCCCAACATCGCCATCGTGCAGCAGGAGCGCTCCTTCTGAGGGCCGCCTCCCGGCATGGTCCTACAGCCGCTTTCGCGTTGCGGCGTCGAACAGGTGCACCTGGCTCAGGTCCGGGGTGAGGCGCACCTTCGAACCCGGCAGCAGCGCCAGGCGCTCCTTCAGCACCGCCACCACGTCGGACCCGTCGATATTGGCATGGATCTGGATTTCGGCGCCTGTCGGTTCAACCACCGTGACGTCGGCTTCGGTGCCCTCGGGCGTGGAGTACAGATGCTCGGGCCTTATTCCGTAGACCACCTGCTGACCCGCCGTGGCAGCCGTGTCGGGACGCAGCGGCAGACGCCGCCCGCTCGGCATCTCGAACCAGGCGCCTCCGTCCCGGACCACCTTGCCCTCGAGAAAATTCATCGCTGGCGACCCCATGAAGCCCGCGACGAAGACATTCACCGGGCGGTCGTAGAGGTCGAGCGGCGTGCCGGCCTGCTCGACGATGCCATCGCGCATCACCACGATCTTGTCGGCCATCGTCATGGCCTCGATCTGGTCGTGCGTGACATAGACGGTGGTTGTGCGCAGCCGCTGGTGCAGCTTCTTGATCTCGGCGCGCATGGCCACGCGCAGCTTGGCATCGAGGTTGCTGAGAGGCTCGTCGAAGAGGAACACCTGCGGGTCGCGCACGATGGCGCGGCCCATCTGTCAACGGCGGCGCAAAAGTCGGCCATTGGGCGGCGCAAAAGTAGGCCACT
>CAZVTK010000114.1:0-14945 GCA_964629765.1 uncultured Mesorhizobium sp.
ATCGCGCTGCGCAAGGATCTCGGCAAGTTCCAGTCCGAGATCGAGGACATGGAGCTCACCGACTTCAAGGTGCGCATCCTCAACGGCGGCACCGAGGCGATCACCCGCGTGCTGATCGAATCGCACGACGCGACCGGCGACCGCTGGTGGACGGTCGGCGTGTCGGAGAACATCATCGACGCCTCGTTCCAGGCGCTGATGGATTCGATCGTCTACAAGTTGGTGAAGAACCGTGAGAACGGCCGCATCGCGGCGGAGTAGCTACGCCCCGTCCGGGTATTTCTCCCGCATATGGGCCAGCGAATCGCGGATCATCTCCTCCAGCACCGTCTGGTCGATGTCGGCGAGGCGCTTGATGTAGAGGCACGATTTGCCGATGCGGTGCTTGCCGAGCCGGGCGAGCTGATCGGCCCGCTCCGCATAGCCGTCGACAAGGTAGACGACGAGCTCCTTGGCGCGCGGTGCAAATCCCACGCGGCCGGCATGTCCCTCGCGTCCGCTGTCGTAGCGGTAGTGGTACTCGCCGAAGCCGATGATGCCATAACCCCAAACCCTCGCCGGATAGCCCGACAGGCGCTCCATCGTCGCGACGAGCGCGCGCGCGTCGGCCCGGCGCGTCTCGTCGGGCACGTTGGCGAGGAATTCCTCGACGGACACGTCGGTCGGCTGCAGCTTGTTCTCTGCCATGGCGTCCTCCTGCGCGAGCGTGGCACCAGGTGCCGTGCGCGGCAACCGTTTCATCCATCAGCATTGCGCGTCCAGGCAATCAGAAATTTGCGCTGGTGCGCGCCGGCGCGCCAGCCTACTCGTGCCGTGCTCGACCGCGCCACGCCGCCGCGCCTGACGGAGGAAACCGCCATGTACACGCTGGTCATCGGCAACAAGAACTACTCGTCGTGGTCGCTGCGTCCGTGGGTTCTGCTCAAGGCGCTGGCGATCCCCTTCGAGGAAAAGCTGGTGCCGTTTCCGGGCGGCGACAGCTTCGACTACTACCGCGCCCATTCGCCCAGCGGCCGCGTGCCCTGCCTGGTCGACGGCGACATCGCCGTCTGGGACTCGCTCGCCATTATCGAATATCTCGCCGAGCGGCACCCGGGCGTATGGCCGGCCGAGCCTCGCCTGCGGGCCTTCTCGCGCAGCGCGGCAGCGGAGATGCACTCCTCCTTCCTCGCGCTGCGCGACCGGTGCAGCATGAGCTGCGGCCAGCGCATCAGGCTGAACGAGCACCCGGCGGCGCTGGAGCGCGACATAACGCGGATCGCCGAACTATGGAGCGAGGCGCTGCAACTCTCGGGCGGCCCCTTCCTCGGCGGCGCATCGTTCGGCGGCCTCGACGCCTTCTTCGCGCCCGTGGCGTTTCGCGCGCAGACCTACGGGCTCGATTTCGGCGCCGAAGGCAATGCCTGTGTGGCGCGGCTGCTCGCCTTTCCGGCGATGCGCACATGGTACGAGGCGGCGCTCGTCGAACCGTTCCGCGACGTCGACCACGACGCGGACGTGCAGCGCTGCGGTACGGTGATGCAGGATCTGCGCAAGCCTGTCTAAAGCCTGCCGATCACGCCCCGGTCGCCCTCGGCCGGCGCGTCGCGCGCCTCGGCCGCGGCGAGGATCGCCGGCACCACCTGCTCGACATTGTTGACGATCAGCGGCTGCACCAGATGCTGCGAATGGAGAAAACCCTCCGCCTTCATGTGCTCCATGAGCGCCAGCATCGGATCCCAGAAATGGTCGACATTGGCGAAGACCATCGGCTTGCGGTGGCGGCCGAGCTGGGCCCAGGTCATGATCTCGACGATCTCCTCGACCGTGCCGATTCCGCCCGGAAGCGCCACGAATGCGTCGGATTCCTCGAACATCCTGTGCTTGCGCTCGTGCATGTCGGCGGTCACGACCAGCCGGTCGTAAAGGTCGGGCGTCACGCCGGAGCCCTCGCGGTCCATGAGGAAGGTCGGAATGATGCCGGTGACCGCCCCGCCTCCTGCGAGCGTGCCGCGGGCGACCGCGCCCATGATGCCCTTGGTGCCGCCGCCGAAGACGAGGCGCAGGCCATGGGCGGCGATGGAGCGTCCGAGCGCCTCGCCGGCGCGGACATGGATTTCGCTGCGGCCCGGCGAGGAGCCGCAATAGACGCAGATGGAGCGAATCGGAGCCATGGAGCTGTTTGGATTCGGGGCCGGTTGCGGGTCAAGGGCCAGCCTCTTCGTTCCCGTGCGTTCCATGCTCGTTCTTGTGACACAGGTTGAAACGCGTTAGACCTTTCCGGGGCTTAAGGATTTCGCAGATGGTGATCGACTCGCTCAGGGTAATCCTGTTCCTGGCCGGCGGCACGGCCGCCGCGGCCGGCACGGCCTATGTCACCGGCGCGGTCGACATCCTGTTCCCCGACCCGCAGCCGCGCACCGAGCTCGCCTCCATTCCGCCGGCCGCCAACCCGCCTGCCGCGCAGCCGCCCGCCGCCTCTCCGGCGCCCGAGGCGCCGAAGCCGGAGGTTGCTGCCGAACAGCCCGCCGCGCCCGCGCGGATCGTGCCCGCCTTCGACCTCGTCCGCGTCGAGCCGGACGGCTCGCTGCTGATCGCCGGCACCGCCGCGCCGAAGTCGCGGGTCGAGGTGTTCACCGAGGCGAAGGTGTGGGGCAACCACGTCTCCACGCCGGAAGGCGCCTTCGCGGTGGTCTGCGACGAGCGGCTGGCGCCGGGCGACTATGCCATCAAGCTGCGCGCCATCGGCGAGGACGGCGTCGAAATGATCTCGGTGCAGACTGCCATCGTCTCCATCCCCGCCTCGCCTACCGGCGAGGTGCTCGCCATGGTCGAGGAAGAGGGCCGGCCGAGCAAGATCATCACCGCGCCCGCGGCTCCCGCCGAGCCGCCGGTTGCCTCCGCCCCTGCCGAGCCGGAAAAGCCGGTGGAGGTCGCCGCTGCCGAGCCGCAGAAGCCGGCCGAAATCGTGGCCGCCGAGCCGGAAAAGCCGACGGAACCGGAAAAGCCCGCCGAGATTGCCGCCGATGCCCCCGCCGAGCCCGCGAAGCCGGTGGAGGTGGTGGCGGCCGAGCCCGAGAAACCTGCCGAGCCGGAAAAGCCGGTGGAGGTCGCCGCTGCCGAGCCGCAGAAGCCGGCGGAAGTCGTCGCCGCAGAGCCGGAAAAGCCCGCCGAGCCCGAGAAACCGGTCGAAGTCGCGGCCGCACCCGCCGAGCCGAAGGCTCCCGAAGCCGCCGCGCCGCCCGCAGCGGCCGTGCGGCCCGTGGTCGTCGTCGAGGCCGTCGAGATCGAGGGCAGCCGCATCTTCATCGCCGGCAAGGCCGACAGGGGCTACACCGTGCGCGCCTACGCCAACGATTTGCTGCTCGGCGATTCGGACGTGTCCGACGGCGGCCGCTTCCTGGTGGAGGCCGAGCGGGCGCTGGCGGTCGGCCACTATATCATGCGTGCCGACCTGATCGACGCGCGCGCGCAGGTGGTCGCGCGCGCTGCTGTCCCTTTCGATCGGGAGCCGGGCGAGGTGGTCGCCGCAGTCGCCCCGCCGGCTGAGCCGGCGCCGAAACCGACCCCGAAGCCCGATGTCGTGGCCGAGGCGCCCAAGCCGGAGCCTGCGCCCCGGCCCGTTCCCACGCCGAAGCCCGAAGTGGTCGCCGAGGCCCCGGTGCCCGCGCCGAAGCCGGAGGTGGTTGCCGAAGCGCCCAAGCCCGCCGAGCCTGCGCCAAAACCGGAAGTCGTGGCCGAGGCGCCGAAGGCCGAGGTGGTGACCGAGGCGCCAAAGCCTGCCGAGCCTGCGCCAAAACCGGAAGTCGTGGCCGAGGCGCCGAAGGCCGAGGTGGTGACCGAGGCGCCAAAGCCTGCCGAGCCCGCACCCAAGCCCGAAATCGTCGCGGAAGCGCCGAAGCCTGCCGAGCCGGAGAAGCCGGTCGAGGTTGCCGCCGCGCCCGCCGAAACCCCCGCCGAGCCCGAGTTGACGCAGCCCAAATTGCAGAACGTGACCGGCGCGGTGATCATCCGCCGCGGCGACACGCTGTGGCGCATCTCGCGGCGCGTCTACGGCAAGGGCATGCGCTACACGACGATCTACGTGGCCAACAAGCCGCAGATCGAGGACCCGAACCGCATCTGGCCGGGTCAGGTCTTCGCCGTGCCCGGGCAGTCGAACGACGGCGAGACCGCCGACTGGTCCGCCATCGCCGATCAGATCCCGCAGGACGCGCCCGCGACCGCCACACGCTGAGCCGAGGCTGCGCCGGCGCGTCGATGTCGCGCCGAGGCTTGCCATGTCATCGTTCATCGTATATCGGCGATGAACGATGAATTCCGACCCCGTATCCGATTCCATGTCCGGCCTCGCGGAGCGCCTCGGCGCGCTGGCCCATCCGGCGCGGCTGGAGATCCTGTCGCTTCTGGCGGCCAACGAACGCTGCTGCTGCAAGGACGTGGTCTGTAGTCTCGACCTTGCCCAGTCGACCGTGTCGCAGCATCTGAAGGTGCTGGTCGAGGCCGGCCTCGTGCGGCTCACGCCGCACGGGCAGCGCTCGCTCTATACGGTCGACCGCGAGGCGCTGGCCGCGCTGTCGAGGCGGCTCGCGGACATGGTCGAGACCTGCTGCGCCGGACCCGGCGAGCCTTGCGTGGTGTAGGGGCCAGCGGCCTCTGACGCGCCGAAGAACAAAAACAACCAACGGGAAGCCAGCCTTGCCAGCCACCCAACCCCGCAGAAAGACGGTCTCCGCCGAGTCCGGCTCGCTGTTCGCGACGCTGGTGAATTTGTGGCCCTATATGTGGCCGGCGGCACGGCTGGACCTGAAGCTGCGCGTGCTGTCGGCCACTTTGTTTCTGGTCGCGGCCAAGCTCGTCCTCATTCTGGTGCCCTATTTCTTCAAATGGGCGACCGACGCGCTGGCCGGCGAGGGACAGATGCCGGGCTGGTTGCCGCAGGCGCTGGCCGCGCCGCTGATGCTGGTCGTCGCCTACAATGTCGTGCGCGTCGTCCAGATGGGCTTCAACCAGCTTCGCGACGCGCTGTTCGCCGGCGTCGGGCAGCACGCGGTGCGCCAGCTCGCCTACCGGACCTTCGTCCACATGCACCGGCTGTCGCTGCGCTTCCATCTGGAGCGGCGCACCGGCGGCCTGTCGCGCGTCATCGAGCGCGGGGTGAAGGGCATCGAGACGGTGGTGCGCCACACCATCCTCACCACCTTGCCGACCGTGCTCGAATTCGCGCTCACCGCCACGGTCTTCGCGCTGGCCTATGGCGTCGCCTATGTCGCGGTCGTGGCGGTCACGCTCGTCGCCTATATCTGGTTCTCGGTCTGGGCCACGGACCTGCGCATCGTCATCCGCAAGCAGATGAACGACAGCGACACCGACGCCAACACCAAGGCGGTCGATTCGCTGCTGAACTACGAGACGGTCAAATATTTCAACAACGAGGCGATGGAGGCCGAGCGCTTCGACCGCTCGATGGCGCGTTACGAGAAGGCGGCGACGCGCAACTGGACCTCGCTCGGCTGGCTCAATTTCGGGCAGGGCGTCATCCTCGGCCTCGGCATCGCGACCGCCATGGCGATGTCGGCGTGGGAGGTGCAGCGCGGCACCCAGACCATCGGCGACTTCGTCTTCATCAACGCCATGCTGATCCAGCTTTCCATCCCGCTCAACTTCATCGGCATGCTCTACCGCGAGATCAGGCAGGGCGCGGCCGACATCGAGGCGATGTTCGACCTGCTCGACGTTCCGGCCGAGGTCGAGGACGCGCCGGGCGCCCGGCCGCTCGTGGTGCGCTCGGGCGCCCTGCGCTTCGAGGACGTGCACTTTTCCTACGATCCCGACCGGCAGATCCTGAAAGGCGTGTCCTTCGAGGTTCCGGCCGGCAGGACGGTGGCCATCGTCGGCCCGTCGGGCGCCGGCAAGTCGACCATCTCGCGCCTGCTGTTCCGCTTCTACGACGTGCAGCGGGGCCGCATCGAGATCGACGGGCAGGACATCGCCAAGGTCACGCAGGAGAGCCTGCGCGCCGCCATCGGCATGGTGCCGCAGGACACGGTGCTGTTCAACGACACCATCGGCTACAACATCCGCTACGGCCGCCCTGCCGCCAGCGACGCCGAGGTCGAGGAGGCGGCACGGCTGGCGCGCATCGGCGGCTTCATCGAGGGCCTGCCGCAGGGCTACGCCACCATGGTCGGCGAGCGCGGGCTGAAACTCTCCGGCGGCGAGAAGCAGCGCGTGGCCATCGCCCGCACCCTCTTGAAGGCGCCGCCGATCCTGATCCTCGACGAGGCGACGTCGGCTCTCGACACCCATACCGAGCGCGAGATCCAGGCCGCGCTCGACCTCGTCAGCCGCGGCCGCACCACGCTGGTCATCGCCCACCGCCTGTCCACCGTCGTATCGGCCGACGAGATCATCGTGCTCAGGGACGGCCTGATCGCCGAGCGCGGCACGCACCGCGCGCTGCTGGAAGCCGGCGGCCTCTACCGCTCCATGTGGGACCGCCAGCGCGAGGCGACCGAGGTGGAGGAGCGCCTGCGCGCCGCGCGCGATAACGATGCGGACGGCGTGCTGGTACGCCGGCGCACGCCCGAGATAAAACCCGTCGGTTAGAACCCGTCGAACGCCATTCGGAGAAAGCCATGGCCCTGTCGCTCTACGAGATCAGCATTCCCGTCTTCCTGCGCGGCTTTGCCAGCCTGTCGCATGTCCTCGATAAGGGCAGGGCCTTCGCCGACGAGAACGCCATGCCGCATGCCGAGCTGACCGAAGCGCGGCTCTATCCCGACATGCTGCCGCTGACCGGCCAGATCCAGCGCGCCAGCGACACGGCGAAATTCTTCGCGGTCCGGCTCGGCGCTGCGGAGAATGTTGCCATGCCCGATACGGAGGCGACCTTCGCCGACATGCAGGCGCGCATCGCCGCAACGGTCGCCTTTCTGAAGGCCGCGCCCGCGCCGGCCATCGACGCGGCCGAGGCGGTCGAGGTCGTCGTCAAGACCCGCCGCGCCGAGCTCACCTACACCGGCACGACCTATCTGCTCGACTTCGCCCTGCCCAACTTCTTCTTCCACGTCACGACGGCCTACGACATCCTGCGCCACAAGGGCGTGCCGCTGTCGAAGGTGGATTTCCTCGGCGGCGGGCGGTAGCGGACACGCCGCTTCCGTCGAAAACGTGACGCAGCGGACATTGCGCCTTCGTTGCGGGAACGGGCGCTTTTCGCTAAGCAACCCGTCCGACCAACCGGACCTCGCGCGATGACGCTCGCCGACACGATCCGCAAGACGCTCGTGCCGATCCACCGCGAGGGCTATCCCTTTATCGCGGCTTTCGCGGTGGGCGCGGTGGTGCTCGGCCTGTTGTGGACGCCGCTGTTCTGGATCGGCCTTCTGCTGACCGCCTGGTGCGTCTATTTCTTTCGCGATCCGCCGCGGGTGACCCCGGTCGACGACCGGCTGGTGGTCAGCCCCGCCGACGGCGTCGTCTCCTCGGTCGGCCCGGCCGTGCCGCCGACCGAGCTCGGGCTCGGCAATGCGGAGATGACGCGCATCTCCGTTTTCATGGACGTATTCTCCTGCCATGTGAACCGCGCGCCGACGCGCGGGCGCATCAGCCGCGTCGAGCACCGGCCGGGCAAGTTCCTCAACGCCGATCTCGACAAGGCGAGCGTGGAGAACGAGCGCAACGGGCTCGTGATCGACGGGCCGTTCGGCGTCTACGCCGTGGTGCAGGTCGCGGGTCTCGTCGCCCGGCGCATCGTCTGCTTCGCCCGCGCGGGCGAGGACATCTCGGTGGGCGAGCGCTTCGGGCTCATCCGCTTCGGCTCGCGGCTGGACGTCTACCTGCCGGCAGGCGTGTCGCCGCGCGTCGCGGTCGGCCAGACGGCCGTCGGCGGCGAAACGGTGATTGCCGAGTCGGGCGGCGCGGCCGCCGGGCCGCTCTACAGGGTGTCCTGAGTTGGACGGCGAGCGCGACGGCAACGGCAGGCAGGACGCGGCCCGACAAGATGCCGGAGGCCCCGGCCTGCGCGAGATTCCGCTGCGCCTCGTCGTGCCCAACCTCATCACCGTACTGTCGGTCTGCGCCGGCCTCACCGGCGTGCGCCTCGCCTTCGAGGGGCGGTTCGAGCTGGCGGTGGCGCTGGTCATCCTCGCCGCACTGCTGGATTTCGCCGACGGGCGCGCCGCGCGGCTCCTGAAGGCTTCGTCCAAATTCGGCGCCCAGCTCGATTCGCTGGCCGACATCGTCAATTTCGGCGTCGCGCCCGCTTTGGTGCTCTACGCCTATTTGCTCGACCGCGTCGGCTCCATCGGCTGGACCGCCGCGCTGCTGTTCGTCATCGCCTGCGCGCTGCGGCTTGCGCGCTTCAACGTCATGGCCGACGATCCCGACCGCCCGGCCTGGCAGGCCGACTATTTCGTCGGCGTCCCGGCGCCGGCCGGCGCGGTCCTGGTCATGCTGCCCGTCTATCTCGGCTTCGTCGGCGTGCCGCTGTCGCCGGCCTTCGCCTATGGCGCGGGCATCTACACCGTGCTGGTGGCGCTGCTGCTCGTCAGCCGCATCCGCGTCTATTCCGGCAAGGGGCGCGGCAAGTCGATCAGGCCCGAGGCGGTTTTGCCCTTCATCCTCGCGGTGGCGCTCTATGCCATGCTGCTCGCCAACTACACCTGGTACACGCTGGCCTTCAGCGCCGTGGCCTATCTGGTGATGATCCCGTTCAGCATGCGCGCCTATGCGGTACGCGAGAAGCGCGAGGCGGCGGCGGAAAGCGCCGCCTGAGCGCCGTCAGGCCGCGTCCGCCTCCGCCAGCCGCTCGTACAGCGCCAGCGCCATGGTGGCGTTGTCGCGCGGCGACCGTGCGACGAGCTCCGCCATCGTCAGCGCCTCCAGCGCGCTGACGGTCAGCCGGCCGAACGCCTGCCGGGGGACATCGCGCCGCAGGCGAAAGATCGTGTTGCGCGAGCCCTTCACGGAAACCGGCACGATGCGCGCGTCGGCCGCCGCGGCGATCTTGGCGATGGCGCGATAAAGCCGATAGGGCCGCGTGTCGGGCGCGACGCCGTCCGGCATGTAGACGGCGAGCCGGCCCCGCCCCTTGAGATGGCGCACCAGCCGCCGGCTGACGAAGACGTGGCGCGGGTTGAAGGCGATGGTGCGCGCCATCTCCCGCCACGGCTCCAGGAAGGGCGAGCGCGCCGAGCGCTCGTCGAGGATGTGCAGCGTGTCTTCCGGCAGCAGCGACAGCATCAGCGCCGGGTCGAGCCGCGACTGGTGGAGGATCGCGTAGATCACCGGCGGCCCGGCGCGCAGATTGCCGCCCGACCGATTATCAGCCCGGTCGCCGATCCGGTAGGCGAGCTTCAGGGGCAGGAAGAAGAACGCCTGATGGAAGCTGATGCGCCGGAGCGCCGCGAGCCCTGCCGCGCCTGCGGCCCAGGCGGCCAGCGGCAGGACGACGATCGCAAGCAGCACGATCATGCCGGCTCTACCTGCCGATGGGGCGCAGGCCCGCGCGGGCCGGTGGCGTCCTCACCAGAAGCCGTTGCTGGGGCGCGGCGCGAAGCCGCCCGAGCCGGGAGGCGGCCCGTCATTGCTGCCGAACGGGCTCGGCACGCCGCTGTGCCAGGACGGGGCGAGGGGGCTGCTCGGCCTGCTCGTGCTGAAGGTGAAATTGCCGAACTTGCATTCGCTGACCGAGCCGCCGCGCATGTCGCCGAAGCCGAGCGAACTCACCTGCCGCTCGCTGCAATTGCCGCCCGCGGCGCCGCCCTGCGCCTGCATGTTGAGCCGCACGCCCGGCAGGTTCTCGACATTGCCGCGGGCCGCGGGCACGTCCTTCAGCATCAGGCTGCCGCCGGGCAGGGCCTTGAGCTGCGTCTGCTGCGCAGACGCAGGTGCCGCAAAAACCGTCGCGGCAAGGGCTGCGATGAGAAGATGTGCGTGTTTCACGCTGGCACCCCGCGAACTGTCTTGATGCTCCGATGCCAGAATAGGTCAGGAACGCGGCGAGATTAAGCCCTTTTATGCGGGCAGGCGATAGCGCAGCAGCCGGCCGCTGCGCACGTCGAGTATCGCCCCGGTCTCGGTCAGAGCGGGGTCGGCGAGCGGCAGGATCGCCTTTGCCACCTCCGACGGGTGCGGCAGCGTCTGCGGGTCCTCGCCCGGCACGGCCTGCGCGCGCATCGCCGTGCGGGTGGCGCCGGGGTTCACGACGTTGACGCGCAGCGGCATGTTCTTCGTCTCGTCCGCCCAGGAGCGCGCCAGCGCCTCCACGGCGGCCTTGGACGCGGCGTAGGGCCCCCAATAGGCGCGCGCCGAATGCGCCGCGCCCGACGAGACGATGATGGCGCGCCCGGCATCCGAAGCCTTCAGCAGCGGATCGACCGAGCGGATCAGCCGCCAGGTCGCGGTGACGTTGATCGCCATCACCTTGTCGAACACCTTCGCCTCGACATGGCCGACCGGCGAGATCGTGCCGAGCACGCCGGCATTGGCGACCAGTATGTCGAGCTTGCCCCACCGCTCGTGGATCGACGCGCCCAGCCGGTCGATGCCCGGCAGGTCGGCGAGATCGAGCGGCACCAGCGTCGCCGAGCCCCGCCCGTCCTTGCGGATCTCGTCGTCGAGCTCTTCCAGCCCGCCCACGGTGCGCGCCACGGCGATGACATGCGCGCCGGCGGCCGCCAGCTCCTTCGCAAGGAAATAGCCGATGCCGCGGGACGTGCCGGTGACGAGGGCGACGCGGCCCGAAAGGTCGAGGGTCATGCGAGGCTCCGTTCGCCGCCTGTAGCTGGTTCGGGCAGATAGAACGGAACGGGCCGCAACAAAACCCGCCCCGTTGCCGCAGGCCGGGCTTCGCCCTATATCGGGCGCGCGGGGACGGCCCCGCCTTCAGCACATTCCGGGTGAGGACGGCCTCATCGCAACGCGATGGAGTATGATGTGGCGTGGCTTTATCTCTTCGCGGCCGGCCTTGCCGAGATCGGCTGGGCGGTCGGCCTGAAATTCACCGACGGTTTCACCCGTCCGCTGCCGACGGCGCTGACGGTCGTCTCGATGATCGTCAGCCTTGCCCTGCTGGGCCTCGCGCTGCGGACCTTGCCGCTCGGCACCGCCTATGCGGTGTGGACGGGTATCGGCGCGGTCGGCACGGTGATCCTCGGCATCGTCCTCTTCGCCGAATCGGCCGATCTCCTGCGCCTTGCCTGCGTCGGCCTGATCGTGGCCGGCATCGTCGGGCTCAAGCTGGTGACGCCGTAGGCGTCAGCCCCGCGCGGCCGGCGCCAGCAGCGACAGGGTGCGGATGTTGTCCGCCCCGTCATGGTCGGTCAGCGCGGTCGGATAGTCGCCCGAGAAGCAGGCGTCGCAATATTGCGGCGCGTCGTTGTCGCGGGCCGCTTCCCCAACCGCGCGGTAGAGCCCGTCCATTGACAGGAAACCGAGCGAATCGACGCGGATGAAATCGGCCATTTCCGCGACCGACATGCGCGAGGCGAGCAGCTTCGCCTTCTCGGGCGTGTCGACGCCGTAGAAGCAGCTCGCGCGGGTCGGCGGCGAGGCGATGCGCATGTGCACCTCGCGCGCGCCCGCGTCGCGCACCATCTGCACGATCTTCTGGCTCGTCGTGCCGCGCACGATCGAATCGTCCACCAGCACCACGCGCCGGCCCTCGATGATGCGGCGGTTGGCGTTGTGCTTGAGCTTCACGCCCATGTGGCGGATCGCGTCGCCGGGCGAGATGAAGGTGCGGCCGACATAGTGGTTGCGGATGATGCCGAGCTCGAAGGGCAGCCCCGCCGCCTGCGCGAAACCGATCGCCGCCGGCGTGCCCGAATCCGGCACGGGCACGACGATGTCGGCGTCGACCGGGCTCTCGTGCGCCAGCTCGGCGCCGATCTGCTTGCGTACCGCATAGACGTTGCGCCCCTCGATGGTGGAATCCGGCCGGGCGAAATAGACATATTCGAAGATGCAGAAGCGCGGCTTGGCCGGCTCGAACGGGAAATGGCTCTCGATGCCTTTCGAGGTGATCACCACCATCTCGCCGGGCTTAAGGTCGCGCACGAAGCGCGCGCCGATGATGTCGAGCGCCACCGTCTCGGAGGCGAGAATCCACGCGCCGTCGAGGTCGCCCAGCACCAGCGGGCGGATGCCGAGCGGGTCGCGGCAGCCGATCATCTTCTTGGCCGTCAGCGCCACCAGCGAGAACGCGCCCTCGAGCTGGCGCACCGCGTCGACGAACCGCGCATTGGTGTCGCGCTCCTTCGAGGTCGCGATCAGGTGCAGGATCGTCTCCGTGTCGGAGGTCGAGGAAAAGATCGAGCCTTCCTTCTGCAACCGCCGCTGGATGGTCATCGCATTGGTGATGTTGCCGTTATGGGCGACCGCGAAGCCGCCGCCGGCCAGTTCGGCGAAGAAGGGCTGGACGTTGCGCAAGCCCGCGCCGCCCGTGGTGGCGTAGCGCGTATGGCCGATGGCGCGGTTGCCCCTCAGGCTGTCGATCACCGCCTGCCGGGTGAAGGTGTCGCCGATCAGGCCCTGATGGCGCTCGACATGGAACTGGCTGCCGTCATAGCTGACGATGCCGGCCGCCTCCTGGCCGCGATGCTGCAAGGCGTGCAGGCCGAGCGTGACGATGGCCGCCGCGTCCTGCCGGCCGAAAATGCCGAACACCCCGCATTCGTCGTGGAAATGGTCGCCCGCCTCGTCGTCGGCGGCACCACGGGGAACCTCATCGGGGAGGGCGGTCACTGCCTGTTCCATCGCAGGTCCTCAGGTCGTGTAGATGCAGTTTCCGGGCGCCCTCCCGCGCCCATCGCGAAATCTGTGCGAACCCTATTCCTCGGCCGGAGCCTCTTCCTCCGCCGGCAGGTCGTCCTCGTTCACCGGCGGCCGGGCCCCGGGTCCCGGCTGCGCGGGTGCGTCGGGCGCAGGCTGGGCGCCGTTGCCGTCCTCGCCGCGCAGGCGGTTCAGGATCGAGTGCTCCGGGTCGTCCGGCAGGATGCCTTGCAGCCAGGTGCCGATGCTCTCCAGCATGGGACGCGACTTCGCCTCGGTCACCCAGGCCGGCGGGTTGGTGCCCACCAGCCAGTTGAAGAACAGCAGCGCGACGGCCAGCACCAGCAGGCCGCGCGCCGCGCCGTAGATGAAGCCCAGCGTCCGGTCGAGCGCGCCGACCTTCGAATCGATGATGAAGTCGGCGATCTTCATCGTGATCACCGTCACCACGATGAGCGCGATGAAGAAGATGATGCCCGCCGCCACCGCCAGCGAGACCATCGGATGGTCCACATAGGGCCTCACATAGGGCAGCAGCATCGGGTGGAAGTAGAAGGCCGCGGCAGCAGCCGCCACCCACGAGGCGATCGACAGGATCTCGCGCGAGAAGCCGCGCACCATGGCGAGCAGGGCGGAGACGAGGGTGAAGCCGATGACTATTCCGTCAAGCAGCGTGATCGGCATTTCGTCTCCCCAGGGGGCCCTTCAATCGCGTCGCTGGCCCGACGCCGCGATGCGCGCGACCAGATCAGCAAGAGTTTCCGGCCGAAATGAGCCGGCTGCCACGGCGCCCGTCGTCTCGTCTGCGGAAGCGGGCATCACGGCCTTGCCGAATCCCAGCTTTTCCGCCTCCTTGAGACGCTGCTGCGCATGCGCGACGGCCCTGACGGCGCCCGACAGGCTGATTTCGCCGAAATAGACGCAATCGGCAGGCAGGGCAAGGCCGGTGAGCGACGAGACAAGCGCGGCGGCCACCGCAAGGTCGGCCGCCGGCTCCGAGATGCGGTATCCGCCCGCCACGTTGAGATAGACGTCGTGCTGCGAGAAGCGCACGCCGCAATGCGCCTCGAGCACGGCGAGCACCATGGAAAGCCGCGCCGAATCCCAGCCGACCACGGCGCGCCGCGGCGTGCCGAGCGGCGAGGGCGCCACCAGCGCCTGGATCTCGACCAGCACCGGCCGCGTGCCCTCGATGCCGGCGAAAACAGCGGCTCCCGGCGCCTTTTCGCTGCGCTCGGAGAGAAACAGCGCCGAAGGGTTGGACACTTCCGCCAGCCCCCGGTCGCCCATGGCGAACACGCCGATCTCGTCGGTCGGGCCGAAGCGGTTCTTCACCGTGCGCAGGATGCGGTAGTGGTGGCCGCCCTCGCCCTCGAAATAGAGAACGCCGTCGACCATGTGCTCGACCACGCGCGGGCCGGCGATCTGCCCGTCCTTGGTCACATGGCCGACCAGCACCACGGCGCAGCCTGTGGATTTCGCGTAGCGGATCATCGCCTGCGCCGAGGCGCGCACCTGCGTCACCGTGCCGGGGGCCGAATCGGCAAGGTCGGTCCACAGCGTCTGGATCGAATCGAGGATGACGAGGTCGGGCCGGCGTCCCTCGCCGATGGTGGCGAGGATGTCCTCCACATTGGTCTCGGCGGCAAGCTCCACCGCGCTGGCCGCCACGCCGAGGCGCTGGGCGCGCAGCCTGATCTGCGCCACCGCCTCCTCGCCCGAGACGTAGATGACGCGGTTGCCCCTGGCCGCCAGCGCCGCCGCCGCTTGCGTCAGCAGCGTCGACTTGCCGATGCCGGGATCGCCGCCCACCAGCAGTGCCGAGCCGCGCACGAAGCCGCCGCCGGTGGCGCGGTCGAGCTCGGCGATGCCCGACGCGATGCGCGGTGCGTCCTCGATCTCGCCGTCCAGCGAGGTCAGCGCGACGATACGTCCTTTTCGCGCGCTCTTCAGCACCTGCGGGCCCGAGCCGATGCCGCCGGCCGTGCCTTCCTCGACCAGCGTGTTCCACGCGCCGCAGGAATCGCACTTGCCCGCCCAGCGCGTGTGGACGGTGCCGCAATTCTGGCAGATGAACTGGATGCGGGGCTTAGCCATCGTGTGCCGCATCCGTGCGGCCACCCCCCTCTGTCCTGCCGGCCATCTCCCCCGCAAGGGGGGCGATCGGATTGCAGGTACGATTTCGCCAA